>CAZPEY010000095.1:0-12333 GCA_964585665.1 uncultured Polyangiaceae bacterium | reverse complement strand
CCCACGGACGATCGCCAGCAGCGCGGATCTGACCGCGCTCCAGTTCTCGAACTGAGGGTCGTCAGGTCGCCGGCGTCCGCCGACCACCGCGCGTCGATCGGGCTCGCGCCTGAAGCGTGGGGCTCGCTAGGGGCACTCGCTGCCGAGCGCGGGATCTGGATCACAGTAGATGAACCCACCGCCGGTCGTCGTCGTCACGAGCACGATCGTGTCAGCGCGCAGGGTCGCGTCGATCGTCGGCCAGACGCGCTCGATCGCGTCGCGCGACGCCGTCGTGGCGCTAAAGACGTGCAGGATCTGCTTGACCCACTTGTCGCCGGCCGAGACACGCACCGACGAGGCGTTGATGCCGGTGAGCTTCTTCTCGAGCAGCGCCTTGACCTCGGTGTCCGTCTGCGCCCCCTGGCTCTGCGGCTTGTAGGCGCGGGTCACGCTGACGCCGACGCGCTTGCCGTCGATCTCGACGAGGATATCGGTGATCGCGTTGCTCCCGCCGTCGGGCGCCGGGTCGTAGGCGATCTCGGTCTCCGTCTTGAGCAGCGTCGCGCCCTCGCAGAAGTGGAGCACCTCGAAGCTCATCACCTCCGACTCGGTCGAGCTCCCGCCGGCGTTGGGGGTGTTGTAGAGCGTCACGCCGCCAGTCGACAGGGCGGCGGGCGCGTACTGTTCACCCGACACGAAGCCGAGCGTGTCGAAGTGCAGCGACGGCGAAGAGGAGGTGAGCTCGGCGAGCACCTGGTTGCACGCGCCCCCGAGCGTGCCGAGGATGTCGTCGGCGCCGCCCGCCAGATCGGCCTTGAGATCCTTGCCGCCCGACTTGAGATCGACGCCTAGATCGCCGCCGCCCACCGCGAGGTCTGGGTCGCCCGCCTGTTGCTTGGCCGGCGTGCAGGCCAGGACGCCGAGCAGCGCCAACGCGAGGCCAATTCGTCTCATAGCTTGAGCAGCTCCGTCGAAGTTTGCAGGTTGGGCATCAGCTCGGCGAGGCGCTCGGAGGCGCCGTCGAGCAGCTTCTTGTTGTGCTCCATCGCGCGCGACAGCAGGTAGAAGACCTCGATGGCGATCGCGTCGAGCTTGGCGTCGTCCCCCGCTGCCTCTTCGAGCTGCGGGTGGCTGTAGAGCAAAAAGCGCAAGAGCGCGACGCGCAGCGCGACGTTCTGCACGTAGGCGAACACGCTCGGCGAGAACGTGTACCACTCGTGCAGGACCTGGTGGCCGAGGTAGTTGCGGAAGTAGAGCTCGACCCGCTCGCGGACCTTCGGCTCTAGCGCCGCTCGCCGAGCGCTGTAGTGCTGCCACAGCGGCTCGGGCGACAGGACGAAGCCCCCGTCCGTCTCGTCGCGGCGCATGCCCCGCCCTGACCCCTCGTAGGTGCCAAGCGTGCCGGCGATCAGTCGATAGAACGACAGCGGCACCGAGTCCTTGGCGACGCGCGCCAGCGTCTCGGCGAGTAGGCTCACCGGTAGCGGCGTCGCCGGCCCCTCCGCCAGGTAGCGCTGCCCGAGCTCGCTCAGGACATCGGGGCGATCGAGGAAGTCGATCTCGTGCTCGAGCCGCTCTTCGGAGAACTCCCCGGCCTCCCCGCGAGGGCGCAGGAAGCGATCGAGCTGGCTGGCGAAGAACAGCGCGAAGTACAGCTTCTGCCCCGTCGAGAAATCGCGCCGCTCCACCAGCCGGTAGAGCGTGCCGCGCACCTTGTCGATGACGCCCCAGTACGCGTCGCTGACGACCTCGGGCATGTCCTGGACGGGGACGATGCGGCCGTAGTCGCTCTGCTTGGCGTCCTCGAGCTGGATGGCGTTCTCGTCGGTCAGCAGGCGCCGCGCCACCTCCGGGCACGACGGCTCACCGGTCAGCTCGAGGCGCTTGCCGAGCTGCGAGAAGGCGCGCGGGTAGATCGCGCAGGCGTCGGGCAGCAGCTCCTCGCCATGGCGCTGGTGCAGCCCGCACCAGCGGTTGCCGTCGAGGAACTTGCAGTAGCCGTCGTCGTTGAGGACCATCAGCGCGAAGTGCTCGCGGGTCCTTCGCTCCGGCTTGGTGAGCCGAAACCCATCGGTGAAGGCCTGCTTGTCCTCGGGCGTCTTGCCCATGGCCTTCTGCAGCTTGGCGTAGTGCGATTGATCGATCTGGATCGTCCACCAGCCGCAGCAGGTGTCGGGACAGTCGCTGCCGAGGCAAGCGAAGTCCTTCATGTAGCGCAGTCGGACGACGCGCTCGATGCCCTTGCCCGACGACCTTCCGGACGACCGCCCCGCCGCCACTATCTGCCCGCCCGCGCGCGCTCGGCGAGCCCGAACTCGCGCACCCACTCGCACAGCCGCGCCACGCCGGCCTCTGGCATCGCGTTGTAGATCGACGCGCGCATGCCGCCCGCGGTGCGATGCCCAGCCAGCCCGACCAGGCTGCGCGCCTCTGCTCCGGCGAGGAAGGCCGCCTCGGCCTCTCGCGTGGCGAGGCGGAAGACCACGTTCATCTTCGAGCGAGACGCGCGCTCGATGGGGAGCGCGTAGACGTCGGCGAGCTCCTCGAGCGTCGTGTAGAGCATCGCCGCCTTGCGCTCGGCGCGGGCCGTCATCTCGACGAGGCCCCCCTGCTGCCGCACCCAGCGCAGCACGTTGCGCATGAGGTACACGGAGAACGTCGGCGGCGTGTTGAGGATCGAGCCCGCCTTCTGATGGGTGGTGTAGCGAAAGAACTTCGGGATGTCGGTGCGGCCCGTCGCGAGGAAGTCTCGCGCCGCGATCACCAGCACGAGCCCCGACGGCCCGAGGTTCTTCTGCGCGCCGGCGTAGATCATCGCGTAGCGGCTGACGTCGAGCGGTCGCGCCAGGATGTCGCTCGACATGTCGGCGATGACCGGGCGTCCGCCGAAGTCGGGCAGCGCGTGCCACTGGATCCCGAGGATCGTCTCGTTGCTCGTGATGTGCACGTACGCCGGTCGATCGGAGTACTCGATCTCGTCGGACTGCGGCGCCCGACGATACGTGCCGTCCTCGCCCGTCGTCGCCGCGATGTGCACCTGCCCGACGCCGCGCGCCTCCTCGAGGGCCTTGTCGCCCCAGGTGCCGTAGACGACGTAGTTGCCGATCTGTCCCGGATGCAGAAAGTTCATCGGCACCTGCGCGAACTGCTGCGTCGCGCCGCCCTGCAGCAGCAGCACGTCGTGGCTCGACGGCACCGCGAGCAGCTCCCGCACCAGCGCCAAGGTCTCCTGATGCACGGCCTCGTACTCCGCGCCGCGGTGCGAGTGCTCGAGGATCGACACGCCCGTGCCCGCGTAGCTGAGCAGCTCGGCCTGCGCCTGCAGCAGCGCTTCGGTCGGCAGCATGGCCGGCCCCGAGCTGAAGTTGAACGCGCGGGGAGAGGGGGATGGCAGATCGGCAGGCGTCGTCTTGAGCATCGGCATGTCTCGGGTCGTCGTCACTCGGGTTTGGCCGTCGGGTTCTTGGGGATCGGCGTCGTGTCGTGCTCGACCGTCTGCCCCGGCAGCGTCAGGATATGCGGATCGGCGCCGTAGGTTCCACAGGCGCGTTCGTCGCGGTGGAACTTCCAGTCGATGTACACCTTGCCGTTGGTGGAGCGGATCACCGGCGGCGGGGTCGGGAACGGGCCCGACGACAGCACCGAGTCGATCGCCGCGGTGTCGAACGACAGGTTGCCGGAGGTGCGAACGATCGTCACCTTGTCGACGGCGCCATCGCCGCGCAGCACGATCTCGAGCTGCGTCCACATCGTCAGGTCCGCGTACTCGCTGCTCTTGCCCCAGTTGGCCTCGAGCGACGTCAGGAAGCCGAACGTCCAGTGCTTGTGGATCATCCGATGCATCGTCGCGATGTACGCGGCGAAGGGCGACGCGCGCGTGCCGAGCTCCTGCTGGTTGCCCGGCTTGACCTCGGGCAGGAAGTTCTCGATCGCCGAGCGCATCGCCGTCAGCTTGGTCAGGTAGCGATCGTAGCGCCCCTTCGGCATCGAGCGTTCGGCCGCGATGCCCTGCTTGCGCTGCGCGGCGGCGAGATCGTAGCCGATGATGCGATCGTGCTTGTCGCCGTCCTTGGCGTCGACGCGCATCCGCAGATCGACGCCGCGCCGCGGCGCCGCGGCGCGCTTGTCGTCAGCGCCCTGGCGCGCGCGCGGCAGGTTGCCCGGGTCGGGATCGTTGAGCTCGACGCCCTCCTTGCGCAGCCGCTCGCGCTTCTCCTCGGCCATCGGCATCAGGTTGCGCATCGACAGCGCGCCGGACTTGGGCTTGTCGCTGACCTCGGGGGCCTGCTCGCGCCCGGGGCTCGCCGCCTCGGGATTCATCCCGGGCTTGCCCGGTTGATCCTGCAGCTCGGCGATCTTGTCCTCCTTGCCGCCGACCTTGTCGTCGCGGTTGTCGCTCTGCTCGGACGGCGGCGCCTGACCGTCCGCCCGCTTGACCAGGTTGGTCGAGTTGCTGCGCTGATCCTCTTTGACGCGATGGTTCTTCTCGGCGAGGTAGTGCGCCGTCGCGTTGTCCGCTTCGTCGGGGAACTGATCCTGCTCGACGGACTTGAGCTTCTCCTTCTGGACCGGAGGTGGAGGCGGCGGCGGCGGCGCAGGCGGAGGCGGCACGGGCTTGGGCTGCTGCTGCGCGAGTGGCTCGGGAGGCTTGGGGGCCTCGGGCTTGGGCTTGTCGGGCTGCTTGGCCAAGATCGGCTTGGGCTTGTCCTTCGGCTGGGGCTTGTCGAGCTGCGGATCGGGCAGCGGCACCGGCGGCAGTGGATCGTCCGCGCTGCGATCGTCGGGGGCGCGATCGTCCGGGAGATCGTCGAGCACCATCTCGACGACGTCGTCCGGCTTCTGCAGGAGCGGCCCGAACATGCGGCCGAACACGAGCGTATTGGCAACGAGGGAAATGGCGGCCGCACCGACGGAGCGTCGGATCGAGAAGCCAAAATAGGCCGCCATCCCCAGAGTCTACACGTCTGCTCCCTCGCCGCCACCGGGAAGGTGCAGCCCCAGGGACGAGGCTGGCGCGCTCACATCTTGCGATAGACCCCGACGACCACCCCGATGAGGTTGACGCTCTTCCAGTCGCGCCGCCGCACGATGATCGGCTGCAGGCGATGGTTGGCCGGCTTGAAGACGATCTGATCGCGCTCCGGCTCGGGCTGGTAGTACTTCACCGTCGCCTCGTCGTTGATCATCGCGACGACGATGTCGCCCTTCTGCGCCTGCAGCTGCTTCCGGATGAAGATGAAGTCTCCGTCGAAGATGCCCGCCTCGATCATCGAGTCGCCCTTGACCTTGAGGGCGAACACTTCGCGGTTCTGCCCGAGGAAGAAGCGATCGATCTTCACCGTGTCCTCGGCCTGCTCGACGGCCAAGATCGGCTCGCCCGCCGCGACTCGCCCGAGGATCGGCACGTCGACGAGATCCCCCGAGGTGTCGACGTCGGCAAGGTGCGTCGCGCTCGCCCCGTGCGGCTGGATCGGCCGCAGCGCGCGCGACTTGAGATCGTCGCGCTGCAGGTAGCCCTTCTTCTCGAGGGCCTTCAGGTGATCGTTGACTCCATTGGTCGAGCGGATTCCGAGGTGCTCACCGATCTCGCGCAGCGTCGGGGGATAGCCGCGCTGATCGATCGAGGCGGTGATGTAGTCGAGCACTGCGCGCTGTCGATCGGTAAGCGTCTCTTGGGTCGGGGTGTGCGCCATGGGCGGCTCCTCACTGAACATAATGACGGTACTGAACGGGCGCACCCTGTCAAGTTTTCTGCCGCGAATCGCCACAAGTTTGCCGCGCTCGTCGTCGCTGCGTATGCTCGGTGCGAATGTCGCGCTCGGCGCTCGCCCTGTTGGTCCTCCTGGCTCTCGGCCCGGCCGCCGAGGCGCAGCTCCACCTGCCGCTGGCCAGCGAGGTGCTCAAGGCGGTGCGTCGCGGCGACGACAACGACATCGAGCGGCTCGCGCAGCGCCTGCTCGCGATGCGCCTGTGGCGGATCGTCGAGCGAGGCCAGCCCGACGAGCGCCGCGCCGCGCTGGTCGCGATCGGCTACGCCGACGACGGCTGGGCGGTCGCCCCCTCCCTGCTCGCCCTCGCTGCCAGCGGCCCGGCCAGCGAGGCGGAGGCGGCGGCGCGCACCCTGTTTCGCCTCGCCGAGCGCTGGTCGCCGCTCTATCTCGAGACCAACGATGTGCCGAGCGATCTGTTGAGCGGCCTCGTGCCAGCGCTGCGGCGCGCCCTGCAGACGCCGACGCTGGGCGCGGCGATCCGGGTGCCGCTCGTTGGAACCGCGGGGCGCCTCATCGAGCTTTCGCTGCTCCAGGAGAGCGAGCTGCGCCCGCTGTTCCACGATGGCGACGCCGAGGTCCGCCTGGCCGCGGTCGAGGCGCTGCGCCGCCTCCCGAAGCGCTCCGTCGAGGGGCTCGATCTGGTGATCACCGGCGACACGGACGCCAAGGTCGCGGCAGCGGCCGCCGCCGCGCTCTGCTTCGACGTCCCGCCCGTGCAGACGACGGCGCTCGCCGAGACGCGCGCCCGTCGCCTGAGCGCCCCGGGACAAGCCCGCCTGCGCGCCCTCGCCGTCGACGACAAGCTGCCGCTGCTCGATCGGCTCGATCTGGTCGCCTGCCTGCGGGTGTTCGGCACGCCCGACGACGAGAAGATCCTGGCGACGCTGGCCAGCCACGGCCCCGAGTCGATGAAGCGTCGCGCCCGCTCGCTGCAGCCCAAATGAGCGAGCCGCGTCGCCGTCGGGAGCTCCCCGATCTGGCCGGCTCTGGACCGCTGCGCACGACCGACGCCGTCGCGGCGATCCGTCAGGCCGCGGACCGGCGACGCGCCACCGCGCGCTTGCGCCGCGCGCTCGCTGCGGCAGAGCCCGGCCCGGTGACCATGCAGGTCGTCTACGCCCTGCTCCAGCTCGCGGACGCCGAGAGCGCGCGCGTCATGGGCGCGTTCGCGGACCGTCTCGAGGGGCCGCCGCGCGCCATCGTCGAGAGCTGCGCCCTGCTCGTGCGCGGCGCCTACGATGAGCTCGCGACGCGCATCGACAGCGATCCGCTCATCGCGCGCTTCTCACCGCTGGCCTTCTGTCAGCTCCCGCGCCGCATCGCGGAAGCGCCACCGCTGTTTGCGCGCTGGATCGAGCAGCTCCGCCGCGGCGCCAGCGGGCAGGGCGCGTCGGTCTATCGCGCCTTCCTCGGCGACGTGGCCGAGGCGGCCTATCGACAGATCGCTCGCGGCGCCGATCCGACGACGCTGCTCTCCGAGGAAGGCTGCGGCTTCTTCGTCGACTCGATCACCGCCGAGCTCCCCGGCACGACGGACTTCCTCGCCGCGCGCGGCATGGTCTGGTTGCTCGGCGTGCTCGAGCCCACCGACGACACCGCGCGATCGGCAATCGAGCGCGCCCGGGCGCGCTTTCGCAACGCCGACTTCCACGAAGAGTGCCGCCGCATCCTGGCCGGCGAGCCCTGGCCGCCGCCGGCCCCGAAGACTCAGTCGAGCGGCCGCCCGAGGTGAGCGAGCGCCTCGTCGACGGCCAGGGAGGGCACGCCGACGAGCTGCGCGATGCGATCGAGGAGCGCACGCTCCGCATCGTCGACCCGTCCATCGGCGCGCGCCACGATGCACAGATCGCGGACGAGCTGGCGGCGGCGAAACAGCGGCGCCACCCGGGCCACCTCGCGGGCGCGCTCGTCGAGCACCCCGAGCAGCGCGGCGACGTTGGGCTGCTCCGGCAGGCCGTCCTTGCCGAGGAAGCGCTCGAGGGCGCTGCGCTCTGCCGGGTCGATCCCGTCGCTGGCCGCGGCGACGGCGATGCCCGCGGCGAAGAACAAGCGCCGCAGCGCCTCGCCCGCCTCGCTCTTCTCGCGCGCGTAGCTCGGCTCCATGACGCTCAGCAGGTCGCGCGTCCGATCGTCGAGCGTCGCCAGCGAGTAGCCGTCGGCACGACAGAGCACGGAGTCGCTGGCGAGCTTGAGCGCCCGCACCCGCAGCGGTGAGAACGGGTGGGAGCTGAACCAGTCGCGCTCGGCCCCGTCGCCCTCGCCGGTCCCGTCGACGCGCGGCCCGGCAGCGAGCTCGCTGGCCTGCCCCAGGAACGCGTCGAGATCGATCGCCAGCCGCGATCCGGTCAGGCCCGAGGTGAGCTTGAACATCGCCTGCCCCGCGGCGGCAAAGCCCGAGGTACAGATGAGGCCGACTCGATCGGACGAGATCTCGGCGGCGCGCTGCCACGCGAACAGCTCGATCGCCAGGCCCGGGTTCTGTGCCGCGTCGCCGTTGAGCAGCGCCGGCAGCGGGATCGCGTGATGACCGAACAGGTGGTGACCGAGCTCGTGGCCGATGACGAAGCCGAGCTCGTCCTCGGTGAACCCATCGACCAGGCTCGAGGACAGCAGGAGGAAGACCCGCCCATCCTCGACCTTGGTGCACGCGGCGTTGAGGTCGGCGGAGGGATAGACGTAGGCCTCGACCTCGACGGTGACGCCCAGCAGGACACGGATCCGCTCCACCAGCGCCAGCACGGTCGGCGCAATCCCGGAGGTCAGACGCAGCGCGCGCGCCAGCAGGTCACGACGCAGCGTGCTGCCGTGCTCGTGGCTGTGCTGCTCGATCGCGCGGCGCACGGCCTCGTCCGTGCGCAGGTGTGCTTCGAGCTCGCGGTCGCCGATGTAGCGCAGGGCGGAGACATCCATCGGCCGATGATACTCTGCCGAGCATGTCGATCGTCGTTCCGTTTGCCGAGCAGGAGACCACCGCGACCGTCTACGACGCCGGCGCGGGGACGCGGCGCCTGATCCTCGGACACGGCGCCGGCGCGGGGCAGCGCTCGCCGTTCATGGTGCGCTGGGCCGAGGGCCTGCGCGCGCGCGGCATCACCGTCGTCACCTTCGACTTCGGCTACATGGCGCGTGGCAAGAAGCTCCCCGATCGGACGCCGCTGCTCGAGGCCTGCTTCCGCGCCGTCGTCGACCAGCTCGGCGGCGAGCGCCCAGCGATCGGCGGCAAGTCGATGGGCGGACGCATGGCGTCCCACCTGTGCGCCGATCCGCTGCTCGCGGATCGCTTCTCGGGCCTCGTCCTCTTCGGCTACCCGCTCCACCCGCCCGGCAAGCCCGAGCAGCTCCGCGTCGCGCACCTGCCACGCATCACCTGCCCCGTGCTGGTCTTGCAAGGCGAGCGCGACCCGTTTGGCGGGCCCGACGAGCTGCGGCCCCACTTTTCGGCGTTGCGCGGGATGCGCCTCCGCGCCGTCCCGGGCGGCGACCATTCGCTCGAGGTGCGCCCCAGGCGACTGCAGGCGGAGCTCGACGCGACGCTGCAAGACGAGGTCGCAGAGTTCTTGAAGAACCTCTAGCCGAGGCGCGATAGTCCACCGATGGCCCCACGCCCGCGTCCCTACACGGTCTTTCTGCCCGGCCCGTTGGTGAAGCTCGACGACAACCTGTGGACCATCACCGACATGGTGCCCGGCATCCCGGGCAAGAGCTTCCCGCGCACCATGCACATCATCCGCCTCGCCGATGGGCGGCTGCTCTTTCACAACGCGATCCCGGTGCCCGACGACACGCTGGCCGAGATCGCCAAGCTCGGCCAGCCGACCTACCTGTTCGTCCCGAGCCCGTTCCACTGCATCGACGCGCAGGGCTTCGCCGACAAGCTCAAGCTCAAGGTCCTGTGCCCGGCGGGCGTCCGTAACGAGGTCGAGTCGCGGGTGCGGATCGAGGGCGACGAGCGGACGCTGCCCGCGGACCCGACGCTGCGGTTCGAGGTCATCCCGGGGACGCGCTTCGGCGAGGGCGTGCTGCGCGTGCAGAGCGGGCCGCGGCTCAACCTCGTCGTCTGCGATCTCTTCCTCAACGTGCCGAACCTGCCGGGATTCTGGGGCTGGGTGTGGAAGCTGCTCGGCTTCACCCCGGGACCGGTGATCGGGCCCGCCTGGCTCAAGCGCGCGATCGGCGATCGCGCAGCGCTGCGCGGCTACCTCGAAGAGCTCGCCAAGGACACCTCGCTGTCCCGCATCGTCGTCAGCCACGGCCCCGCCATCGAGGCCGGCTTCTCGTCGCTGTTCAGCAGCCTCGCGAAGAGCCTCTAGCCCGCGCCTCAAGCTCGCCCGCAGCCAGCCTATCAAACGATAGGCTTGACACCTATCGCCCGATAGATTACCTATCAATTGATAGGTCACCGCCTATCATCCGATAGCCCTCCTGCCGAGGGCCCGGTCGTCGACTCGACACAACGCGGGAGGCTCGTCATGAACACCGTCTACTGTCACTCGTGCCACAAGACCGTCCGTCCAGTGCGCCCCGGTCCGGGCTGGAAGCTGGCGCTCGCCGCCAGCGTCATCGCCTGTTTCGCGCTCGTGCTCGGCATCTGCATCCTCGGCATGGGTCTGCTCATCCTCTCGCCGGTGGTCGCGGTCCTCGGCCTGTCCACTCTCGGCCCGCTCGCCGAGCTGGCGACCCGCCCCGCGCACTGCTCGAACCCCGCCTGCGGCAAGTACTTGACGGAGCTTCCCGTCGCGCAGCCGGTGCAGACCTGGAAGTCGACCCCGGCGGTGACGGCGGCGTGATACGGTGCCCCCGTGCCCGCCACCTTGCGCACCTCTCGCCCCGCCTCACGTCGCACGACACGCCCCCCGACGCCGACTGTCTATCGCGACCAGCTCCGCCAGGCGGTCGTCGGCGTTCCGCCCGCCGACCGCCATCTCGAGGTGCTGCGCACCGCGCTGCAGCTGATCTCCGAGCGCGGCTACGCCGCCGCGTCGCTGCGCGAGCTGGCGCGCCGCCTCGGCGTCCAGCAGCCCAGCCTCTACCACTACTTTCGGAGCAAGGACGAGCTGGTCGAGCAGATCATCTCCCACCTCGGCGCCTCGATGCTGCATCGCCTCGCCCCGAGCGCCCTGCCAGCGCGCGCCGCGGGCCTGCCTGCCTTCATGGTCGACTTCATCGTCGGCCTGTATCGCGACGAGACCTACCCGATGTTCGTGCGGTTCATCTTCTTGACCGCGCTCGAGCAGCCGCAGCACCGCGCCGCCATCCGGCGCCTGTACACCGAGCTCTCCGAGCAGACCCTCAGGCTGTTCCTCCGCCCCTACGTGGAGCGCGGTGAGATCGAGCTCGACGACGCCGTGCACCTCCTGCAGCTCATCGTTCGCGGCCTCGGCCTGGCCTACATCGAAGAGCGTGTGCTCTACGATCAGCGCAACGCCGAGGCCCTGCTCGCGCCGATGGTCGAGTACGTGCGGCGCGCCGGCGACCTGCTCATCGCCGCCGCCGCCCGGCGGGCCCATCAGGCGGCGAAGTCGGCGACGGCAGCGAGGTCGACCCCCGCTGCTCGGACCGCCAAGCGCTCGGGGTCCGACCGACCTCCCGCGAAAAGAGCTCGGTGAACGTGCCCAGGGACGAGCAGCCCACCTGGGCCGCGATCGCCGCCAGCTTCTGATCCGACGAGGCGAGGAGGAGCTTGGCACGCGCCACCTGCGCCCGCGTGACCTCGCGACGAACACTCGTCCCCTGTTCGCGCAGGCGACGCTGCAGCGAGCGCACCGAGACACCCAGCTGGCGTGCCAGCGTCTCGATCGGTGTGCGCAGCTCGCGCTCGAGAGCGACGCGCAGTCCGCGCAACAGGGGATCCTCGATGCTGTGCGGCTCCCACGCCGCGAGCACATCCCTGGGATAGCCAAGCCACTCGAGCGCGCTACCGCGATCGTCGAACAGGCGGTAGTCGTACGGCGGCGGAAAGACCCGGTAGTACCCAGCCACCATCGTGCCGACCATCCCGGTGGGCAGCACGATCGCCTGCCGCTCGACGGTGCGCTGCAGCGTCTGGCGGTGCTCAGCGAGGAACGCCGTCAGCGCCGCGAAGGCAGGCGGCGTCGCCGCGGTCATGAGGTGGGTGTCGCAGAGCGACAGGTGGCCGCGCGTGTCGAGCTCGAGTCGCCACAGCGACAGCAGCCCGGCGATGCCGGCTTCTTCGACGGGGCCGATCAGCACCGAGGCGTAGAGCCGCCCATCCGGCGAGCCGTAGATCCACTGGCCGCCGTGCACGAGCCCGCGGCGCTCTTGGGCGAAGGCGTCGGCGCTCCGCAGTTGCATGCAACCTCGCATGCTAGTGTCCTGCCTGGTTACTCATGATGACCTTGCCGTCCGCCTCGGCCCAATCGCTGCGTTGATCCTCCCTCGAAGCCATCGAGGATTCCACGGTTGTCGCGCCTTGCGCTTGGGCCGATCCGAACGCCAATCTCACCACGATTAACCAGGCAGGACACTAGCGCAATTGGCGCGCCCACCGAAGTCGTTGGCGCCGCGACCGAGTCCGTCGCTGCTAGATCGAGGGCATGTCGCTCTTCACCGCCACCGTGAT
>CAZPEY010000094.1:6946-16642 GCA_964585665.1 uncultured Polyangiaceae bacterium | reverse complement strand
GCCGCCGCTCCGGCCCCGGGCTCGACCGCCCCCCAGGGCCCGGCCGCACCGACGACCGCGCCCGCTCCCGCGCCTGCTGCCCCGGCGCCCGACGTCGGTCCGCTGCTCGAGTGGGCCAAGCGCGCCGCCGAGGGCAACCGCATCTACGCGCCGCCCGGCGACAACTTGAAGGAGCTGCTCGAGCGAATCGAGAAGACCTCACCGCAGAACGCCGAGGCTGCGGCGCTGCGAAAGAAGGTCACCAACCAGCTCCGCAACAAGGGCGTCGCGCTCTTGCGCTCCCGCAACGCCGACGGCGCGGAGCGCGCGCTGCGCGGTGTCCTGGCGCTCGAAGAGGACGACTCGCTGGCCAAGCAGGAGCTCGCCAAGGCGCTCGTCGTCGGCGCAGAGCAGAAGCTCGACGCCAAGAAGCCGCAGCTGGCGCTCAACGCCGCGCAGGAGGCGCTCGTCCTCGATCCGCAGAACGGCAAGGCGCCGCTCGTCGAGGCGCAGGCACTGCTGGCGCTGCACCGCCCCAAGGAGGCGGCGGTGATCTACGAGCGCGTGCTCGAGGGCAAGCCGCGCGATCAGCAGGCGCTGCGCGGGCTGCAGTCGGCCAAGAAGGCCGCCGCGCCACGCCACCGCAAGTAGGAGGAGCTACTTGTCGAGGGTGACGACGCCGCAGGCGATCCGCCCGCCGGCGTTGCCCGCTGGATCGGTGCGATAGTCGTCGACGGTGGCGTGGAGGACGAGCGCCGAGCCGTCGGCGTCGAAGAGGTAGCCCGGGCCCTCCTTCAAGCTGACGTCGTGCGCGACGACCTCGAACTTGACCTTGCCCGCCTCGTTGGCGAAGAGGTTCGGCAGATCGCCGGCGTGCGCACCGTCGGTGGCGCGCATGCCGTGCTTCTTCTGCGCGTGGTTGAAGTGGCCGCCCGCCGTCTGGAACGGCGGCTCGCACTTGCCAACCTCGTGGACGTGGAAGGCGTGGCCGCCGGGCGGCAGCTCGGCGAGCTCGCCAGCGACCAGCACGCCGTGCGCGAGCTGCTCGAACGTCACGACGCCGAGCTTCTTGCCGTCGGCGCTCTTGACCTCGGCGCGCGCGCGCAGCGGCGCGGGCGCGGGCGGCGCGGCAGGCTTGGCGTCCTTGGCAGGCTCGCTCTTGGCGGCGGGCTTGGTCGCCTCCTTCTTGGGTGCCTCGGCGCACGCGAGGCTGCCGAGCGAGCACGTTGCGAACGCGAGGCTGGTGACGAGCAGGCGCTTCCTCATCGATTCGATCTCCCCAGGGCGGTTTTCATCAGGCGCCACTCTACATGAGATAAGCTCGGGCGCATGCGAATCCACCACCTCGACTGCGGCTCGATGTGCCCGCCCGCGGCCCGTCTGGTCAACGGTCAGGGATCGCTCCTTCAGCGCGGCAAGCTGGTCTGCCACGTCCTCTTGATCGAGTCGTCGGCAGGCCTCGTGCTCGTCGACACGGGCCTGGGCGCCAACGCGATCCGCGATCCGAAGCGCTGGCTGCACACCGGCTTCCTCGCCGCCGCCGCGCCCACGCTGCGTCCCGAGGAGACGGCGCTGCACCAGATCGAGCGCCTCGGCCTCTCTGCCAAGGACGTGCGCCACATCGTCGTCACCCACCTCGATCTCGATCACGCCGGCGGCCTCGCCGATTTCCCCGACGCCGAGGTGCACGTCTTTGCCCCCGAGCACGACGCGGCGATGCAGCGCGCGACGCTCCAGGAGAAGAATCGCTACCGCCCGATCCACTGGGCGCATCGCCCCAAGTGGCACACCCACGAGATCCCGCGCGGCGAACGCTGGCAGGGCTTCTCGGCGGTGCGCGCCATCGCCGACACCGACGACGAGATCTTGATCGTCCCGGTCACCGGGCACAGCCGCGGCCACTCCGCCGTCGCGATCAAGAGGCCCGACGGCAAGTGGCTGCTCCACTGCGGCGACGCCTACTTCTACCACGGGGAGATCGCGCAGGAGCCGCCGGACTGCCCGCCCGGGCTCCGGCTCTTCCAGACGGTGGTCGCCTTCGACAACGCCGATCGCCTCGCCAACCAGGCGCGGCTGCGGCGCCTCGCCAAGGATACGCCGGGGCAGATCGAGCTGTTCTGCTCGCACGACCCGACCGAGCTGGCGCGCTACTGATTCGATCGAATTGAGGGTACAGTGCTGCCCGCATGGGTGCGCGAACCCACTCCCGACTCGACGAGCTGACCGAAGATCTACGCAGGGCCTGTCCCGGCCGCGTCTCGACGAGCGCGCCCGACCGCGAGGCCTATGGCCGCGATCTGTGGCCGCGCCTGACCATCGCCGTCGCCAGCGGCCAGGCCGCCCCCTACCCGCCCGACGTCATCGTCTGGCCAGAGACCACCGCCGAGGTCAGCGAGATCGTGCGCCTCTGTCGCAAGCGCGGCGTGCCGCTGGTGCCGTTCGGCGCCGGCTCGGGCGTCGCGGGCGGCGCGATCGCCCTGCAGGGCGGCGTGCTCCTCGATCTCAAGCGCATGAACAAGCTCGTGCGCTGCGAGCCCGCGCTCGGCTCGGCGACGTTCGAGGCGGGGATCCTCGGCGAGCACCTCGAGCACGAGCTCGGGCGCTACGGGCTGACGCTCGGTCACTTCCCGTCGTCGATCATGTGCTCGACGCTCGGCGGCTGGATCGCGGCCCGGTCGGCGGGCCAGCTCTCGACCCGCTACGGCAAGATCGAGGACATGCTGCGGCGCTGCACCTTCGTCGACGGTGAAGGGCGTGTGCACGAGCTGACCTTTGGTGACGCGCCCGATCTGCTGCAGCTCCTCGTCGGCTCGGAGGGAACGCTCGGCATCATCACCGAGGCGACGCTGATCGTGCGCCCGGCGCCCGAGGCGATGGCGCTGTCGGGCTGGCAGTTTCCGCGCGTCGCCGCCGGGCTCGAGGCGATCCGGCGCCTCCTGCAGCGCGGGATGCGTCCGTCGGTGGTACGCCTCTACAACGAGCTCGACTCCTTCCTCCACAAGAGCGAGAAGGAGCACGCCGAGGCGCCGCCCTCGGCGGGCGCGCGAACGGCCGCCGCTCCGAGCCTCGGTGAGCGCGTGCGCAAGCAGATCGTCGCGCTCGCCCTCGGCCGCGCCAGCGACCTCAACGAGATCTCGAGCGAGGTGCTGTCTCGCATCGGGCGCGGCTGCCTGCTGGTCGTCGGCTTCGAGGGCCCGAGCGATCTCGTCGAGGCCGAGGCGACCGTCGCCGAGGGGGAGCTCGAGCGCGCCGGTGGACGCAACCTCGGCCCAGGCCCCGGCGAGCGCTGGCTGCGCCATCGCTACGACGTCAGCTTCCGCATGTCCAAGGTCTTCGATGCGGGCGGCTGGGTCGACACGATGGAGGTCGCGACCTCCTGGAGCCGGCTGCTGGAGCTCTACGAGGCCGTGCGCAAAGCCGTCGCACCACACGCCTTCATCATGGCGCACTTCTCCCACGCCTACGCCGAGGGCTGCTCGATCTACTTCACGTTCGCCGCCAAGGCAGGCCGCCGCATCGACGCCGAGCGACGCTACGACACGGTGTGGCGCTCGGCGCTCGACGCGGTCTGCGGGGCGGGCGGCACGATCAGCCACCACCACGGCGTCGGCCTGCTCAAGGCGTTCGCGATGCAGAGCGAGCACGGCGCCGGCATGGAGCTGTTCCGCGGCATCAAGGACGTCCTCGATCCGTCACAGCTCCTCAACCCTGGGAAGCTCGGCCTATGAGCGCGCTCGACTTCGTCTCCGAACGCCTCGCCACTGCGCTCGGGCGCGCGCCGACGCCCGGCGAGGATCACGTCATCGTCAAGATCGAGCGCCGCGCCGAGGTCGCGACCGTCCTGCGCATCGGCCGCGAGACCGAGGCGGTGGTCGGCGTCCGCCGCGGCGCCATCCGCCTCGACCTGTCGCCGCTGCGCGGCCTGCACGTCGACGACACCTCGCTGCTCGTCACCGTCGAGACGGGCTGGCCGCTGCAGGCGCTCGAGATCGAGCTCGGGCGGCGCGGCCTTCAGCTCGGGCCCCTGCCCGCGACCTCGCTCGAGCGCAGCGTCGGCGCCTGGCTATCGGCGCCGCGCGGCAGCGAGGCGATGCCCCGCGTCGGCCCGGTCGCGCAGCTCGTCTATCGCGTCGATGCGCTCCTGGCGGACGGCAGCGAGCTTCAGACCAAGGGCGCGCCGCGCAAGGCGGCGGGCCCCGAGCTGTGGCAGCTCCTCGTCGGGACGCGCGGCGCGCTCGGCGTGCTGCTCGCGGCCACGCTGCGCGTCGAGCGACGAGCCGAGTCGCGGCGCGAAGCGGCGTGGGAGTTCGCCGATCCGCTGGCCGCGATCGCCGCAGCCCGCGCCATCCTCCTCGATGGCACGCGCCCCTACGAGGTGACGCTGCACGCCCCGGCGTTGCTCACCGCGACCTTCGAGGCGCCGACGCTCCTCTGCGAGGCGCAGCAGCGCCACGCCAACCAGCTCGCCACCCGGCTCGGCGGACGGCCGGTGCCGCATCAGCCGCCCGCTCGCTATCGGAACACCCCGAGCGAGCGCACCGTGCCACTCGATCGGCTGCACACGCTCGCGCCGCTGCCCAAGGAGGCGCGCCTCGTCGGCTGGCACCTCGGCGGCGCGACCCTCGTCGATCCAGCGCGGCCCTACACGCCCCCGCTGCCGTCGCCGATCGTCGCGGCGCTCAAGCGACGGCTCGATCCGTCGTCCTACCTCCCGGAGCTGCAATGATGGATAGCGCGACGCAGATCGCGATGTGCACGTACTGCCCCAAGCTCTGTCGGCATACGTGTCCCGTCTCGAACGCGGAGCCCAGAGAGACGCTGATCCCGCAGGCCAAGGTGGCGCTGCTCGGGCGGCTGCGCTCGGGCGAGACCGAGCCGTCGGCGGCGCAACAGGCAGCGCTCTACGCTTGCCTGGGCTGCGGCGCCTGCAGCGAGTTCTGTCGCCACAAGGTCGAAGTCGGCGCGCTCCTGTTCCGCGGTCGCACCGAGGCCCGGCGCGACGTTGGCGATCCGCCCGCGCTCGCCAACGTCGAGAGCGAGCTCGTCGAGCGCTCGCGCAAGAGCGCCAGCGAGCTGCGTCAGCTCGTGCCACAGCGCCGCCGCCCGGTCGAGGCGCAGGTCGCGTTCTTTCCGGGCTGCGAGGCGCCAGAGCTCGGGCCCAAGATGCTCGACATCGCCGACCGCGTCGGCGCCGAGTACCTGGGGGTGGTCGACGGCGAGCACAGCTGCGGCGGCTATCCGCTGCTCGCCGCCGGTGACGAGGACGCGTTCCGCCGCCACGCGGCGCGGATGCAGCACCAGCTCCGCGGCTACGCCAAGGTCGTCGTGCACTGCCCGCAGTGCGCCTTCGTGATGAAGACGCAGTACGCGGCGTACGGCGCCCCGCTCGACTGCGAGATCGAGCACACGACCCAGTTTCTCGAGGCCTTCGGCGAGCGCCTGCCCGTCGAGGATCCGCAGCCCGCGGCCTTCTGGCACGACCCCTGTTACCTGGCGCGCCACCTCGACGTCTACGAGGCGCCGCGCCTGTTGCTCAAGCGAACGGTCAAGGAAGTTTACGAGTTCTCCCACAACCGCCGCGACACCGGCTGCTGCGGTGCCGGCGGCCTGGTCGACAAGACCATGCCCGAGACGTCGCGCGCCATCGCCGCCGAGCGCATGCGGGAGCCGCGCGAGGCGGGCAACACCCGCGTCGTCACCGGCTGCAGCTCGTGTCGCAAGCAGCTCGCGCAAGCGGGCGCCGAAGCGGTCGATCTGCTCGACGTCATCCACCGCGCCACCCAGAGGAAAGAGCCATGAAGATCGCAGTCGTCGTCAATCCCCGCTCGGCAGGCGGCCGCACCGGAGAGCGCTGGAGCGAGCTGCGCGACACCCTGCTGCAGGAGCTCGGCAGCTTCGACGATCTGCAGACGTCGGCGCCCGGCGACGGGACCAAGCTGGCGCGGCAGGCGCTACGGGACGGCGCCGATCTGGTCGTCGCGCTCGGCGGCGACGGCACGATCAACGAGGTGATGAACGGCTTCTTCGACGGCAAGGAGCGGGTCCGCCCGACCGCCGCGTTCGCGGTGATCTCGGCCGGCACCGGCGGCGATTTCGTCAAGACGCTGCAGCAGCCCAAGCAGCTCCAGCGCGCCGCCGCCGAGATCAAGGCCGCCGCGCCGCGTGCCATCGACGTCGGCCGCATGACCTACACGACCCACGACGGCCAGCAGGCGATGCGCCACTTCATCAACATCGGGTCGTTCGGGCTGTCGGGCCGCGTCGTCAAGTACGTCAACGAGTCGAGCAAGGCGCTCGGCGGCAAGCTGTCGTTCGCGCTCGCGACGCTGCGCGCCGGCATGGGCTACAAGAACGCGAGCATCCGCCTCACCCTCGACGACGACGCGCCGCGCGAAGGCAAGATCTACACGGTCGCCGTCGCCAACGGCCGCTACTTCGGCGGCGGCATGATGATCGCGCCCAACGCCGCGCTCGACGATGGCCAGTTCGACGTGGTGATGCTCGGCGACTTCGGCATCGCCGATCTCGTGCTGCGTGGCCTCGACGTCTACTCGGGCAAGCACCTGACCAACCCCAAGGTCGAGGTGCGCCGGGCCAAGCGGGTCGTCGCCGAGCCCACCGACGGCAGTGAGGTCTTGATCGATCTCGACGGCGAGGGTCCCGGCCGCCTGCCCGCGACCTTCGAGCTCCTCGAAAAGGCGCTGCTCCTGCGCGCCCCGTAGGCAACACCGTCAGAGCCGGAGGCCGAGATGCCGTACTACCAGCTGGACGCAAACCTCGCCGACCCGAGCCTCGCGATTCAGGGCGATGCCCCCGACTACGAGGTCCCTTGGAGCATGGGGGTCCCCTTTCGCACCGCCGTCCCCGAGCCAGTGCGCTGCAGCCTCGATCCGCGAGGCGGCCCGCGCCTGCCGGACATCTTCCTCACCGACATTCCCATGTTCTCCGAGCGTCTGATCGAGGTCCTCGAGCGAGCGGGCGTCGACAACCTCGTGACCTTCGGGGCCGAGGTGGAAGACACGGCGGGGCGGGTGCACACGAACTACAAGGCGGTGAACATCGTCGGCACCGTGAGCTGCGCGGACCTCGCTCGGTCCGAGCTCTCCAGCGACGGGGAGCCCCCGTTGATGAACTTCCGGACGCTCGTGCTCGACGAGTCGCGCGCCGAGGGACGACCGCTCTTCCGCCTCGCGGAGTCGACGCGGATCATCTTGATCGACGAGAAGGTCAAGACCGCAGTCGAGGCCGCGGGGCTGATCGGCGTCCGCCTCCTGTCGATCGACGAAGCCGGGTAGACCGCACCAGCCGAGGAGATCGAGCGCAGCGAGGAAGGCCGGACAGGCCGCTCGCAGCGCAGTGAGGGCGACGTCCCTCGCGCGGGCTTTGGGGATACCATCGGGGCAGACATGGGTGGCATCGGCGTCCTCCTCCGCTTCGACAAAGCGCCCGCGGATCCCTCGCGGTTCGAGGCGCTGCACCGCGCGCTCTGGGACCGCATCGACACGCGTCTTCGCAACGCGCTCGTCGAGGACGTGACCCGCACCATCCTCGTCCACTACATCAGCGAACAGAAGTACCGCTGGTACGGCGAGGACGGCATGAGCTCGTTCTTCGGAGAGGGCGTTTGCTTCACGTTCCGGGATGGCGGCGATGACTTCCCGATGAAGTACGCCTCGTATCACTGGACCGATCGGGCCTGCTCCGACCCCGCAGTCTTCGCCGATCTGCAGGCGATCGCGAGGCGGTTCGACGCCGAGCTCCACCCAAGGACGTTGTCTCCGCCGGAGACGATCTACTTTCATCTCGACGGCGCGCTGGTCGGTATCTTCGACGACTACCTGGATGTCTGGACCAACGCGGGCCTGGTCCGCGTCGACTTCGCCGAGTGCCCGTTCCTCGACTTCGTCGAGCAGCTCGTTTCCGAGAAGCGCTGCCTCTGCGAGATCTGTCGCAAGCCGTCCGACGAGAGCGACGGCCCGAGCTTCGACGCCGAGAGGCTCGCTGGAATCCCGTGGTACGTCGAAGTGGCAGACGCGCCCGCAGAGTTCCCTCGTCTCCTTGCGGCGCTCGAAGCGGCCCTCCAGGAGAGCGACGCCGACTTGCCCGTCGACCTCCTCGACCAGATCGCCACGCTCACCGGCCTCGCCCGCCGGAAGGCCGAGCTGCTCATCGCGCTGCGCCTCGACGACGACGTCGACGATGCGCGCGTGCCAGCGGCGCTGGTCCAGCTCGGCGCGCGCTGGGCGGCGCCGGTGTTGTTCGCGCCGTTCCTCGACAAGCGTACGGCCTACGACACGCGCGAGACGCTGCGCGAGGCGGTGCGCACGCTGCTCGCGCGCCCCAAGCAGCCGGTCGTCACGTCCGGGGAGCTCGTCGACGCGGACGGCGTCCCGATCCTCGTCCTCCACTTCGTCGGCGAGTACGTCGGTGAAGCGGATGCGCCACCGATGCGCGCCGCCACCGATGCCCTCCTCGCAGCGCATCCCGCCGCGCAAGGCATCGTGCTCGACGCGACGGAGCTGTCGTACACGAAGGGCAAGGGGCTCGACCGCGTCGTGCAGCGGGGGCGACCGCGGGTGTGGGCGAGGTCCTCCCTGTCGCAAGGCCTCCACCACTTCATCAAAAAGGAGCGAGGCCTGCTGCCGGAGGAGTGGCTCGCTCCTTCGCTCGAGGAGGCGATCGCTGCGGTGCGGGCGCGCGTCGTCGCCGACGCCTATGAGATCCACGCCGCCGACGGCGGCATCCTCGAGACCGTGCGGCGCGAACCGCGCGGGCGGCGGCACTTGCTACGCCTCGACGAGGACGGGCAGGCGGTGGACGGCGAGATCCTCCACAACCTGTGCGGCGAGACCATCGAGATCGTCCGCAAGTGGCCAAGTGGCGCGGTCACCGTCGAGGAGTCTCCCGTCCGGGACGCGCAAGGCAAAGACAACGAGGCTTGCGTCGTCGGTGGCGAGCTCTATCGCCGCAACGGCACGGTCTACAAGGTCGACTTCAACCCGCTCCTGCGCAAGCAGCCGATGCCGGCTAATTGGGTCGATCAGGTCGCGGCGCGCCCGACGATCACCCGCGTCTCGCTCGACTTCACGGACGTCCCCACCACCGAGATCCTGCGCCTGCTCGAGCGCTGCCCGCAGCTCGTAGAGCTCTACCTGAATCGACGCCGCCTCGACGCGGAGCTCTTCACCTCTCCGCTCCTCGGCAAGCTCCGGCTCGTCCAGCTCCATGACATCGAGGCGCCGCCGGGCTCCGTCGGCAGGCTCGCGGCGCTCCATCCCTGGCTCGTCATCGAGCCGACACCGGGGTTCGAGACGAGCGGCCGCTGCGTGGACGCCGACGGCGTCGCGATCCTCGTGGTGAGCTTTGCGGGCTATTACGACGCCGAGAACGCCGCGAAGATGAAGCGCGCGTGCGAGGCGCTCTTGACCGAGCATCCCGACGTCCAGGGCATCGTGCTCGACGCGACGAGCCTGTCGTACACGTCGGGCAAGGAGCTCGCCGACGTCCTGGCCGAGGGCAGGCCGTTCGCGTGGGCCGTCTCCGCCTCGTCGCGCGGCCTCTTCCGCTGGGTTCGAGAGGAGCAGAGCCTGGAGCCGCGCGAGTGGCTCTTTCCGTCGCTGGACGCAGCGATCGCGGCGGTGCGCGCCCAGGTCGTCGCCGACCAGTACGAGGTGCACGCGTCGAACGGCGTCGTCTGGTACACGTGGCGGCGCGAGC
>CAZPEY010000094.1:0-6846 GCA_964585665.1 uncultured Polyangiaceae bacterium | reverse complement strand
CAGTACGAGGTGCACGCGTCGAACGGCGTCGTCTGGTACACGTGGCGGCGCGAGCCACGCGGTCGCCGCAAGAGCAGCGTGCGAGAGATCAACGGCGTCTCGCTCCACGACGAGACGCTCTTCGATCTGCGCGGCCGCATCATCGAAGATCTCTTTCGCAAGCCGGATGGGACGCTCGAGCGGATCTTCGAGTTTCCGATCCAGGATGCAGCCGGCGGCGAGAACGACGCGTGTCGCCTCGGCGCCAAGCTCTTCTCCCTCGAAGGTCGACTCCGCACCATCGACTTCAACCCAGCGGTGACCAAGCGCCCCCTGCCCGCCGATTGGATCGATCGCGTCGCGGCGCATCCCACGGTGACGACGGTCGTGCTCGACGGGACCGGCGTCGCGACCGGCGCGCTCCTGCGGCTCCTCGAGCGCTGTCCGCACCTCGAGCGCCTCTGGCTCAACGGCCTGCGGCTCGAGGCGGACTTCTTCGCCTCGTCGCTGCTCGCCAACCTCAAGGTGATCTCGATGTGGAACACGACCGCCCCGACAGGCGCGGCCAAGCAGCTGGTGATGCGCTACCCGACGATCGAGATTCAACCGGCGTCCGCGCTCGAGGGCTAACCCGGTTCACACGACCTGTGTTATTCGCTCCACCATGAACGCGAACGGATGGGCGTGGCACTCCGCCCCGACGAATCGATGAAGCCGTCCCGCCGCCTCTGGCTGTCGCTCCTCGTCGCTGCGCTCGGCGGCGTGCTCAACTTCGTCTGCGTCGCGACCTTCGACATCTGGCCGCTCGGCTGGGTCGCGCAGGTGCCGCTGCTCTGGCTGATCCTCGAGGAGAAGGAGCCGCGCCCGGCGCTCTACGGCTTCGTCACCGGGTTCGTCACCAACGCCGGCGGCTTCTACTGGATCGTCCCGTTCCTGCAGCGCTTCGGCCACCTGCCGCTCGTCGCGGCGGTGCCGATCTTCATGCTGCTCGTCGCCTATCAGGCGCTCACCTTCACGCTGTTCGCCGTCGCCCTGCGCCGCCTGCGCGTCGCGCTGCCCAATCTGCCCGGGGGCGCGGTGCTCGTCGCTCCCGTGCTCTGGGTGACGATCGAGATGATCGTGCCGTTCGTCTTCCCCTGGTACCTCGCGATCTCGCAGGCGTGGGTGCGCCCGGCGATCCAGATCGCCGAGCTGACCGGTCCGCTCGGGGTCTCGGCGCTGCTCATGCTGGCCAACGCGGTGATCTACGAGGCGGTCGCGGCGCGGATCGCCAAGCGCGCCCAGCCGTGGCGCCGCCTCGCCGTCGGGGCGGCGCTCGTCGGCGCGGTGCTCGGCTGGAGCGTCTATCGCATCGGCGTGGTCGAGGCGCGGCGCGCCGAGGCGCCGGCGTTAAAGCTCGGCATGGTACAGGCCAACATCGGCATCACCGAGAAGTGGCGTCCCGAGCTGGCCATCCAGCACCTCGCGATCCACCAGAAGCTGTCGGCCGAGCTCGAGCAGCGCGGCGCTGAGCTCATCATCTGGCCCGAGTCCTCGTACCCGTTCGCCTTCCGTCGCGATCAAGCGCACGACTGGCCGGCCGGCGATCGTCGTCAGGCGCGCGCCGGCTTCACCGCGCCGCTGTTCTTCGGCACGCTGACGCGCGACGTCCGCCCCAAGGGCGGCGTCTACAACTCGGCACTGCTCCTCGATCGCGACGCCAACGTGCGCGGCATCTTCGACAAGAACATCCTGATGGTGTTCGGCGAGTACCTGCCGTTCTACGAGCAGATGCAGTGGCTCGAGAAGCTCATCCCCGAGATCTCGAACTGGTCGCGCGGCACCGAGGTCGTGACCTTCCCCTTCGAGCACCAGGGCAAGACGTTCCAGCTCGGGCCGATGATCTGCTACGAGGACATCTTCCCGTCGTTCGGGCGGCGCCTCGCCAAGCTGCGCCCCAACCTGCTCATCAACATCACCAACGACGCGTGGTTCGGCAACACGTCGGAGCCCTACGAGCACATGGCGCTGTCGGTGCTGCGCGCCGTCGAGCTGCGCGTCGATCTCGTGCGCGCCGTCAACACCGGCGTCACCGCGGTGATCGACTCGACCGGGCGGGTGGTGCGCGAGACCCACGCCGTCGACCCCGACGAGACGCCCAACGCGCCGACCGAGACGGTGCTGCACGACGTACGGCTGCAGGAGCCGTCGACGCTCTACGCGACGCTCGGCGAGTGGTTCGGCGGCCTCTGCCTGCTCGGCACGGTGGTGCTCGGGATCCTCGCCCTCTCGGCGTCGGGTCGACCGCTGCGCTGGCGGCTCGTCGCCGAGGGTGGGCTCCTCCTGTTCGGCCTCATCGTCGTCGGCTCGGTGCTGAGCGCCGGCCCGGCCAACCTGCCGACGATGGTCAACCTCCTTGCCCATCGCCTCACCGGCCTGCCCGAGTCCCAGACCTTCCCGCTCGGGCTGCGCCTGGCGGCCATCGCCGCGGCGGCAAGCTTCGCGACGGGCTACACGATCGCGCGCCGCAACCGCGGCCTCGCCAAGCCCGCCGAGCTCGAGACCGGCGCGGCCCTCTGCCTCGTGCTCCTCGTGCCGGCGCTGCTCTTTGGCACCCTCGAAGGGGAGCAGGCGGGCCTGGTCATCCTCACGGCCGCCGCGCTCGGTCTCGGCCGACTCGGTGCACGCACCGGACGCCGCAGCGCTGCGCCCAAGGCGGGCGGCAAGGCGTGAGCTCGCGCCGAGCGGGCCTCGCGATCAGCCGGAGTTGCCGTCGCCGCGCTTCTGCTCGCTCTGCTCGACGCCGCGCTTCTTGCGCGCCTGGATCACGACTTCGCTCGCGTACCCGTAGCCGCAGCTGTCGTTGAGCTGGGCGAACAGCTCCTCCTGCTGCGGCTCGCCAAGCTCGCTGTAGTGCTCGGCGACCAGCTCGATCGGCGGGCTCGCGCCGTACTCGGAGAGCACACCCAGCAGCCAGTCCTGATCGTGGCTCAGCGACTCGGCGTCCTTCGCCTCGTCGACCTCTTCGCGCAGCATCGCGTCGACCGCCGTCTGCCACAGCGGCTGCGAGTCGAGCTGGCTCTTGGGAAGGTCCTTCGTGCTCACCGCGCCTCCCCCTTCGACCTGGTCTACTTGGCGGGTCGCCCGAACGGATAGGTGATGTTGAGGCGATCGCCGTTGAACTTCGGCATCACGATGCCCCGCATCGCGGAGCGCACGCACAGCCCGACGTCGGACTTGTCGTGCGGCGGCAGGATCTGCGTCCCGAGCACCGTGCCCGTGCCGGCGACGACGAGCTTGACGGTCACGGGCGTCGTGTAGCCCCACTCGGTGTAGCAGTCCGCGACGCGCTTCTTGACCACCGAGATGGCGCGCTCGACCTGGGTGCGCGACAGCGTGTCGGTCACCGTCTCGTCCTCGGCGGGCTTGTCCGTCGATGCCGGGCAGGTGGCGCGATCGGTCATCACGGGCGCCTGCGTGCTCGACGGAGGATCGGCGGCGACGACCTCACCGGTGCAGGGATCGAAGACGCGGTAGGCGATCGAGTGGAACGTGGCGCCTTCGGCGGCGCCGACCTTCCAGGGCTGCCCGACCTTGTAGACGTACTGGACGCGCAGGCGACGCGCGACGATCTTCTCCCACTCGGCGGCCTCGGCCGCGGCGACGGGGACGCCGTGGAAGCCGAGCTCGATGCCGGTGGCGCGGCCGTTCTTGATCGCCTTGGGCACGCGCGAGGTGAGGTAGCGCGGCTTGCCGTACAGGAGGACGGCCTTGTCGCACGACAGGCAGCCCTGTACTTCGAGCGAGACCTGCTTCTCCGAAGGAGAATACGGCGACCAGGCGAGCGCCGACCAGTCGCCGACCGAGACGACCTTCTCGTTGCGCAAGACGGTGAGCTGCCAGTCGCGCACGATGCGACACTGCCGCGCCAGCAGCTCGTCCTGCTCCTTGCACTCGTCGAAGATCGGGTCG
This sequence comes from uncultured Polyangiaceae bacterium, assembly GCA_964585665.1. Taxonomy (GTDB): domain Bacteria; phylum Myxococcota_A; class Polyangia; order Palsa-1104; family Palsa-1104; genus CAZPEY01. The sequence continues at coordinate 2,916 of CAZPEY010000094.1, read as the reverse complement.
AAGAGGCCGGCGATGTCCTTGACGGGCCGCGCCTGCTCGAGCGCCTGCTCGAAGCTGGTCGGCTTGGCGGCCTTCTCTTCGGCCGCGGCGCTAGCGGGCGCGAGCAGCCCAGCGAGCGCTGCTCCGAGCAGCAGCGTGCCGAGTGCCGTGCCCTGCGGTGTCCTGGCAGTTGCCCGATCGTGATTCCGATAAGCGAGGTTCATGACGCGGACACCATACCTCATTTTGAAATCAATAATTGCGGTCACGAGCCGAAAGCCCTATAGATAAAAGTGGGAGGCTCTATGACCCATGCTCGCGCAGCGGTCCTAGTCCTGATGGTGGCTGTGGGGTCCGCCTGTTCCGGGGAGCCTCAGGCCGTAGACGGCATGCGCGCCGACAGCCTCGTCTATGTCGTACACAACGAAGTCTTTCGCATCACCCTCGACGGCAACCAGCGGAGCTCGCTGGGCTTTGCCGGGTTCAACCGCTACCGGACGGGCTGGCCGCGCGTCCTGCCGGACGGCAACGTCGCGGTGCTCGGCGACGAGTGGGGCATCATCTACCCGTACGTGGCGCGGCCTGGCGGTCAGTTCGAGAAGGTCGGGCCTACCAACGTCATGGTGCATGACTCCCTCACTGGAGCGACCATCGAGGGCAAGTCCCACTTGATCATGACCGTGACGCCGTGGTCCGCCACCAGGGGCTCGATCCAAGCGCTCGACCTCGATGACAACTCCTCGGATCAAGTGGCCTCCCAGCGCGCGGGGCAGCTCCTCCATCCATCGCCCTACGACGACGGCCGCGTGCTGGCCGTGCGGACCCACTCGATCGGCTCCAACGTCGAGGTCATTGACGTGTCGAGTCGGACGGGCACCAACCAGCCGCCCGTCGTGTTGGCGCAGGTCAAGTGGCCCTGGCTCGCGACCCAGCCAGTCCGGCTGCCCGATGGACGCGTGGCCTTCTTGCGCATCGCGGCGGACGACGAAGATCCGCTGCCCGCGGGCGACATCTACATCATCGAGCCGGATGGGAAGGTCGTCGAGTCGGAGTTCATGTCGATCATCGCGCTGACCGTCGTCGGCGACTACCTCGTCATGGAGGCGGCTGGCATGGACGGCGTCAGCGACCTGGTGGCGACCGACTTCAAGAACAAGACCTTCAACATCACGCGCACGCCGTACATCTCCGAGCACCTGACCTGGAGCGACTGAACCGTCCTAGAACGCATCTAGATGCGTTCTAAACCGCCGGGATCACGACCCCAGCACCCTGGGGAAACTTCCCCAGATTGAGGTGGCGAGGCGCGCTGGCGTACTCTGCCTTCATGAAGATGGTGCCAACGTCGTCCAATGTCGTCTCTTGGATCCTCGGCGCTGCGCTGCTGGCCTTGCCCGCGTGCAAGCAGAGCAGCAGCAACAACAACAACGGCAGCGGCGACATGGCCGGCGGCCAGAACGGCAACCACGACCTCGCCGGCGTCGTCACGATGCCTGGCGCAGGCATCTTCCCGTCGAGCTCACCCTTCTACCAGGACATCAGCGGCGCGCCGCTCGCCGCCGACGCGAAGGCGATCATCGACGGCGTGCAGAAGAAGGGCGGCTGGGGCAACAACAACATCTTCCAGATCGACTTCTCGATCGAGGTGCTCGGCGCCGCCGACTCGGTGACGCGCGAGGCGTTCACGCCGACCGACGACTTCTACGATCCCGACTGCGATCCGGCGCCCGTGCCTCTGCCCGCGGGCGGCCGCCTCGAGGGAGAGACGGGCTACGAGTGCACCAACGATGGCGACTGCCACCTCATCGTCGTCCAGGGCAAGCGCCTCTACGAGATGTGGCGCGCCAACGTGTCGGGGACGTTCTACGGGGGCTGCCTCGCGGTCTGGGATCTGTCGAAGAACTACTGGCAGCCCGCCGCGGCCCCGAACTTCAGTCGCGGCGACGGCTGCAGCTCGGCGGACGCCGCCGGCCTGCCGATCGCGCCGCTCTTGTTCACCGCCGACGAGGTCGCCGCCGGGGAGATCAAGCACGCGATCCGCTTCATCCTGCCGAACAACCGGATCCGCGATAAGTCCTACGTCCACCCCGGCACGCACGCGACCGGCCCCCCCAACGGTGCCACCGGCGGCGCCGACACGCCGCCGTATGCGTCGCGCTGGCGCCTCAAGGCCAGCTTCGACGAATCGACGCTGCCGAGCGAGGGGGCGCGCGTGGTCGCGCGCGCGCTCAAGAAGTACGGCATGTTCCTCGCCGACGGCGGCAACATCGCGCTGACCGGCCAGGCCGACACGTACACCACCGCCAAGTGGGACGGCCTCCTGGCGCCACGCGGGCTGCAGGCGCTCAAGGTCACCGACTTCGAGGTCGTCGACGGCGGCGAGGCCTTCCTGTGGGGTTCGACGAACTACGACTGCAGCCGCACCCCCATCACCAACTGATCACCAACCGATCGCGCACCGGCCAGCCCCTCCTCAGCAGTTGATTTTCCTCCGGCGCTCGTGGACGATGCGCGCCTCTCATCTCATTCGAGCGACAGTCGGAGGAACGCATGGACACCATCGAAGTAGGCGCAGACGGATCGATCAAGACGGGCGACCACCCGGTCATCCCGTTCATCGAGGGCGACGGCACCGGCCGCGACATCTGGCGCGCCTCGGTCCGCGTGTTCGACGCTGCCGTGCAAAAGGCCTACGGCGGCAAGCGCAAGATCGAATGGCTCGAGGTGCTCGCGGGGCAGAAGGCCTTCGACCAGACGGGTAACTGGCTCCCCGACGCAACGATCGACGCCTTCCGCAAGTACAAGGTCGGCATCAAGGGCCCGCTGACGACACCAGTCGGTGGTGGCATCCGGTCGCTCAACGTCGCGCTGCGCCAGCTCCTCGACCTCTACGTCTGTCTCCGCCCGGTGCGCTACTTCAAGGGCGTGCCGTCGCCG
>CAZPEY010000093.1:8680-16655 GCA_964585665.1 uncultured Polyangiaceae bacterium | reverse complement strand
CCTGTTTCGTCTGTCTTGACGGGGCGTGCCGCCCCGCCCCGCCGGCAAAGCCGTCCGGTCCCCACCGCTGCTTCCGCGGCGACCTCGCCGCGACGCGGCCTTTGGGCCGCTTGAGGTTGGATCGCGCTCCGCGCGAGTCTGTCTAGTCGGTCTGATCGTACGCCTCCCCCAGCGCCTCGATCCCGAGCCGCCCTCCCGCCACGCAGTACCCGCTCTCGATCTTCGCCACCGCCGGCTGCTCGACCAGCAGGCGGATCAGCGTGTCCGAGACCTGGTAGCGGCCGCGCTGAGCGACCCCGCTCCGGAGATGCTCGAAGCTGCCGTCGAGCTCGATGCGCAGCGTCGCGCCGTCGCTCGACCGCCGCCAGCCGCCGATCAGATCTTCGCGAGGGCCGCACGGCCCGAGCGCGGAGACCGCAGGCTCACAGCCCGCTAGCACCACTGCGAACGTCACATCCACCAGGACTCGCTTGAGCGTTCTCATGCGAGCCGGTCAGTGCGATCGTCATGCCAGATCGTCTCCGACGGAGCTTGGCGTGCTGTCCGGAAAAAGTGTCCGGCTCACCGGACGCGCGTCCGGAGAACCGGACAGCGCGAACGCTCCGGCCGGCGTCCGATCCGGACCGTGATTTCGCTCGCGCTGCTGCCGTGCTCAGATCGCGCTTCGACGCTCGGCACCCGAGGCGCGGGTGAGCAGCGCCTCCGAGGCGGAAATGGTGTCTGCGACGTGCTCCGGCGTCATGACCTGGCTTGCCAGAATCGCCTTGGCCTTCTGGTTGAACATCGCCGGCGAGCGGCCCTCGAGATCGGGCGACACGAGGAGCGGCGTCATGCGCTCCGCGTACTTCTCGGCGCTGATCATCAACAGACCGATGAAGAACTCCACGACGCGGTGCTTGAAGCTACCTTGCCCGCCCAGCATGTTGCTGCGGATGCTGGTCTTGATGAGCCCTGGGTTGAGTCCAAAGAAGCTGACGTGGGGGTAGCGCATCGCAGAGTCGAGAACCAGGGCTTCGTTTCCGGCGACCGTGTTCATGTGCTGCGGCATCGCTTCATACTTCTTCTCTGCGTTCAGATCGTCGACCAGCGCCCGCTGCTCGGTACCGGGGAAGCCCATGATGAACACCCGTGGCTTCGGGAGATTCGCTGGACGATCCTTGCCGAGGCGCGGCGCGAGCTCACGCACGATCGCGAGCCGGCTCAAGTAGCTGATCGCCAGGTCGCGCTCGATCCCCTCGGCCGTCTGCTCGCGCTTGGGCGCCGTGATGATCCCGGTGGTCATCACGACCAGATCGAGGTCTCCACTGAGCTCGCGGCCGACGCGACGCGCCTCTGCCATCGAGCTCAGATCCGCTTTCAAGAAGGTCAGGCCGCGGGCGCCGCCGTCTCGGAACGTCTGGCCCACCACGGTCACGCTGGCACCGCGAGCCGCCAGCGACAACGCGATCGCCCGTCCGATGCCGCCGGTGCCGCCGACGACCGCGACGCGCAGCTTCGAGAGGTCGAGCGTGTTCGGATCCGTGCGGGTCCAGTCGAAGTCGGTGCGGGGTTTGCCGGAAAAACTAGCCATGAGGCTCCTCGTGGGTTGCAGGTGCGAGAAGACGCGTCACGTGCGCGACGATCGCGTCGTTGGAGTAGGGGTAGTCGTGCCCTGGTTCGGTCATCTTCGTGCCGGGGAGCCTCTCCCGCACGTAGGCTCGGATGCGAGCCCGCTGGCTCTCGTCGTAGCGCCCACCGATGAGCACGAGCTCGACGCGGGGAAGGTCGCGCAGGAGGTCCATGCCCTCGGCCTCCGACAGCGCGCCGTACGCCGTGATGCCACCGATGGCTTGCAGCAGCGACAAGACCTCGTGCCGACGGCTCGGGTTGCCCCCGAAGAGGACCATGACCGGGGCGTTGTCACCAGCATGGATCGAGCTGAGCTGTCCGTTCATAGGTGTACTCCTCGCTGCATCGGGACCTCGACCAACACCAGCTCACAGTCTGATGCCTCGCTCGCAACAACGTCGCATCCCTCGAGATCCCACAGCCCGATCGCGTCTCCAGTGCCCAGCACCTGCCCGGCGATCTGGACGGCGCCCGCTGCGCAGTGGAGGTACACGCCGTTGCCCGGGGCGCAGAGGGCGTAGCGATGCGTCGACCCGGCCGTCAGCGAGGCGACGGAGAGGAACGCATCCGCCCCGAGGAGGGCGCTTCCCTCTCGTCGGTCCGGCGACAACGCCAGGAGAAACCGATCGCGCTTCAGCCGGGGCTCGTACCGAAACGCTTCATGCCGCGGCGTGGTCGCGCGGGTCTTGGGATAGACCCAGATCTGGAAGCTGTGAAAGCCCTCGACCGCCGACGCATTGACCTCGCTGTGACGAATCCCCGTGCCGGCGCTCATGGTCTGGACCATGTTCGACTCGACGAGCTGCGTGCGACCCGTCGAGTCCTGGTGCCGTTGCGCCCCCGCGAGCATGACCGTGGAGATCTCCATGTCGCGATGGGGATGCATGCCGAAGCCTTGGCCGGCAGCGACGACGTCATCGGCGAACCCGCACAGCTCTCCGAAGTGGGTTTCGTAGGGGATGAAGGCATAGGCGCTCTGCTTCCATGCCTCGGCGCGATGCATTCGAGAAGCGGACGGGCGGAGAAGCAGCTTCATGGTGACCTCGTTAGAGGGTCCAGGATGCGGCCTCCATGAGGGTGTAACAATGGCGAGAAATGAGCTTTACTGTCTCAGATGAAGTACCAATCAGGATCCCGCCTGGAGCAGCTCTCCAGCTTCGTTCAGGTGGTCGAGGCGGGTGGCTTTACAGCCGCGGCCCGGAAGACCGGGCAGACGAAGGCGACTCTCAGCCGCCGGGTGCAAGAGCTGGAGGCGCGCCTGCGCATCGCGCTGCTCGTTCGCACGACCCGATCCATTCGCCTCACCGAGGAAGGGCGCGCCTACTTCCTGCACGCCGCCCGAGCGGTCGAGGCCGCCCGCGACGCAGATGAGGCCGTCGAGCGGTCGAGGCGTGCGCCGACGGGGACGCTTCGGTTGTCCACCACCGCGGGGCTCGCCGGCCTGCTGCTCGAGAAGGTGATCCTCGCCTATCTGCGAGCCTACCCGGAGGTCTCCATCGATCTCGACCTGTCGCCGAGGAACGTCGACCTGGTTCGCGACGGCTTCGATCTCGCCATTCGCGTCGGTGAGCAGCAGGATTCCACGCTGGTCGCTCGGCGTCTTGGCATGGGACGCGGTGGTTTCTATGCAAGCCCTGCCTATCTGAGGCGGCGCGGTGATCCGCAGAACCCCCGCGAGCTCTCCGCGCACGACCTCCTCGGGATCCCCCGGGACAGAGGGCCCATCGAATGGCCGTTCGTCGTCGCGGGCAAACGCATCAACCTGGTCGTTCGCCCACGCCTGCGCACCAGCAGCTTCGAGCTCGCGGTGGCCGCTGCCGTCGGAGGCGCAGGCATCGTCATGGCGCCCGAGTTCTTCGTGCGGGAACAGCTGAAGCGACGACGCCTCGTGCCGGTGCTCGTGGAGTGGACGCAGCCAGGGGTTCCGATCTTCGCGGTGACTCCGCCGGGCGGCTTGTCGGCGCCCAAGGTGAGGACCTTCGTCGACCTGCTCGCGGCGCACTTCGCAGAATGAGAGCGGCTCGGCGCGCGTCTCAGGCGGATCAGCGGGGGCGCTGCTGGGTGCCCTCGCCGGCGGTGATGAACAGCGCTGTCGCCGACGCGGAGACGTCGGCCGTGTGCCAGACGCCGCGCGGATTCACGATCGCCTGGCCAGGGCCGAGCCTCGCGGTTCGGACCGCGCCGTCGAGCTCCTGGTGCAGCGTGATCTCCCCGGCCACGCAGACGACGAGCTCCTCTCCTTTGGGGTGCATCTCCCAGCTCGACCACGGCTCGGCGAACGTGTGGAGGGACACCAGCCGACCCTCCGCGCCGTCGGCGGCGTGCCGCTGTCCATAGCCCTCGTACCAGCTCAGCCCCCCGGTGAAGACCGGCTGCCGCACCACCGTCGCGCCGAGCCCGAGGTGGACGGGCGTCTCGCCCAGGGAGAAGGATTCGTCGTCTGACATGCCGTCGCTCCTCGGCGATCCCGACCTACTCGGCCAGGACCACCCCCGACCCACCCATCTCGGCCGGCAGGTCCTTCATCTTGGGCAGCCCATCGCGCATCGGCAGGACCGTCTCCTGGTAGTGCACGTGGACCCCGGGCTTGAACGAGAAGTCGGGGATCATCGCGGCGTAGACGTCGATGAGGTTCCAGTGCGGGTGCTCGGTCATCAGGTGGCCGCCGCACGCCTTGCAGAACTTGCGGAAGCTCTTGGGCGACCTGTTGAAGGTCGCGATCTGGTCGAGCCCCTTGGTCACCTGCACCGAGTCGGGGGTCCAGAGGGTGAACGCGTTGATGGGCGCCGCGGCCCACGAGCGGCAGTCGGCGCAGTGACAGTACCCCATCGCCTTCGGCTCCCCGGACACCTGGAAGCTGACCGCGCCACAGAAACACGTCGCCGCATGACTCATCTCGTTCTCCTTGGAAGGTGCGGTACTCTGACCCAGCCGCGGTCGAACCGGGCGACATTTTCTCGAACGACCGTCGGCATAGCCCGCGTAGGATGAGCGCGTGGCGCTGCCCTCCGATCCCCTCGACGCGCTGCTCTTCGTCGGCTTCGCGGTGTCGATCGTCCTCGGCCTCGTCGAGCTGGCCGCGATCGTCGGGCGGGGCGGCCGCTACCCGGTTCGGCAGAGCGCCGTCTCGCTGCTCATCGCCCTCGGTCAGAGCGTCAGCAGCCCGCTGTCGACACCGTGGCTGGCGAACCGCCTCTTTTCGCCGATCCACGCGCACCGCCTCACGACGCTCCCCCTGACGGCGTGGTGGCACTGGCTGGCGCTGTTCCTCGTCGTCGAGCTGGTCTACTACTGGTTCCATCGCTGGAACCACCAGGTGGCGTGGTTCTGGGCGACGCACTCGGTGCATCACTCCTCGGAGTACATGAACCTCACCGCGGCCTACCGCTTCGGCTGGACGGGGCTCTTGTCGGCCTACTTCCTCGTCTGGGCGCCGCTGGTCTGGCTGGGCCTGCCGCCGCGGGCGCTCTTCGGCGTGCTGACCGCGAGCATGATCTACCAGGGCTGGCTGCACACCGAGATGGTCGGGCGCCTGCCCCGCGCCGTCGAGTGGTTGTTCAACACGCCGTCGCGGCACCGCCTGCACCACGCCGTCGATCCGCGCTATCGCGATCGCAACTTCGGCGGCGTGCTGATGGTGTTCGATCATCTGTTCGGCACGGCGGCGGCCGAGGAGGAGGGCTCCGCGCCGTCGCTGCGCTACGGGCTCGAGGGGCGGCGCGAGTCGTCCAATCCGCTGCGCGTCGTGTTCGGTGGCTGGCTGGCGCTCGCAGTCGAGGTGCTACGGGCGCGGTCGTTCGGCGAGGCGCTCCGGCGCTGCTGGCGGCCGCCGGCGCGCTGAGCTGGACGACGCCCTGCAGATCGGTCACAAAGAGCCAGCCCATGCCGCCGCTCGATCAGCTTCGCTACACCCAGCGCTTCGTCGACGAGCTGCCGGGCGATCCGGAGACGCGAAACTACACGCGCGCCGTCCACGCGGCTTGCTACTCGCGCTGCCTGCCGACGCCGGTGTCGCGGCCCGAGCTTCTGCTGCTGGTGCCGGAGGTGGCGGCGCTGCTCGATCTCGACCAGCTCGACGGGACGGCGCCGCTCGATGCCAACGGCGCGGCCGGCTTCCTGGCCGAGGTGCTGGGTGGCAACCGCCTCGCGCCGGGCATGGCGCCGTACGCGGCCTGCTACGGTGGCCATCAGTTTGGATCCTGGGCAGGCCAGCTCGGGGACGGACGGGCGATCACGCTCGGCGAGGTGCGCAACCAGCGAGGCGAGACTTGGGAGGTGCAGTTGAAGGGCGCCGGCCCGACGCCGTACTCGCGCCGCGCCGACGGGCGCGCCGTGCTCCGCTCGTCGCTGCGCGAGCTCGTCTGCAGCGAGGCGATGCACCACCTCGGGGTGCCGACGACGCGCGCTTTGTCCCTGGTGACGACGGGAGACGCGGTCGTGCGCGACATGCTCTACGACGGCAACCCGCAGGCAGAGCCGGGCGCGATCGTCTGCCGCGTCGCGCCCTCGTTCCTCCGCTTCGGGTCGTACGAGATCCACGCGGCGCGCGGGGATCTCGCGACGCTGCGTCGCCTCGTCGCCTTCACGATCGACACGCTCTATCCGTCGCTGCGCACCGGGGACTCGCTCGATGTCGCGGGGCTGCTCGCCGAGGTCGCGCGGCGCACCGCCCACCTCATGGTCGAGTGGCTGCGCGTCGGCTTCGTCCACGGCGTCATGAACACCGACAACATGTCGATGCTCGGCCTGACGATCGACTATGGGCCCTATGGATGGATCGACGCGTTCGATCCCGACTGGACGCCCAACACGACCGACGCGGGCGGGCGGCGCTATCGCTTCGGCTTTCAGCCGCGCGTCGCGCACTGGAACCTCTTGCAGCTCGCGCGGGCGCTGCTGCCGCTCGTCGACGACGACGCGGGGCTGGTGGCGGCGCTCGAGCTGTATCGAGACGAGCTCGAGCGCGGCCAGCGTGCGATGCAGCGGCGGAAGCTCGGCCTCGCGGAGGAGCTGGCGGCGGTCGATCCCGACGAGGACGAGCGGCTCGTCGAGGGCCTGCACGCCCTGCTGGTCAGCCGTGAGATCGACATGACGCTGTTCTATCGGGGCCTCGCCGAGGTGGCGGCGCGCGACGACCTCGCCACGGCGCGACGGCGGCTGCTCGACGCGTACTACGATCCGTCGCTGTCGGCCGACGACGAGGCGCGCCTCGCTAGCTGGTTGGCGCGCTACCAGGCGCGGCTGCTCCGGAGCCCGATCTCCGACGCGGATCGTCGTGCCCAGATGAACCGGGTCAATCCCCTCTACGTGCCGCGCAACTACCTGCTGCAGACGGTCATCGATCAGGTCGCGGCGGGCGATCGCCAGGCGCTGCCCGAGCTGCTCGACGTGCTGCGCCGGCCCTACGATCTGCAGCCGGGGCGCGAGGCCTACGCGGCCAAGCGGCCCGACTGGGCGCGCCACAAGGTCGGCTGCTCGATGCTGTCGTGCAGCTCGTGAGCGAGTCGGAGTAGGCTCGCCGCATGAAGTTCAAGAAGCCGCCCGCCGAGCTCATCGCCTGCTTCGTCGCCGAGCTCCCGGACGAGCCCGGCCTTGAGCGCCGCCAGATGTTTGGCTACGACGCGGCCTTCCTGCGCGGCAACTTCCTCGCTGGCATGTGGGAGGACGGGGTGGTGGTCAAGCTCGACGAGGCGCGGGTCGAGGCGCTCGTCGCCGCGGGAGAGGCGAGGCGCTTTGCGCCAATGAAGGGGCGGGTGATGACGGGCTGGGCGCTGCTGCCCGAGGCGGCGGTGCGCGACGCCGGGACGCTGCGCGCTCGGCTGGCCGAGGCGGTCGCATTCGTCGGGCGGCTGCCGCCCAAGCGCAAGGCGGTCGCTGCGAAGAAGGCTTCAAAAGAAAAGAAAAGCAAAAAAGCTTAGTTTGATCACTTGGCCTGTCGGGACCAGGCCAGCGCCCGCTCCGCGTCGAGCTCACGCCAGCCATCGGCAGGGGAGAGGTACTCGGCGAGCGCGCGCAGCGCCGCGTCGTAGGCGGCGCGGCCGCCCGGGTCTCGTGAACGCCGCGCCTTCTCGACGGCGAGCTGGCGCTCGGCCAGCGTCGTCTCGGGGTTCTTGGCACCCTTGGTCGCCGTCGCATCGACGAGGCGGGTCGCCTCCTCGAGGAGCGGCGCCGCCTCTCGGTCGTTGGCGAGGCTGCTCCGCATCACCAGGGTGCGCGCCAGCAGGTTCGCGCCGTCGCGGAGGTGTGGATGATCGAGGCGCAGGCGGCGGGCCCAGACCTCGGCGCGCGCCAGGGCGCTGCGGGTCTCGCGAGCGGTCAGTCGCCGCAGGTGCGCGTCGAGCAGCGCGGTGCGGGTGCAGCGCTGCTG
>CAZPEY010000093.1:4588-8580 GCA_964585665.1 uncultured Polyangiaceae bacterium | reverse complement strand
GCGGATCTTCGCGCTTGGCGATGGCCCGTTCGGCGAGGAGGTAGGCGACCGCGCCCAGGTTGTAGAGCGCCGCTTCGCGTGGGCCGCCCATGCTCTTGTCGAAGGCGGCGCGCGCGAGCTCGAGCACCGGCTTGGCGTCCTGCCGCTGGGCGAGCAGGTGCTCGGCCCACTCGAGATGCGCGACGCCGAGGGTGTTGGCCGTATCCGCGTCGTCGGGGTGGCGAGCGAGGATGCGGTCACAGAGCGCCACCAGCTCGCGGTACGTGGCCTCGCCCTCCGGGGTCTCGGCCTGCGACTCGAACCGCAGCCGCAGCATCAGCGCCAACCGCTCCTCGCTGATCGCCCCTGGCTCCAGCGCGATCAGCTGGCGCGCCGCGGCGATGCCGGCGTCGATGTCGGCTTTGGCGTCGCCCCCGAAAGCGAGCGCCGCGTTGGCGAGCGCATAACGCCCCGAGAGCCGGGCGCGCCACTGGGTGACGGCCGTCGGCTGCCGCCGATCGAGCGCCTCGACGGCGGGTTGCAGATAGGGTCGCGGATCGACGTCGTGCTCGGTGTCGTAGTTGGCGCGGGTCACGATCGCCATGAGCTCCATCGCGTCGCGCAGCGGATCGTCCGACCGCAGCCGCGCCGCTTCGGCGAACGCCGCGCGCATCGCCGCGAAGGGCGCCTCGAGCGGCTGGGTGCGGCGCGCTGCCAGCTCGAGCTCGAGCACCGCCAGCTGCCCGAGCAGGACGCGCAGGATGTAGTCGCTGCGCGCGATCGTGATCGCCGCCTCGATGGCGCGCCGCGCCTTGCCGCAGGCCGCCGTCGCTGCGTCGAGCTTGCTGTCGTCGAACTGCTCGATGCACTCGATGCGATGCGCCTCGGCGACGATCGCCTCCCCATCCGAGAGCCACGGTCGGCCGGCTTGCGCGCGGCGCGCCAGCTCGATGGCCTCGGCGCTCTTGCCGCGCAGGAGCGCGAGGCGGGCGCGCGACAGCAGCACCTCCTCTTCCTCGTCGCCACCGGCGGCGAGCTCGAGGTATTGCATCGCGGGCCGGCGGAACTGGACGTCGAGGGCGTCGAGCTCCTGCTGCCGCGCCGACGGGGGCATCGAGGCGTCGGCCGGCGATCGCTTCGAGAGATAGAGATAGCTGTGCACCTGGCCGAGCGCGGCCGCGAGCCGAGCCGAGTGGGGCCCGTGCTGCCATGCCTGCAGGAGCGTGTCGCGCGCCTGCGCGAAGTCGCCGATGATCGCGTAGCCACGCCCGAGCACGTAGAGGCCGTGGTTGCGACCGTGCGTACCGCGTGTGGCGAGGCGCGCCGCGAGCGCGTTGACCTGATCGCGCAGCGCCGTCGCCTCGGGTTGAGTGTCGTGAGGGGGGGCGAGGCGCATCCGCTCGTTGGCGCGCTGGAGCTCGGCCAGCGTCGCGTCGTACTCGCGCACGTAGCCTGCCTCGGTACGCGTCTCGATGAGCTGTCGAACTTGGTAGCCCGCGACGATGAGCAGTGCGGCGAGCCCGAAGCTGGCGACGATGAGCTCGCGCCGACGGCGCCGCATCTGCAGCCGCAGCCGATAAGCCAGGGTCGGTGGCCGCGCGATGATCGGCTCGCCATCGAGGAAGCGGCGCAGATCGTCGGCCAGGGCCTTGGCCGAGGCGTAGCGACGGCGCGGCTCCTTCTCGAGGCAGCGGTGCACGATCGTCTCGAGATCGACCGGGATGCGCGGGTTGCGCCGGCGCAGCGTCAGCGGTGGATCGGCGATCACCTGCTGCAGCACGCGCAGCGGCGTGTCGCCGTCGAAAGGCGGCGAGCCGCAGAGCACCTCGTAGAGCGTCGCGCCGAGCGCGTAGATGTCGACGCGGTGGTCAAACGAGCGATCGCCGCGCGCCTGCTCGGGCGACATGTAGTGCGCTGTCCCGACGACCAGGCCGGTCGCGGTCAGGGCAGGGCCAGCCGCCTCGCGGGCCAGACCGAAGTCGACGACGTACGGCTTCCAGCCGCCCTCGCGCGTCCGCTCGACGAGGATGTTGGCCGGTTTGAGATCGCGGTGGACCAGGCCGTGCGTGTGCGCGGCATCGACGGCGTCGGCGACGCGCTCGAAGATCTGCACGAGCTCGCGGGTTGGCAGCCGGCTGGCGATCGTCCCGAGGTCGGTGCCGTCGATGAACTGCATTGCGATGTAGCCGCGATCGCCCTCCTCGCCGACCTCGTACACCTTGCAGACGTTGTCATGGGCGATGCGCGCCTGGAGCTGCGCCTCGCGCTTGAGGCGCTCGTGCTGCTCGGGATCGACCGTCGAGAGCAGCTTGAGCGCCACGGTCCGGCCGAGCTTCTCGTCGCGGGCGCGATAGACCTCGCCGCAGCCGCCGCGGCCGATCAGGTGCTCGATGACGTAGCTGCCGTAGCGTCGGCGCAGGCCGCCGGCCGGCAGCCGGTGGCGGTCGGAGCGCTGCGTCTGATCGAGCGGATCGACCGTCGCGGCGGCAGAGAAGCGCAGCTCGGCCAGCGCCTCGTCGACGGCCTCGCGGCGGAGCTTGCCGGCCGCCAGGAGCTGCTCGACGCGCTGCCCGACCGCATCGTCCTCGGCCCGCGACCCGTCGAGCGGAGGCACCTCGGCGGCGACGATCTGCCCGCGCTCGACGAGCAGCGCGAGCAGCCGCAGCTCTTCGTCGAGCGAGCGCAGGATCGGAGCGGGCACGCTCCTACTCTACCGAATGCGAGGAGGTTGTGTGGAGGAGCTAACCGCCTTGCGGCTGGAACAGCTTCTCGAGCACCGACAGCGTCAGAATCTGCGGGAGGATCTGCGGCGCGCCACCGCCCTTGGGATAGTAGACATACAGCGGCACCGAGTTGCGTCCGAACGCAGCCAGAGCCTGTGTAATGTTCTCGTCGTCGTTTGACCAGTCGGCCTCGAACAGCTCGACATCGTGCTTGGTGAACAGGTCGAGCCCTGCCTGGGTGCCGAGCACGGCCTTCTTGTTGGCCTGGCAGGTCAGGCACCAGGAGGCGGTGAAGTCGACGAAGACCGCCTTGCCGGCCTTGCGGGCCGCCTCGATCTTGGCCGCGTCGTACGGCGCGTAGGTCTTGGGGCCACCGGGCGTCGTGCCGGTCGTGCCGCTCGTCGCGGCGTGCGCGACGGCTGGGCGCGCTGCGCCATGGATGTGGACGAACGCGCCGCCCGTGCCGCCGAGGCCGATCAGCCAGGCGAGGGCCAGGGCGAGGCGCGAGCCGCCGCCGAGCCAGAGCGCGAAGGAGGTGATGAGGAGCACCGCGCACGCGACGAACCAACCCTCGGTGCCGATCTGGACACCGAGCACCCACATCAGCCAGAGCACGGTCGCAAAGAGCGGGAAGGCGAAGAACTGCTTGAGGCGGTTCATCCACTCGCCCGGGCGCGGCAGCTTCGACATCAGCTTGGGGCTGGCGGCGAGCGCGACGAACGGCGAGGCCAGCCCGAGACCGAGAGCGACGAAGATCGACAGCGCCTGGACGGGAGGCAGCGTCGCAGCGGCCCCGACCGCCGTGCCCATGAACGGGCCGGTGCACGGCGCGGCCACGAAGACCGCCAGGATCCCCGAGCCGAACGAGTTGGTCGGCTTGGCGCTGCCAGCGACGCGCTGGGCGACGAAGCCGATCTCGAACACCCCGAGGAAGTTCAGCGCCATCAGCCAGAACAGCAGCACCAGGCCGAGCACGATGACCGGCGACTGCAGATGAAACCCCCAGCCGACCTTCGATCCCGCCGCGCGCAGCCCGATGAGCGTGCCGCCGAGGCCCGCGAAGGTGACGACGACACCGGCGGTGTAGAGCAGCGCCTGCTTCATGCGGCCGCCGTCCTGCGACTGCGCCAGCGACAGGAACTTGATCGAGAGCACCGGCAAGACGCACGGCATCAGGTTGAGGATCACGCCGCCCAGCATCGCGAGGCCGAGCAGCATCCACAGCGGCAGCGCCTCGTTCGGCGGCGGTGCCGCGAGCGCCGGGGCGGCCGCCGCTTGCGCCGCCGCTTG
>CAZPEY010000093.1:0-4488 GCA_964585665.1 uncultured Polyangiaceae bacterium | reverse complement strand
GCCGCCGCTTGCGCCGCCGCTTGGCCGGCGAACAGCAGCGTCACTCCGAGCGTTGCTGCCGGGATTGTAGTCGTCGACGAGATCGTACGGGCGATGGACTTCATCAGGCCGCTGCTCCTCACAAAGTCTAGTTGCAGTAGGGCTCTTGGTCGAACGGATTGGGGCGACAGGTGCGCCGCCCGATCCACTGCTTGAACACCGCCGAGTAGTCGGTCGGATGGCCCGGCGCCCAGATGCCGCGCTGGTTGGCGCGCGCCTCTGCCTCGGCGTAGAGCAGTGACTCGTGGATCGGCGACGCGGCGCAGCCGAACTCGGTGTAGTAGGCGGAGTAGCCTTCGCGGACGATCCGGGTCTGCAGGAGCTCACCGTCGACGAACACCAGCGAGAGGTAGCGATCGTACGGATCGAGCCGGGGCTGCGTCGGGTTCTGGCTGTCGCGCTGAAAGGCGACCTCGATCTTCTGCGCCGCCTTGAGCCAGCCGTCGACGACGGGGACGGTGGCGACGCCGAAGTCCGTGGTCTCGGCGCCGTGGCTCTCCTCGGTGTTGATCCAGAGGAAGCGGCTGATCCGCGCACCGTCTACGTACAGAAAGTGCGCCGTGTCGCCATCCACGGTGTAGTCGAGCTGGACCGACTGCGCGGGCAGGTAGCCAGCGGGCAGGTCGCCGGGCGTCACCACCGGCGGCGCCGGACAGCCGCTCGGGACGAAGGCCAGATCGGCCGGCGCGGCCAGATCCTGGCCACTTGCCTGGTTGGCGGGCGCGCCGCAGCCGGCCCATCCCCCGCCCAGCACCATCACCAGGGCCACCGCATGCGCCGTGATCAAGGGAAGGGAAACGGCCGACATCCGTGCACTCGCTGTAGCACGTCTTGCGACCAACTCAAACGACAAGACGACCTCCAGCATGATATCGTGCGGGTCGCTGACCTCTGAGGTTACTCCATGAGAGCGCCCCTCTCCCGCGCCCTGTTCGTCGCCTTGCCCGTCGCTGCGTTCCTCTCGACGTCGCTGCCCGCTGGGGTCGGCGCGCAGCCAGTGCCCGATCCGGTGTTTCCCGCGGACGGGGCCTGGGTGCCGCTCAAGAAGTCCCAGGTCGTCATCACCGACCCAACCACCGACGGCCAGAACAATGGCAAGAACCTGGTGGGGACCGACCTGCTCCCGGCCGCGTACTACGCGCGCGACGCCAACCACTTCTTCTTCCGCATCCGGGTGGATGACTCGCCGCTCGACAACTCGAACAACTTCGGCAAGTCGGCGTGGGCCTGCGGCATCGACATCAACCCCACCACCACCGTCGGTGCGAACCTCTACGAGTTCCTGGTGATGGTCAACGCCAAGAACAACACCGGCAAGGTCGAGTACCAGTTCAACTCGGTGCCAGGCTCGCAGCCGAACCCCGTCGCCGAGGTCGCCGAGACGGTCGTGGCGAGCTACGGCACGACCGCGAGCCCCAACCCCGGCGTGTACGCGCGCACGCAGCCGGCGGGCTCCTCGCTCAACACGACGCCCGACTTCTTCATCGACTGGGCGGTGCCGATCTCGGTCATGACCAACCCGCCCAGCCCCGTCGGCGGCTTCACGATTCCGCCGGTCGACTTCAGCAAGCCGCTGGCCTTCTTCTGTGGCACGTCGGCGAGCGGCAACAGCCTCAACGGCGATCGCGCCGACAACGGCACCAACACCACCGACCTCGGCCAGCTCATCAGCGATCCCGGCATCTGCTCGGGGACGTCCTGCTCGTCGTGCACCATCAACACGGCCTGCGGCGTCGCCTGCAGCGACTGCACGCTGACGGCAAACCCCGTCTGCGACCCGGGCACCGGTACTTGCGTCGGGTGCCTCGGCAACCTCGACTGCGGCGCGGCTGGTGCGTCGAAGTGCAAGCTGGCTTCGCACCAGTGCGTGCAGTGTCTGGTCGCCGACGACTGTGGCCTGGCCGGCGTGGATTGCGTGGCCGACGCGTGCGTCATTCCTGCACCGACCGTGACGACGCCCAGCGACGGAGCCAACTTGACCGCCAACCCGGTCGTGACGGGGACGACGCTCCTCGGCACCTCCGTCACCGTGACGATCGTCGACTTTGCCAACCCGGCCAACGTCCTCAGCCAGGGGGCGGCCGTCGTCACCGGAACGAGCTTCACGTATACCCCGGTCCCCGCGCTTGGCACGGGCTCCTACACCGTCTTCGCGACCGCGTCCGCGACGGTGGGTGGTGCCTCGACGACGAGCGCCGCCAGCGCCGCGAACGACTTCACGGTCCAGATCGGCTGCAGCGGGCCGGGGACCTGCACCACGACGCCATCGACGCCCATCTGTGTGGGCAGCGTCTGCGTCCAGTGCGATGGCAACCCCGACTGTCCGACGGGCGCGACCTGCGCGTCCAATAGCTGCTCGCTGGCCGCGCCGACGATCAGCGCCCCGACGGACGGCGCGACGATCAACGACCCGACCCCGGCGATCACCGGCACCACCGTCGCAGGGACCAGCGTGATCGTGACCATCAAGGACAACCTCGGCAACGAGGTGACCTCCGGTCCGGCGGTGGTCAACGGCACGAGCTGGAGCTTCTCGCCGTCGCTGTCGTTGACGCCGGGCGACTTCACGATCACCGCGGTGGCGACCTCGACGAGCACGTTCACCGTCAGCAGCGCGCCGAGCAGCCCCGTCGACTTCACCCTGATCAGCGGCTGCCTGGTCGCCGGGGACTGCCCGCCGTCGACCCCACACTGCGACGGCAGCAACGCCTGTGTACGCTGCCTGATCGCCGACGACTGCCCGACGACGACCCCCGGCACCACCTGCGTCGCCGGGAGCTGCGTCCTGCCATCGCCGACGATCACCGCGCCGGTCAACAACTCGATCGACAACGACACCACGCCGACCTTCACCGGCACCGCGCCCGACGGCACGACCGTGACGATCCGCATCGACAACGTCGTCGTGGCGACCGATGTACCGGTGACCAGCGGGACGTGGACGTTCACCCCGGTGACCCCGGTCAGCACGGCGGATCACACCGTCTTGGCCACCGCGGTCGCGGGCAGCGGACCGACCGCGGTGAGCAGCAACTCCGAGCTGGTCAACTTCACCGTCGTGGCCGGCTGCCTCGATGCTGGCGACTGCGGAGGGGCGACGCCGTTCTGTCGTACCAGCGATGGGCAGTGCGTGCGCTGCCTGATCGCCGACGATTGCCCGACGACCACTCCGGCGACGACCTGTGTCTCGAATGCCTGTGTCCTCACCGCGCCGACGATCACCGCGCCGACGCAGGGGGCGACGATCAACGACGCGACCCCGACGATCACCGGCACGGCTCCCGACGGCACCACCGTGACGTTGACGATCAATGGCAACGTCGTGCAGACCGGCATCCCGGTCAGCGGCGGGACGTGGAGCTTTACGCCGAGCAACGACCTGACCCCCGGCACGTACACGATCTCGGCGGTCGCGGTGGCTGGCAGCGGTCCGACGGCAGTCACCTCGAGCTCGTCCCCGACGGTGGACTTCACCCTGATCACGGGCTGCCTCCAGTCGGGCGAGTGCAGCACCCCGACACCGGTCTGCGAGCCCGTCAGCCACACCTGCGTCGAGTGCGTCGACCACACGGATTGCACCGGGGGCAAGGTCTGCGTGGGCCTCGCCTGTGTCTCCAACGCCCCGACCATCACCTCGCCGCTCGACGGGGCGACGACGGGCCTGCAGCCGACGATCACCGGCACCGCGCCGCCCGGCTCGACGGTGACGGTGTTCGTCGACGGCGACGAGGTCGGCACCACCACCGCCGACTCGAACGGCGCCTGGAGCTTCCCGCTGCCCGATCCGCTCAGCGTCGGAGATCACACGATTGGTGCGACCGCGACGGTGGGGATGGGCTCGGCCAGCGTCACGTCGGGCCAGGTCACGATCTCGATCACGGCAGCCGCCCTGGCCGACGATCTCGGCACCGTGCCCAGCGATCTCGGCACCTCCTCCGCCGATCTCGCTGTCGACGGCGGCGTCGTCGCCGCGCCGGACCTGGCGCAGCCGTCGAGCGATCTGTCGGTGACCAAGTCCTACTATGTGGAGCTGGCCGGCGGCGGCTTCGGCTGCGCCGCGGCGGGCGACTCGACGGAGCTGGCCGGCAGCGCGCTGCTGCTGCTCGTCGCCTTCCTGGTCGTGCGCCGACCGCGCGCCCCCGTCCCCGTCCGCACGCGCCCCCGCAAGCCCCTACGCTAGAATCCCGGGTCCGAGTCCGGATCCGAGGCCGGGTCCGCTTCACACCCCCACAGTCAACGTCCTGCCGTGCGAGCGAGCCACGGAGGGTGGAGATGCGGCCTCTCGCCTCGCGGAGTTGCTAACCCCACCGCTCATTTGAGTTGAGTGCAATCGCGAAGGGATTTTCGGCGAGGGCAAGGAAGGGTCGAGGAACGGAAGGAAGCGTACCCGTGGGTCTCATGATCCTACACAAGTGGCCGCCGAGAGAGCGACGGCGCGAATACGTTGCC
>CAZPEY010000092.1:0-16706 GCA_964585665.1 uncultured Polyangiaceae bacterium | reverse complement strand
GCCCCAACGTGCTGCGCGTCGCCGAGACGGGCCAGCAGGAGAACCGCTACTTCGCAGCGATCGAGTTCCAACCCGGCCTCAGCCTCGCGGCGTACCTACGTCGCGTCCATCGCGCCGAGGTCTCGATCTCGATCGACTGTGCCGCGGGTCTCGTTGCGCAGCTCGCCACCGGGCTCGAGGACGCCTACGACACCGAGCAGCCGAGCGGGCGCCCGATCCGCGCCCACGGCGCGCTGTCCCCGCACCGCATCTGGGTCGGCTTCGATGGTCAAGTAAGTTTACTAGACTTCCCGCTCGAGCGCGCCGCGCCGCCGGGCCCGATGGTCGAGCCGCTGATGGCCTATCGATCGCCCGAGGCGCTGCGCGGCGATCCGATCGACAAGCGCTCCGACGTGTTCTCGCTCGGCATCTTTCTCTTCGAGCTGACGACCGGGCGCAACCTCTTCCGCCGTGGCAGCCGCGAGCGCATCAAGGCTGCGATCTTGAGCGGCCGGACGCCGAAGCCGCGCACCTTCAACCCGGCGCTGTCGCCGGAGGTCGAGACGGTCATCTTGCGCGCGCTCGACCGCGAGCCGGCGATGCGCTTCGTCACGCCCGGCGAGATGCAGCAGGAGCTCCTCTCGGCGGTGCAGCTCTACGGCGGATCCGTGTCACCCTTGTCGATCAAGAAGCTCACGGAAGACACGATGATCGAGGAGAAGCTCGGCCAGCTCAACATCGCGGGTAGCAGCGACAAGATCTCGCAGGGCGACGAGTTTGCGATCAGCGCCATCGGCGGCATCGCCGAATCCGCCGTCGGTGAGGTGCGCGATCTCGACCAAGAGGCGCTCTATGCGGGCAGCGAGCCTGGCTCGACGTTGCAGACGCTCGGGGGTGATCAGCCGGTCGACCTCGCGTCGTCTCGGCTGATCCCGACCGCCACCGAGATCCAGCTCACCGATCCCAAGCGCTATGGGCTCAAGCCGCGCGACTACGTGCTGATGGGGATCATCGTCGTGGCGCTGTCGCTGATGGCTTTCTTCGTGACGCGATGAGGCGGCTGTTCGTCGCGGCCGCGCTCTGCTGGACGGCGTGCGCCGCGACCACGGCGCCGCGCGCGACCACGCCGTCGCCGTCGCCGTCGCCGACCACGCCGTCGCCGGCCGCAGCCGCGACGACACCCGCCAAGCCTTTCTGGCTCGAGGTGATCGCGACGACCGACACGCACGGACACCTCGACGCGACGCCGGCAGAGACCAAGACGCCGGACGGTCCGCTCACCGTGCGACGCGGCGGTGCGGCGCTGCTCTCCGGCTACGTCGCGGCGGTGCGGCGCAGCAACCCCGGGCATGTCTTGCTGATCGACGGTGGCGACCTGTTCACCGGCACGCTGGCGTCCGACCTCACCGAGGGGCAGGCGGTCATCGACTCGATGAACGCGCTCGGCTACGACGCCGCCGCCGTCGGCAATCATGAGTTCGACTTCGGCCCGGTCGGACCTGCGGTGACGCCCGAGGCGCCCGGAGACGATCCGCGCGGCGCCTTGCGACAGCGCGCGGCCGCGGCCCGCTTCCCGCTGCTCTCGGCGAACCTCGTCGAGACGCAGGGGAGCAAGTGGTCAAGCGCCTTTACCATCAAGACGATCGATGGGGCCAAGGTGGCGATCGTCGGCGGCAGTACCGACGCAACCCGCGCCACGACCGTCGCTGACAACCTGGTCGGCCTGCAGCTGAACCGGCTGCGCGACGCGACGGCAGCGGCCGTTCGCGAGGCGCGCGCCGCGGGTGCCGCGGTCGTCGTGGTGACCGTGCATGCCGGCAGTGATTGCCGCAGCAACCGCTCGCTCGACGAGACGAGCCGCGACGATCTGAGCCGCTGCGATCCGGACAGCGAGCTGTTCGGGCTGGTCGAGCACCTCGCCAAGGATCCTGCGACGAAACCGAACCTGGTGATCGGCGGCCACACCCACAAGGCGCTCACGGCGGTCGTCGCGGGCGTGCCGGTGGTGCAGGCCGAGCCGAAGGGGCGCGGCTTCGCGGTCGCGGCGATCGAGGTCGGCGGCGGCGCTGCGACCGGACGCTTCCGCATCGAGCCGTCGACCTACCTGTGCAGCCACCAGGTCGAGGGCAGCTCCGGCTGTCCGCACTCGCCCCCGTCGACGGCGCGCTGGGTTCCTGCTCAGTTTCGCGGCCAACCCATCGTCCCGGATCCAGCGGTCGTCGCGGCGGTCACGCCGCACCTTCAGCGTGCCCGCGCGCTCGCCGATCAGCCGCTCGGCGCCCGCACCAGCGGAAAGCTCGACGCGATCTACGCGCACGAGTCCGCGCTCGGGAACCTCGTCGCCGATACGCTGCGCGCCGCCGGCCGCGCCGACATCGGCGTGATGAACGGCGGCGGCATCCGCGGAGATCTGCCGGCGGGCGAGGTGACGTTCGGGCGGGCCTTCGAGGTGCTGCCCTTCCACAACCGTCTCGCGGTCGTCGGGATGAAGGGCGCGCAGATCCGTCGCCTCGTGGGTGCCAACCTGCGCACCGACCGCGGCATCCTGAGCCTGTCCGGCCTCGCGGTCGAGGCCCGCTGCAGCGAGGGCAAGCCTGCGGTCGAGCTGCGCACCAGCGATGGCAAGCCGCTCGACGATCAGCGCGTCTATCGGATCGCAACCGTCGACTTTCTGGTCAAGGGCGGCGACGACTTCTCCGAGCTCGAGCCGCTCTCGGCGCTGCGCGAGAAGGCGCCGCTGGTGCGCGACCTGCTCATCGAGGAGCTCAAGCGACGCAAGGTGATCGACCCGGCGTCCCTGTACGACAAGCGCGCGCCGCGTATTCGCATCGACGGGCGACGGCCGCTGCGCTGCGCGGCGACTCCGTAGCCCGTCAGCGTTTCGTCGTCGTGAGGCCGGCGATGATCGCTTCGAGCTGCTGGCGGTGCACGCGCTGATGCAGCGCCGCGATCGCCAACCAGCCGCCGGCATCGAGCGGCCCGAGCCAAGGATGCGGATGGCGCAGGGTCGCCTCACCGAGCGTCGTCGGATCGGTGAGCTGCTTTCGGTAGCGCGCGACGAAGGTCGAGAACTCAGCGAGCCGATCGACCTCGCCCTGGCCCGTGGGCTTGACCGCTGCCGTGTCCGCCTTGACCGTCGGCTGCTTGCCTGCGAGCAGCTCGGCGACGAACTGCTGCATCATCGTGCCCACGAAGACCAGGTGTTCGAGCGTCATGTCGATCGACCAGTAGCGGCTCGAGTCTTCGAGTCCCGGCTGGCGCGGCACCAGCACCCGCCGCGACCGCACTGCACGGTCAGCGGAGAACGGCTCGACGAGCTTGACGATGCGCTCGGCCTCCTTGGCGAACAGACGCAGGCGCTGCTCCCAGGAGGAGCGCTTGAGAAACCGCGGAAACGCCCAGTACCGGAGGATGAGCCCCTCGACGAGCGGCAGGCCAGCGCCGGGCTTGCCGAGCTTCGGCTCGTCGAGGTTTGGTTCCTCGGGGGGCATCGCTACTCGAGTTCGAAGCTCATGGCGTAGTTCGCGGCGTTGATCGCCAGGAAGCCCACCTTGAAGTCGCCCGCCGTGATCGTCGTCGAGCCGATCGAGTTGAGCGTCGCGCGAACCGAGGTCGCGCCGTCGTTGAACATCTGGGTGAGCAACGACGACGGGATGCTCCCCGTGCCGGTCTGCGCCCCGAACTTGCACTTGATGAAGTAGTCGGAGGGCAAGGACGCAAGCGTGATCTCGACGTCGGTCCCCGCGTTGCCGCCGGTCCAGGAGAAGGTCAAGTCACTTGACTTTGACTGGGTGGTCGGTGGCCCGAGCATGTCGGGAAGGGCTGGGCTCGTGACCGTGATCAGCGCCGGCGCGCCGACGCTGCCGGCAAACGCCGGGACGTCTCCACCGCTGGCGCTCACCGAGAGCGTGACCGGCGCGTTCCAGTAGAGCGTGTTCATCATGACCGGCGTGTAGGTGTCGCCGTTCGGCGTGAGCGTCGACGTGCCTACGGCACCACCGGTGATCGTGATGATGCCGGCGTTGTTGTTCGCCGTCGGCGCGGTGTTGGCGCACTTTTGCACCTGGCAGGCACCGACGGTGGTGATCGCGCACGGCGTGCTGACCACATCGAAGAAGCCAGCCGACACGACGTGCAGCGGGGTCGGCGCCGAGCCGCTGGTCGGCCCGGTCTGGTACTGCGCCACGACGACGGAGCCGGTCTTCTCGACGGTCACCGAGCCATCACCGCTGAGCGAGCCATCGCCGCTGGCCGACAGGTCGTTACCACCGGAGCTGCCATCGCCACCGTCGTTGAGCGCGTTCGGATCGATGAAGCAGCCGGTCGAGGCAAGCAGAAGCGCAAGAGCGAAGCGTCGCATCGGTCTATCTTACGAGGGATCGCGACGAGGGCGCTACTTCAAGAAGGCGGCGAGCGCCGCCTGCAGCGAGCTGCCGTCCGGCATCGTGCCGTTGGGGGTCAACCGATCGACGACCGCCGGCAGGACCTGCGACAACCCGTCAGCGACCTGGCCGACCGGCAGCCCCACCTTCTGCGCGATCGACGAGAGCTGCTGCTGGCCGAGCGCCGAGGCGACCTGCGAGCCCGAGACCGGCAAGTTCTGTCCGGTGCTGATCCAGGAGGAGACGGCGTCGCCGAGCCCCTGACCGCGAAACGAGTTGAGCAGCCCGTCGAGGCCGCCCTGCTGGATCATCCCGAGCACCGAGCCAGCGAGCTGCGCTCGCGGATCCTGTCCGCCCTGCCCTGCCTGCTGCTGCAAGGCCTGTCCGGCGACGCCAAGCAGATCGTCCATCAACCCCATGTCGGTCCTCCTGGTCTCTGATACGAGCGCGAGCGCTAGCGCTCGACGGCCTGCAGGATGCGCTCCGTGTCGCGCGCCGTCTGCTGCACCGCCTCGACGCCATCGAGCAGCTCGTCGAGCTGGCCCGACAGCTCGCCCGGCGAGCGCATCGTCACGATCTGATCGGCGATCAAGCGAAACGAGTTCTCGATGAGCTCGAGCTGGCCCCGCGCGTTGGAGAGGTAGCCCTTGATCTCGGCGAACTTGTCCTTGCGCTTGCCGACGACGGCGAGGTTCTTCTGTGCGAGCGCCCGCTTCTCGCCGTCTTCGCTGCGATCGATGATCTGCTGATAGCGGCGCAGATCGCGCTCCATCTCGTCGACGTCGACCGACTTCAGGTACTCGTTGTAGCGCGCGCAGGTGATCGACAGATCGATGAAGCTCTGCACCAGCGCGTCGAGCTTGTTGAGCTCACCGCCGAGCAGCTCATTGGTGAACGCCGGGTTCTCCTTGGCGAGCCCGAGGATCTGCTCCTGCTTCTCGCGCAGCGCCAGGCAGCGCATCGCATCCGACTCCGGGAGCTGCTTGAACTTGGCCTCGATCTCCTTGCGACGCGCCTCGTTCTGCTCCTCGGAGAAGCGCGGATCGAACCACAGCTTCTTGAGCAGCCGCGAGTCGGGCGCGAACAGCATCCAGATCGCCTCGACGCCCGCGCCGAGCAGCGCCAGCCACCAGTTCTGCGTCAGCACGGCCGCCGACGCGAAGCCCCCCAGTACCGCGTAGTTGTACGGGTTCTGAAACGCATAGCGCCAGTAAGGCGGCGTCTTCTTGTTATCGCTGGGGCTCTCGTCGCTCACTGGTCACGGCTCACTTCGCATACAGCAGCTCGAGGAGGTGCTCCTCGAGCTTTCGAAACTCGGGTTTTGATTTTAGCGCCAAATCACGCTCTTCGAACGTCGGAATCTCCACGCGCTGGACGATTTGCGCCGGTCGCTTCGACAAGACGAACACCGTGTCGGCGAGGAACACCGCCTCGGAGACGTCGTGAGTCACGAAGAGGATCGTGTTGTCCTCCTTGTGCGAGATGTCGATGAGCAGCCCCTGCATCCCCCAGCGGGTCTGCGGATCGAGCGCGCCGAACGGCTCGTCCATGAGGAGCAGCTTGGGCTTGTTGATCAAGGTGCGCGCAATCGCCACGCGCTGCTTCATGCCGCCCGAGAGCTCCTTGGGGAACTTGTTGAGCGAGTCCTTGAGGCCGACGATCTCGAGGATCTTCTCGGCCTCGCTCCGTCGCTGTGCCTTGGGCACGCCCTGGAGGCGCAGGCCGTACTCGACGTTCTCGCGCACGGTCAGCCACGCGAACGAGGTGTACTGCTGAAACACCATGCCGCGCTCGCGGCTGACGCCCGAGACCGCCTCGCCGTCGACGAGGATCTCGCCGCTCGTCGGCGGGATGAGGCCTGCGACCGCCTTCAGGATCGTCGACTTGCCGCAGCCGGATGGTCCGAGGAAGACGACGATCTCGCCGACGCCCGGCTTGTTGGCGATCGCGAAGTCGACGCCGCGCACCGCCTCGACGTCATCGCCGTTGCGGGTGCGATAGGTGACGTGCAGATCCTTGATGTGGAGCTTGGGCACGTCACCGACGGTGAGCTGCTTCTGCGCCGGGGCTTCGTCGCTCATAGCTCCTCACGCCAGCGGAACAGAAGGCCGTTGATGCCGCGGATGATCGCGTCGGTGACGAGGCCGATCACGCCGATGACCAGGATGCCGGAGAACATCTGAGCGGTCTTCACGCGGTTGCCCGCCTGCTGGATCATGTAGCCCAGGCCCGACGGCGCGTTGACGAACTCGGCGAGGATCACGTAGGTCCAGCTAATCGCGTTCATCACGCGGAAGCTGTCGAAGATGTCGGGCAGCGCGTGCGGAATGAGCACCGTGCGAACGACCTGGAAGCGGGTCGCCCCGAGGGTGAGCGCCGTCTGCACCAGCTCCTCGGGGACGGCGCGGATCGCCGTGACCACGACCGGCAGCAGGAAGACGAACACACCGAGGAAGAGGAACGCGATCTTCTGCGCCTCGCCGATGCCAAACCACAAGATGAGCAGGGGGATGAAGGCCGAGATGGGCAGGTAGCGCAGCGGCGCCATGATCGGCTCGAAGAGCCGATTGATCGGCTCCCACGCGCCCATCAAGATCCCGAGCGGCAGCGCGATCGCCGCCGCGAGCAGGAACGACAGACCGATGCGTGCCGTCGACGCCCAGATCGACGGGAACAGCGTGTTGTCGAAGATCGACGCCAGGAAGGCCTGCAGCACCTTGACGGGCGATGGCAGGAACGACGCGTTGATCGCCGGCGGCTCACCGGCGGTCAGCGCGATCCACGTCACCATCACGATGACCGGCAAGATCGCCGAAAACAACAGCCGCCACGAGCGCGGCAGCGGCTTGCGCAGCCCCCACACCGACTCGAGGCTCTTGGTGGTGGTGACGCGCTTGCGCTTCGGCGACGGCGACGACGCGGGTGATGCTGGTTTGTCGGCCGTCGCCGCTGCCTGGGGCTCCGCCGCCATCTACTGCACGTTGAGGACGACTTTGATGTCGGTGCGGCGGTTCTGCTGACGCCCCGCCTCGGTCGTGTTCGGCGCGACCGGGTTCTCCGAGCCGTGGCCGATCGTCTGGAACCGCTTCGGATCGATGCTGAAGTTCTTGACCAGGTAGGCCCTGACGCTCTCGGCCCGCTTCTCCGACAGCGTCTTGTTCGTCTTCGCCGAGCCGACGGCATCGGTGTTTCCCTCGATGCGCAGGTACGTGTTGCCGAACGCGGTCATCGTGTCGCCGAGCGAGTCGAGCGTGAAGAACGAACCGTTCATGATCTCGTCCGAGCCCGGCGTGAAGTAGATCGACAGCGTCTTGTTCACGATGGCGCGGTTCTCGACCTTCTTGGCTTCCTTCGGATCGAACTTGAAGTCCTCCTTGACCTGCTGGCCCTGGTACTTGCTCGCCAGCGACGCCACGAAGCGGGAGTCGAGGCAGTTGGCAGCCTCGACCGTCTTCGAGATCACGCCCTGCTTGCGCCACACCACGAAGGCCGCATCGAAGAGGGTCTGGAACTGCGCGCGCTGCGCCCCGCCGAGGCCGAAGAACAGCGCGTTGTCCGCGAACGTCGTCAGCTTGAGGCCGGACAGCATGCCGGAGACGTCGTCGGGCGAGAGCTTGAGCGCCTTGCCAACCGCCGCGTAGGAGCCAGCCGGATCCTTGGCGATCATGTCGATGCCGTCGAACCAACCCGCGACGAAGTCCTTGACCGTCTCCGGGGACTTCTCGAGGAGCTCGGGCCTGGCGACCAGCACGTCGGCGATCACGTTCGTCGCCGCCGACGTCGACACGAGGACATGCGCCTCGTCCTCGCGCGCCTTGACCGCGCCCGAGAGATCCGGCTCCCAGGTGACCGCCGCGTCGACCTTCTTCGACCGGAACGCAGCGGCCGCGAGCGGCGCCTCCTGGGTGAACACCAGGTTCTTCTCGATCTCCTTCTTGTCCTCGGCGGTGAGGCCGGACTGCGCCAGCATGTAGAGCAGCAGCCAGTGCGACGGCGTGTAGCGCGTCGTGGCGATCACCTTGCCCTTGAGATCCTCGATCGACTTGATCGTCTTGAGAGAGACGATGCCGTCGCCGCCGCGCGACCAGTCCTGCTGGATGATCGCCTTGCCGGACATGTTCTGCTCGGCGAGCGCCGATGCCTCGCGCGCCCACGAGTCGACGGTGTCCCACATGATGTCGATGTCACCCTTGATGAACGCCGACAGCTTGGCCTGCGGATCCTCGAGGAGGACGAACTTGACCACCGTCTTGTACTTGGTCGAGTAGATGCCCTTCGGATCGGGCTCGAGCCCGCCGTTGGCGATGATGCCCGGGGCGTGGCCCGCCCAGGTGTTGATGCCAACGACGAGCGGCCGGTTGAGGCGGCCGCTGCCCGTGGCAGGCGAGTTGATGCCGTTGACGGGCTTGTTGCGATCTGGGTCGGGCTGGTTGCCGAGGTTGGCGAAGTCGTTCTTGTCGACGCCGCTCGTGCCCGTCCCCGTCCCGCCGCCCGTCGTGCCACCCGACTTGCCACCGCCGGTTCCGCCGCCGGTCCCGCCCCCTGCGCCCGACCACTGCTTGAGTCGATCGAGCCCGCCATAGTGATACCCGGTGAACGCGATCACACCGAGGATGACCAGCGTAATGAACACCTTTGCAAGCGGTGTCAGCTTCACGAGATTCTCCCGAGGTAAAGGGTCGGTGCGCCAAGCGCCCCGACGGTGAGCTACATCGTCTTCTGGCCGGCCTTCTTCGCCGCCGAGGCAGCCTTGAGCTCGGCGAGCTGCTGCTTGGCCGTCACGTCGCCCGACTGGGCGCGCAGCGCCTTGAGGCGCTCGTCGAGGTCGGTCGACTTGAGCTCGGCGTTGAGGTTCGCCTGCGCGATCGTCGTCTTGATGTGCTCGCGGACGTTGTCGAGCGCCTTGACCTCGTCATCGACCGACAGGCCGTCGAGCTGCTCGGCGATGCGCATGCGCGCCTGCGCCGACGCCATCTTGGCGAGCATGTTGTCCTTCTCGGCCTTGAGCTTCTTGATCTCGTTCTGGACCTGCACCAGCGAGGCCTTGGCGCTGTCGGCGTCCTTCTGCGCGACGTCCATGTCGGCCTTGAGCTCGGCGACCTCCTTCTCGAGGAGGTTCTTCTTCTGGATGAGGACCATCGCCAGGTCGTCCTGCCCGGTCTCGACGGCGGTGTTGAGATCGCCGGTGACCTGCGCCAGCTCCTTGCTCTGCTTGTCGAAGCGCTCGCTCGTCTCTTCGCGTCGGCGAATGATCGACGCCGTCGCCTTCTTGAGCTTGCTGTACTTCTCGACCATCGAGTTGATCGCGTTCTCGTAGGCGATCTCCGGATGCTCCTTCTCGATGTCGGAGATCCAGAGGCTGACGAAGCCCTTCCACAGATTGGCCAAACGCGCAAACACGGACATGGCACTTTCCTTTCAGAGACGAAGCAAGCGCTTCGCTACTTCTTGTCGGCTGAGCTCGACGGGGCCGTCGTCGGATCATGCAGCTTGTTCGACTGCTGCACCACCTTGGCGACGGCCTCTTGCCCGAAGAACTCGAGCACGTCCTGGATCTTGAGCTTCTCTTCGTTGCACTTCTGCGTGAGCTGGTACTGCGCCGAGACCTGCTCTTCCATGATTCGCTTGATATCGGCGATCTCCTGGTTGAGCTGCTCGAGGCGCGCCTGGGACTGCGAGAGCAGATCCTGCGTCTGCTTCTGTCCCGACTGGATGTAGATCTCGAGCGCCTGGATCTCCTGCACACCCGCCTCGATGATCGCCTCGACCGGGTAGCCGAAGGCCTTGAGGCTCGCCTCGACGATCTGGCGCTTGACGTCCTTGGGCGTGGCGGCGGGCAGCGTCGACAGCAGGTTCGTCGCCTTCTCGACCCGTCCCTGCTCCTCGGCATCGACACCGGCCGCGACGTACACCGCCGGGAAGTCGATCGCCTGCCCCGGCGCGACCTTGGGGAGCTCGCCCTGCAGCTTGACCTCGGGCGGCGGTGGAGGCGGCGGCTCTTCCGCCGCGTACTTCGCGATCAAGGCGTCGGTAGACTCGTCGGTGCTCGGCTTCTGTTCGCCGTCCTGCACGACGAACCAACCGAGCACGGTCTTGCCCCAACCCTTCTTCGTTGGCTCGCTCACGGATACCTCTTCCTCGAGAGCGCGGAGACTCTCGGCCCGAAACGCTAACGAAATTCCCTCGGAGTGTCCAGCCGGCCGAGAGTGGTTTGGTTCGGCGGAGGTTGCGTGTAAGCTGCCGGCGGTGCGCCTGCCCGCGATCGACGCCCACCAGGCCGAGTGGCTCGAGACCGACGGTCTCGGTGGCTTCGCCATGGGCACCGTCGGAGGCGCCGCCAGCCGTCGCTACCACGCGCTGCTCTGCGCCGCGACTCGACCGCCTGGCGGGCGGGTGGTGTTGGTCAACTCACTTGACGAAGTGGTCAGGCTGCCCGACGGTCGCGCCTTCTCCCTCGACAGCCATCACTACCCGGGCGCAGTGCATCCCGATGGAGCCCGGTGGCTGGTCGACTTCCAGCGCGCGCCATGGCCCCGCTGGCGCTACGTGCTCGGCGAAGTCACCGTCGAGCGCGAGCTGCTGATGCCGCCCGGGGCAGGGGCGACGCTGCTGCGCTGGCGCGCGTCTGCTCCGGTGACGATCGAGGTCCGCCCGCTGTGCAGCGGACGCGACTACCACTCGCTGCACCGCCACAACCAGGCGCTGCGGCAGAACGTCCTCGAGCTGGCGGGCGGCTTCTGCGTGACTCCGTACGTCGGTGTGCCGCCCATCTACTTCGGCCACGACGGCGAGCTCACCGTGGACTGGCGCTGGTACTACCAGGTCAGCTACCCGCTCGAGGCCGAACGAGGCCTCGACGCCGTCGAGGATCTGTGGTCGCCGGGCGTGCTCCGCTTCCACGGGGGCGGCACCCTTGCGCTCGGCACGACGTCACCGATCACCGCGGTTGCTGCTGCCTTCGATACCGCCCGCGCGCAGCGCAGCTCGACGGCGCCGATCGAGAGAGCCTGTCGGCAGTTCGTGGTGCGCCGCGGCGACGCCCCGACCGTGATCGCGGGGTACCCCTGGTTCACCGACTGGGGGCGCGACACGCTCATCGCGCTGCCGGGGCTGGCACTGTCGAGCGAGGACGAAGGGGCGCTGCTGCGCATGTTCGCGCGCCATCAACGCGACGGGCTGGTGCCCAACCGCTTCCTCGACGACGGCTCCGCGGCCGAGTACAACGCCGCGGACGCCTCGCTGTGGTTCCTCCTCGCCATCGCGCGCCACGCGAGCCGCGCGGGCAAGCTGTCGGTCGAGCTCGAGGCGGCGGCGCGCGCCGTCGTCGATCGATACCTCGGTGGCACCGCGTTCGGTATCCATGTCGATGACGATGGCTTCGTCTGCGGCGCGCAGGCAGGCGTCGCGCTGACCTGGATGGATGCGCGCGTCGATGGCCAGCCGATCACGCCGCGCGCCGGCGCTCCCGTCGAGCTCCAGGGGCTGTGGGTGGCAGCGCTCGAGGCAATCGCGCCGCTGCTCGCCAACGATCCGCTCTATGCGCACGAGCTGGTCGAGCGGGCCGCGTGGACGCGTAGCTCGTTCGCTGCCAAGTTCTGGTACGAGGATGGCGGGTACCTCTATGACGTCGTCGACGGCGTGAGCCGCGACGCGACGCTGCGCCCCAACCAGCTCTACGCGCTCGGGCTGACCACGCCGCTGGTGCCCCCCGCGCGCGCCGCCGCGGCGCTCGCCACCGTCGAGCGAGAGCTGCTCACCCCCTACGGCCTCCGCAGCCGGGCGCGCGACAGCGCCTACCAGCGGCGCTGCACGGGAGGCCCGAGCGAGCGCGATCGCGCCTACCACCAGGGCACCGTCTGGCCGCACCTCGTGGGCGTCTACGCCGATGCCTGCCGACGGGTGCGCGGCGACTTCGACGCCAAGACCCTCGATCCTCTCGTCAAGTATCTTGACGAGTACGGCATGGTGCCGGAGATCTTCGACGGCGACGCACCTCATCACCCGCGCGGCTGCCCGGCGCAGGCCTGGGCGACCACCGAGCTGGCCCGCTTGATTCGCGCGGACGCAACACGCTAGCGGCTGTCGGGCTGTCCCTAGCGCTCGCCCGAGCGCTCGTACGTCGCCTTGACGTTCGGTTGCGTCGGCTCGTCGTTGCGCTTGACGCGCGCCGACACGGGCGCGGCGATGCCGCACGCGATCACCGTGAGGTCATCGTTCTGGGCCGCGGTGCCCATGTGGATCTGCAGATCCTGCTCGATGCGCGTGACGATCTCGCCGGGCCTCGTCGTGAACGTGCTGGCGACCGCGCGCTCGAGGTGCGCCAACCCGAACTGCACGCCCTGCCCGTTGGTCGCCTCGATCACCCCATCGGTCGTGAACAGCAGCGTGTCGCCGGGCTGCAGATCGAACTCCACCTGCTCGAAGTCTGCATCATCGAAGATGCCGATCGCCGTCGAGGCGCCGCCTTCGATGCGCTCGAGCCGTGAGCCGAAGCGGCGACGAAGGAGCGGGGGCAGGTGCCCGGCGTTGGCCAGCTGCACGCGATGCTTGCGCACGTCCATGGTCATGTAGATCGCGGTGACGAAGACGTCGGCTTGCGCACGCTCGTAGACGATGCGGTTGACGTGCCCCATCACCTGCGCCGGCTCCGGCACCATCATCGCGGCGAGGCGCAGGTCCGACGTGATGCGCGCCATGAGCAGCGCCGCCGAGACCCCCTTGCCTGCGACGTCGCCGATGAGCAACCCGATCTTGTCGTAGCTCAGCCAGAACACGTCGTAGAAGTCGCCGCCGACCTGGAAGGCCGGCCGATACTTGGTCGCGAACTCGATGCCCGGCACCGACGGCAGATGGCGCGGCAAGAAGCTCTTCTGGATCTGCTCGGCGAGCTGCAGGTCCATCTGCAGGCGCTGCTGCTTGAGCGCCTGCTGGTGCATGCGCACGTTGTCGAGCGCCATCGTCGCCTGCACCGCGAGCCCGGCGAGCAGCTCGACATCCCCGTGCGAGAACGGCGCCTCGCTGCTGTCGGAGCAGCGCACGTCGAGCGTACCCGCGACGCGACCGGCGATGAGCAGCGGAACGTGCATCGAACGCCCGACCCGTCGGCTCGACGTGCCCGTCGGCAGGAGCAGCGCCCGGCCCTCCTTGACGACGAGCTGCTCGACCTGCGGCGGCAGGCCGAAGGCAGGAGGCACCGTGCCATCGCGGCGCAGCACCATCCGCGGCGCGAGGCGGCGCTCGGGAAGCTCAATGAGGTGGAGCGCGACACAATCCGCCTCGAAGAAGACGTCGAGTAGGTTGCGCAGCACGCGGTCGACGAGCTCCTCTTCGTCGATCGTCGTCGCGACCGACTGGAGGAAGGCGTAGAGCGTGCGCAGCTTGCGATCCGCGTCCTCGAGGTGATGCAACCCGGTACGCCGCACCGGCGGACCGCCCACGCCGCTGTCGCTCTCCTCACGCTCGAAGTACGAGACCGCCTCCATGCCGATCTGCGTCCGCGCCTCGCGGAAGGTCGGCTGAGGGGTGCGCGGCTCGACGGGCGCCGTCTGGATCTCGACCTTGAACTTGAAGGGCCCGAACCGAACCACGTCCCCCGGCGACAGCACCTGGCGGCTGACCGCCAGGTCGTTGACGTAGGAACCGTTGGCGCTGTTCAGGTCCTGCAGCACGTACTGCCCGCCCTCGGGCGCGATCTTGGCGTGCTGACGGGAGATGCGTGTGTCGTCGAGCACGACGTGGTTGTACTGACCGCGACCGACCAGACAGATCGAGTCGAGCGAGTAGCGCTTGCCCGAGCTCGGTCCATCGATGCTGGTCAGCCACGCGATCACGTGCTCAGCCTCGCCCTCTCATGGATTGAACCGGTAGCCGACGCCGCGCACCGTCTCGATGTAGCGCGGCTCGTCCGGATCGCTCTCAATCTTACTGCGAAGTCGGGCGATGAAGTTATCGATGGTGCGCATCGTGCCGTAGTAGTCCGGTCCCCAGACGCGCTGCATGAGCTGCTCTCGCGACAGCACGACCCCTGGGTTCTCGACGAAGAGCCGCAGCAGGTCGAACTCCTTGGCGGTCGACTCGATCTCCTTGTCGCCGACGAGAATCCGCCGGCCGTCATAGTCGAGCCGGACGTCGCCGAAGCTCGCCTCGGACCGCTGCGGACGCCTGCGCCGCCGCAGGGACGCGCGAATGCGCGCGATCAGCTCGCCGACACCGAACGGCTTGGTCATGTAGTCGTCAGCGCCGAGAGACAGCGCCAACACCTTGTCGGCCTCGTCGCCCTTGGCGGACAGCACCAGGATCGGGGTGTCGAGCCCTTCGCCGCGCAGCGTGCGGATGATCTCGATGCCACCACGGCGCGGCAGGGTCAGGTCGAGCACGATCAGATCCGGCCCCTGCGAGCGGGCCATGCGCAGCGCCTCGTCACCATCGCGCGCCGCGGTGACGCGAAACCCCTCGAGCGACAGGTTCATCTGCAGCCCGCGCAAGATCGACGGATCGTCTTCGACGACCAGGATCGACTCGCTCACCGGGGGCCTCGAGGCATCGCCACCCTCATCCTT
Source organism: uncultured Polyangiaceae bacterium (assembly GCA_964585665.1). Lineage (GTDB taxonomy): Bacteria > Myxococcota_A > Polyangia > Palsa-1104 > Palsa-1104 > CAZPEY01. The sequence continues at coordinate 1,786 of CAZPEY010000092.1, read as the reverse complement.
GACCGGGTCGCTCCGATTTTGCAATCGGCAGATGGATGTGGAACGCGGCGCCCTTGCCGAGGTCGCTCTCGACGATGATCCGCCCGTCGTGCGCCTTGACGATGTGGTGCACCATGGGCAGGCCGAGGCCGGTGCCCGGAACGTTCGGGTTGGCCGGATCGACGACGCGGTAGAAGCGCTCGAAGATGCGCGTCTGCTCGTCGCGCGCGATGCCAGGCCCGTTGTCCGAGACGGTGATCACCAGCTCGTGCCCCTCTCGCCGCGCCCGCAGCGCGATGCGCTTGTCGCGGCCGGTGAACCGCACCGCGTTCTGGAGCACGTTGACCAGCGCCTCGGTCATCGCCTCCGGATCGACCTCCACCGTCGGCAGGTTCGCTTGAAGCTCACAGGCCAGCTCGGCGGTCCCGTCGAGCTTGGCGAGCGTGATCTGTGGCTCGATCGCCTCGATCGACGCCTTGACGAAGGTCGCCGAGTCGACGAGGCGCGGCGTGTACGTGCGCTTTCCCGCCTCCATCCGCGCCCAGGTGAGGAGCCGCTCGACGAGCGCGCTGAGCCGCTCGGTCTCCTTGGCGATCACCGAGAGGCACTCGTCGACCTTCTTCGGATCTTCGATGCGCCGGCTCTGCAGCGTCTCGACGAACATGCGGATCGAGGTCAGCGGCGTGCGCAGATCGTGGCTGACCCGCGCGACGAACTCGGTCTGGAGCTTGGCCAGCGAGGTGCCCCGCCGCACGTAGCTCAAGGTCGCGGTGATGCCGGCGATCAGCGTCGCGGCCAGCGAGAGGATGAGCGTGCCGAAGACGTAATCGTGGGGTTGGTGACCAAAGACGAGCACGAGCACGCCGACCGAGATCAGCAACAGGCCAGGCAAGATGGCGAAGCAGAGCACCAGCACGACGAGGAGCCGCGCCCGCGACCGGAACGGATCGCGCGTCGCCTCCAAGGGTCGGCTCTGCTCGGTCGGACCACCCGAGCGCACGGCCACACCGGCAGTCCCGCGATCACGGCCGGACGCGCCCTTGCCGTCGACGGTGTCGGTCTCTTGCGCCACGGCGCGATGGTGCGTATTCGCACCGCTCGCCGCAACAACTATTATCCCGCGATGACACGGCCGTGACAGTGACTTGCCATGCTGTCACGCATGAGCTCCCCGGCTACGACCGCTCCTGGATCCGCCCCCGCTCCCGACGCTGACCTCGATCGCATCGACTGGGCCATGTCGATCCCGTTCATGCTCGTCCACGCGCTCGCGCTCGCCGGCCTCTTCTTCACCGAGTTCCGCTGGTACTACCCGGTCGTGATGATCGGCTCCTACTACCTGCGCATGTTCGGCGTCACGGGCGGGCACCACCGCTACTTCTCGCACCGCGCGTTCAAGACGAGCCGCTGGTTTCAGTTCCTGCTCGCCTTCCTCGCCGAGACCTCGACGCAGAAGGGCGTGCTCTGGTGGGGTGCGCACCACCGTGATCACCACAAGCACTCGGACGACGACGAGGACGTCCACTCGCCGATCAAGCGCAGCCTCTGGTGGTCGCACGTCGGCTGGATCCTGTCGCGGCGCTACGTCGAGACGAACCACCAGCGCATCGCCGACTTCGCCAAGTATCCCGAGCTGCGCTGGCTCAACCGCTGGTACTACGTGCCGCCGGTGATCTACGGGACCGTGCTGTTCTTGATCGGCGGCTGGCCGCTGCTGCTCTGGGGCTACTTCGTCTCGACGGTGGTGCTGTGGCACGGCACCTTCACGATCAACTCGCTGTGCCACCTCTGGGGCTCACGGCGCTAC
>CAZPEY010000091.1:12448-16857 GCA_964585665.1 uncultured Polyangiaceae bacterium | reverse complement strand
GCGTCCCCGGCACGTTGGCCCTCCGCCGTCCCCGCGCCCCCCAAGCGAGCAAGCCCACGGTCCTCCGCTCGCCGCTCGTTGACAATTCGATGCATCCACCCTACTTCACACAGCAGCCTTGCTCGCCGTCCTCGTCAATCGCCGCGCCCGCGCCGTCCAGCGCGATCCTGCGCTCGTCTCGCGCCTCGAGCGTGCGCTCGGTCCGCGCGGCCGGCTCTTCGCCACCGAGGACGAGTCGGCCTTGCCCGAGGTGGCGCGGCAGATCCACGCGGCGGGCGCGACGGTGCTCGGCCTGGTCGGTGGCGACGGCACCACGATGGTGCTCTCGTCGCTGCAGGCGGCGTACGGCGCGGCGCCCTTGCCGCGCATCGCCTTTCTGCGCGGGGGCACGGTCAACACGGTCGCCAACAACTTCGGCGTGCGCGGCCGGCCCGAGCGCTTGCTAGCGCGCCTGCTCGACGACCTCGGGCGCGTCGGCGGCGACGGCGCCAGCCTCGACGCGCGGCCCAACGAGACCCTGACCGCCAACGGCCGCACCGGGTTCCTCTTCGGTGCGGCGATGGGCGGCCGCTTCCTCGAGGCGTACTACGAGGACGGTCCGCCGACGGCGCTCCACGCAGCGACGCTCTCGGCGCGCACGCTGGCGTCGATCTTCGTCTGGGGCAAGCTGGCGCGGCGGCTCTTCGCCGAGACGCCGGTCCGCCTCGTCACCGACGGCGAGGAGCAGGCGATTCGACGGCCCCGGCTGCTCGTCGCGGCGACCGTGCCCGACATGGGCGTCGGCTTCCGCATCGCGTGGCAGGCGGGGCGGGCGCCGGGGCGCTTTCACCTGATTGCCTCCGAGCTGTCGACCTTTCAGCTCGGCTGGCAGTCCCACCGCGTGCTGCGGGCGCGCCCGCTCGTCGGACAGCCGCACCTCGATCGGCTGTGCGAGCGCGTCGACATCACGTTCGAGCACGAGGAGCCCTACACGCTCGACGGGGAGCTGTTCCGGACGCGGCACGTCGCGCTCAGCACCGGGCCGCGGGTCGAGATCGTCGCGCTCTAGACTAGACCAGACTAGAGGTCTTCGAGGACGCGCCAGACCGTCTGACCCTGGGGCAGGCCGAGGCGCGTAAACAGGCGCGCTGCCTCTTCGAGCAGCGTGCGGCCCGCCTCGAGCTCGCCGCGCTCGACGGAGAAGCGGCCAAAGCGCTCGAGCGCCCAGGCGAGCTCACTGTCGTTGCGGATGGTGCGGAACACCTCGACGCCCCGCTTGTAGTACTCCGGGGCGCGCTGCGCCGGTGAGCCGGTGTCGTCGAACAGCGTGACGGCCTCGACCTCGCCGAGCGCGACGAGCGCGCGGCCGATCAGGACCTGGATGCCCGAGCTCTCGGCGAGCCGCAGCGCCGACGTGCAGCGCTGCTTGGCCGCGACCGTGTCGCCGAAGTGCAGCGCGACGAGGCCGAGCTGCCGCTCTGCGTCCGAGAGCAGGCGCCGCTCGCCGATCTCGGTGGCGCGGGCGATCGCCTCTTCGAAGCGGACCCGCGCCTCTTCGTGATGGCCGAGCGAGCGCGCCGCCTCGCCGAGGTGGATGAGCAGCAGCGCCTCGAGCTGCGCGGCGCCGATGTCGACCGCTGCGTCGAGCGCCGCCTCCCAGCTCGCCTTGGCGACGAGCACGTCGCCGCGCAGGAAGGCGAGCACGCCGAGCGCGTTCTGACACTGGGCGATGCCGTGGCGATCGTTGAGCTGGGTGCGCAGCTCGAGCGCCTCGCGGTAGCAGGCCTCGGCCGGGACGAAGAGGCCACGGTGCCGCTCGATGTTGCCAATGTTGAGCAGCGAGGACGCGATCGAGCGCTTGTCGCCGAGCTTGCGCCGCTGCTCGAGGCCGGCGGCCGAACGATCGAGCGCCTCGTCGTAGCGTCCGAGCAGCCAGAGCGTCTGGCCGAGATCGTCGAGCGACCCGGCGATGCCGCGGTGATCGCGCGCCTCGCGGAACAGCGCCCGCCCCTTGTCGAGGTACTCGATGGCCTGCTGCAGCTCGCCCTTCTGGCGGTAGATGCGGCCGAGCTTGTTGAGCGCGACGGCCGCCTTGCTGCGCGACACCACGACCCACGAGAGGCGCAGCATGTGCTCGAAGGCGTTGAGCGCCGCTTCGACGTTGCCGCGCAGCTCCTGCACCGAGCCGAGATCGTGCCACAGGAGGATGCGGCGCGAGACGTTGCCCGGGCTGGTGCAGGCGATCGCCGCCTCGTACAGGCGAATCGCCTTTTCGTTGTAGTAGCGCGCGCGCGCCGCGTCGCCGGCGCGACGGTAGCGGAGCGCCGCCTCGTCGCCGAGGCCGGCCAGCTCGAGGTGGCGGCCGATCTCCTCTTGCGCCTCTTCGCGACGACCCTCGGGACGCAGCTCCAGCCACTCGGCAATGAGGCGATGGTAGCGCCGCTGGTTGTCGTGCTGCAGCCGCTGCGAGACGACCTCCCACCACGGCGGGTAGGCGAAGCGCAGCTCGCGCTCCCCCGGGATCGAGGAGATCGGCTGCTCGACGATGAAGCCGCGGCGCTGGAGCGCCGAGAGCGAGGCCTCGATCGCCGGGCGCGGGCGATCGCCGGCAAGGTTGATCTCGTCGAGCGATGGGCCGTCGGGCGTCTCGGGCTCGAGCGCCGTCGAGCGGACCAGCGCCACGAGCGCGTCGAGCCAGAAGACCTCGCCGACGGCGGCCGCCTTCTCGAGCAGGTCGCGCTCGCTCGGCTCGAGGAGCTCGAGGCGCGCCGCCAGGATCTGCTCGAGCGAGTCGGGCATCGCCAGCCGCTGCAGCGCGCTCGCGTCGATCGAGGCCGGGCGCGCGCCATCGGCCGGCTTGACCGCGCCGGTCTCCGAGAGAAAGCGCGCCAGCTCGACGAGCGCGCGCGGCACGCCGCCGAGCTGATGGGCCGCCCACGCCGCGAGGCGATCGTCGAGCTCGCCGAGCCCGAGGCGCTCCTTCAGGAAGTCGCTCGCCTCTTGCGGCTCGAGCGGCAGGAGTGCGTGGCGCTCGACCGCGACGTCACCCACGCCCGCGAGCGCCGGATGCTGGGTGTACAGCGACGGGCGGCCGAGGACGAGGATCGCGACCGACGAGGCGTCGAGGCCAGCGGCCAGGTAGAGCACCAGGTTCACGGTCTCGATCGCGGCGCGATCCATGTCGTCGAGCACGAGGAGCAGCGGGGCGCGCTGCGCATCGGCGGCGAGGATGCGGCGGATCGCCAGGAAGGTCCGCGCCTCGAGCTGCACCGTGTTCTCGGCGCGCACGTCGAGCTCCTCGGAGAGCACCAGATCGTCGGGCGGGAAGCCGAGGAACTGCAGCAGAAGCTCGACCAGCTCGCGCTGACGCGTGCTCGACAGCAGCGCTCGGACTTCGTCGCTGACCCGGGTGCGCGCCTGCGAGACCGTGTCGTCGTCGGTGATGCCGAAGCGCTGGCGGAGCAGGCGGCGGAAGGCGGAGTAGGGCGTCGTCTCGTCGGCGGTCCCCCACAGGACGCGCAGCGGGTGATCGGCCTCGCAGATCCGGCACAGCTCGGCGCCGAGCCGCGTCTTGCCGACGCCGGCCTCCCCCGTGATCGTCGCCAGCACGAGGCGGCGCGAGGTGTGGGCGTGCTCGACGCGGCTGGCCAGCTCGGTCAGGAGCTGGGTGCGACCGATGAAGCGCGGCGCTTCGGGGGGCAGGCTGTCGGTGAGCAGCTCGTCGATCTCCTCGAGCGGGATCGCGTCGCTGTCCGGCTCGGCGGCGCCGCCGAGCGGCGACGGAATCTGCTCGGTGCGGCAGCTGCTACACAGCGCCTCGCCGTGCTGCACCGGTCCCCCGCAGCCGGCGCACGAGCGCGGCAGGCCCGCGCCGCAGCGGCGGCAGCGAGCGGCTCCGGGACGATTGTCGGTGGCGCAACCGAGGCACAGCATGGGGAATCGGAGGCGCCCTATACACCGTTGCCGGCGCGGCGGCAAGCCCGCAAGACCCTTGGCGGTGCGAAACCGCACGGCGCCGCGAGAGCTGCGGGGCCCTGCATCGCGCGAAGAGAGCTCTGCGTGGATGACGTGCACAGTTGACAGCCCGGAAGCCGAGTGATAGTCGCTTGGCTTCGTTCGTACGGCTCCTTAGCTCAATTGGTTAGAGCAGACGCTTCATACGCGTAAGGTTCTCAGTTCGATTCTGAGAGGAGCCACCAGCAGTTAGCCGCCTCGAATTGCCCGCGGGTACTCGAAATGGCACTCGAATCGTCGCTGGCAGCACTCGCGACGGCTGCAATTTCGCCGCGCTGACCCGAGCGGAGCCTTCACAGGTAGTAAGGTTCCGCGCCGCTGGCCGTCGCCACACGCCCGATCTTCGCCAGGGGTGGCGGGATCAGCGACGGTGTGCCTTGAGTCCTGCGCGTTCGGGGGTGTTTAGCGCTTGACGT
>CAZPEY010000091.1:0-12348 GCA_964585665.1 uncultured Polyangiaceae bacterium | reverse complement strand
GTAGCGGCCGTGATGCTCCTCAGCTTGCTGGTGGTGGAGCTTCTTACGGCCGTTGTTTCGAAGGGCCTCGCGTCGAGTCCGCGGGTGACCGCCACTGCGCGGCACGTGGGCGCCGTGCTGCTGGTCGTCGGCATCGTCGGGGCCACCTCGGTCATTGCTGGCTGGTGGAGCGGGGCTGAGGGCGTCTTTGGCGCGGTGACGCTGGAGATCGGTGCTGTCGTCCTTTGGCTATCGAGTCGTGCGAAGGAGAAGGTGCCTCGATGAAGACTGGGAAGAAGCGCCGGTACTTGAAGATGATGCTGCCCGGGGATGCATTCGCGCTGATTCAGAGCGACCCGGAAAAGCACGAGAAAAGCCTCTACGCTGCGATGGCTCATATCGCGATTTGCGACGACGCGGCAAACCTTCAAGGCAACAAGGTTCGGCGTGTTCAGAGTTTGATGGCTCGGATGCGGTTGGCGAATTTCTCGGTGACGAACAGGGACGTTCCGTCGGTCGTCATTCGCACGACATCTTCGAAACCGGTCGCGAAGAGCTGGCCGGTGCCTTGTGTCGCGACCCGCAAGATCCTGTCGTCGCCGGCTGCGTCACTGATCAGCAGGTAGAAGCCGGTGCCGATGAGACGGACGTCCTTCACGAGCAGGAGCGGATTCCAATCGGGACACAAATCGATTGTCGATTTGGTGGTGACGTTGATGCGAAACGGTCCGGCGAGATCGGCGGCGCAAAACACTTGTAGCCCGCTCGACGCGACGTTATGGCAACTCCGACCCGTCGCGATCGTTTCCGCAAGGCCGCCGCTCTTGGCGACGCGCACGAGGGTGGGCGTGGTCAGTGAGCCACTGTTGTAGTAGACGAAGTCGGTGTCGCCGGCGAGGGCGTCGATGCGCTCGGTTTGTGCGACGATTTCGATGAGGCTGGTGCCATCATCGAGGATGCGCATGACCACCTCCTTGTCGTCGGCGAGGCGAGTGGCTGCGAAATAGACGTCCGCACCGTCGACGAGCAATCCGTTGGAGCGAAGGTTGTCATAGCCGGCGGCGATAACCGCACCGGGCGCGATCCCGTCCTTCGGGACACGCACGATTTCGTGTGAGGTCTGATAGATGACGTCGTCGGTGGAAAGACCGATCGCGAAGGGAAGGTTTGCGGTGACGGGTGCGAATTGCCGACGCCCCGTGCCGTCCTTGTTGATCGCGGCGACGCGCCCCGGTGTGCCGACCTCGGTCCAGTAGATCGTCGTGTTATCGACGGCGACGTCAAATGGCTCGTTAAGTCCGTCGACCACAGTGGTGGGCGCAGTGCGCGGTGTACCGGCTTCACAGCTCGCCGGTGTGCGCTTGCTATTTGACTGCGTTGGATCGTTCTTGCAGCTCGTGAGTCCAGCAAGAGAGGCGAGGACGATCAGCCATGGTGCGCGCATCACCGGGCGCCGTCTTCGAGTTCATAGATGACGATCTCCGAGATGCAGACCTTGGTGCGTGGGCCGGTCGGGAACACGTCCCAGACGTAGAGATCGAGCTTCGACGTTACGATCGGCGTCAGACGCAAATGCTTGGGGTCGTCGGGCGCTTCGTAGCCAACTTGAATCGACTGATATTGGCGTAGCCGCTCGAGAGGCGTGGGATGCACGTATCGGCTTGGTCTATCCTCGACTTCAGCGGATACGTAGTGGTCATGGAGCTCTTCACGGAAGTTACCATCGTCGGTTTCGAGGTGAACGACTGACGGCCGCAGATAGCGACTCGCGAGGGTCATGCTGCCCGCGTGAGTTGGAATCAGCTTCACGCCAGTGATTCGGCGTGGACGGTCAAATCGCACAGAAATGCCTGGTGCGGCGCGGTCGCCGTAGTGCGTGGGTGGCGGAACACACCACGCGGACTCGACGTTGCCGTCAAACGCTGCTGCAGGGTTTGCGGCACCCGAGAGCTTGATGGCTCCTCGCGGGACCGGCGTACCGCGCGGCAAGCCCCGGTTGGACATCCGCAACGGGGTCCAACCGGAGAGCGCCACGACGAGCCCCAGCGCGAGCCCTCGGGCAGCGACGCAAGAGATGAATCGTCTAACGGCGTCTGAACGTGCTGATGTTCGCATCGGTCCACATGCTCAGAGTCGCGCTTGTGCAGACATAGTTCACCATTCCATTACCGACCAAGACATCGGAAGGAAAGATCGTCGAAAAGGGCAGTGTGACCGGGGGCATCCCATTGGCAGAGACGTCGACGATCAGACCGGAGATGTCCGCCATCCCTTGTGCGTACCCGTTGTCTGCCGTGGAAAAGACGCCGGTGCCGTTCCCGTGAAACTGCATCACGTAAGAGGGATCGGGGCCGCTGCTCTCGCAAACAATCGAACCCATCGGTTCGATGTCGACGTTGTAGATCCCAACGCCGTCAATGTTGAGAAGAGCGCCGATCGGTCGCGGCCACTTGCACGGCGTCTGCTCTCGCTTGACGACGTTGGCGTCGTCGAGCTCCCACGTTCCGACGAGGCACGGGTCGATGAGATCACGATTGCAGTGCTTCTCTTTGGTCTGGCCGAGGACGCTCCACGGGGCGCCTTTGAAGCGCCCCGGCAATGTGAGGTAGTAGCCACCGTCGGGAATGGTTGGCAGCACTTCGAGCGCGAACGGCGACTCGGCTGGGCATTTGCATCCGCCTGGATTGACGCACCAGTCGCCGAACGGGTCGCCATCGAACGAGCCATCCGATTTCCGTAGCCGCGATCCGGCCGGCGTCCGGAACCGAACGACGTCGGCAGATAGGTCGACGAGGAACCAGCGATTGGCGGCAGGGGAGATCCCGTCGGCGTGCGTAGAGCCATCTCTTACGACGATGCTGGCTTCATCGGGCCCAATGCCAGGGACGCCAACCCCGTAGATGTCCCACTCGACGCCGAAGGCTGGCTTTCGAACGTAGCTCGTGGCCCAGCGAGAGAAGAATCCGGAGTTGGTGCTGATTGCCGCACTGAGCGCGCTCGTGCTGTCGCCGTTGACGAAACCGGTCACAATGTCTGGCATTCTCGGAAACGGTTCGAGATGGTCCGCCTGCAGTTGAGCAAAGAAGCCGATTGCGTCGTTGGCGCGCTCGTAGAGCGAGCGTTGTCCGTCGGTGATATAGCGCTCCCACGCGTCGCCAGACAATAGCGCTTGATTGAGGACGGTTGTTGCGGCCCACTCGGCCGCGCCTTCCTTGAGCCACGTTGGCGCCGCAACCTCTTGTTCAATACTTGGGAACATCGACGACTGGATGCAGTGAAACGTTTCGTGATACGCGGTCTCCTTTTGCTCGGCCGCGCTGACAGTCGAAAAGCGCGGATAGAGCATGATCACGCACTTCGTCATTGGTCCGCTCGCGATGTCCATGTCGTTGAACCCCAGTGACTGCGCGAGCGCATCTTCCCCGTATTGCGGGTGCGTCGTATTGGATTCGTAGACCGCGATCGGAAAGTCCGGCGTCTTCGTTTCAAGCAAGTACTTCTGTTTCGCCTCGTTCACCCACCCAGCAAACAGCGGGTTCGCGGGCATGAAGCCTGCGGGGCGCTTTCGCGCCGCTGGACTTTTGGTGGGCGCCCCGGGCGGTGCGGTCGCGGCCACGAGGATCGCGCGCTCGGCGTCGGTAAGCGCGTCGTAGTGGAGGTACATCGCATCGGCAGCAAGCTTCGCACACGGAACGGTACGGCGCCGCCCCCTCGGCAGTTCAACACCTGGCAGGGGTGCAATCGCGAGAGAGAACGCGGCGCGCGCGACGTGCAGGCTCATGTGCCCTTCGGCGTCGATCTGATCGAGCAGGCGTTGCCAGGCGTCGTAGTTCGCGTCTTCGTGACACCCGCCGACTGCCGCCAGCACCCCCAGCACACAGAGCCCCTTCCGGTGCATCGTGTTCGAGTATGCCTGGTGCGTGCGGGCGTCACAAGCTCACTGCCTCGAACAAGGCATTTCGAGTGACGGCAGAAACCGAAGCATGACCAGCGGTTCCGCCGTTCGGGTACTCGAAATGATCAAATCTCCGTCGACGGTGCTTTCATACGCGTAAGGTTCTCAGTTCGATTCTGAGAGGAGCCACCGCTTGTAGGGGACCTTCCCGTCCCCCTCGCGCCGGCAAAGCCGGACGCGAGCCTCCCCGCCGCGCGCTACTCGCGTGGACGCGCTCGCGGAACGACGGAGAGATCGACGCTGATCCAAAGTGGCTTTCCGGCGCCCTCGATCGCCAGCCTCGTTGGAGCCTCCCGATAGTGGTCCGCGCTCGCCGGATCTGGATCGGGGACTCGTCTCGCTCTGCCGAACACCGCCGCCGGCGCGCCTTCCTCCAGCACCGCCTCCTCGATGGAATAGCCGGTCCAGAAGCTCACCTTGAGGCCGTGCGCGGCGAGGAAGGCCGCGGTGGCCGGGGCGGGGGCCTTGGTGCTTCTGCCAACCGTGCCGCTCAAGGTCACGGCGAGCTCCAGGTCGGCATCGACGGCGCCATCGTGCGAGGCGACTCGAACCAATGCCGTGCCGGTTTCATCCTCGAGGGTAAAGTCGAGGCATCGCGCCTCCCTCTTGATCTCGGTGGTCGATTCGCTCTCCGTCTGGAAGACCCTGACCTGGTAGGCAAGGCACCGGCGGCCCGTCAAGGGTGCGCAGAGCAGCGGGCCTGGTGAGCGGGCGCGTCCGACGACGAGGATCTCGCCCTCGGAAGCGTGCGCGAGCTGGGTGACCGTCCTCCCCCGCCAGCGCTCGCGTCGCGCCCGCCGTCGCAACCAGGCGAGCATGGCCCACGTCAACGTGGTGCCGACGGATGCGAAGAGGAAGATGAAGGACTGCTCCACGAGCTGGACCGTAGCGTCTTCGCAAGGGTCACGCCACCGAGAGAAGAGAGCGACGCTCGCGTGGTTGGGGGCGGCCCGCTACGGCGGTGGCTCGCGGCGCCGCGCGTAGAGGCCCGCCGCCATCCACACCGCGAGCGCGACGAGGGCGATCGTCCAGGTCACGACGCGGGCGAGCGGCGACTCGGCCCCTCCGTCGAGCGGTGGATGCGCGAGCGTGACGACTCCGCTGATCGCCAGGAGCGCGCCGGCCGCCGCGCCGGCGGCGTGCCCGAGGAGCGAGATCGTCGGAAGGAACGACAGCAGCAGCCCCATCCCGAGCATCACGCCGAGCAGGATGAGGAAGTCCGCGCGCGCCAGCGTCGGCACCCAGGCCGCGGGCAGCAAGACCAGGGCGAGCGCGGCGCCCTTGAGCGCGAACGTACCGCCCGACGCCCCGGTCATGACGCAGGGGCGCTTGGACAGCAGGCGCGCCGCCCCCGCGGCGAGCACGCCGCCGACGAACACCAGGATCGTGCGCGCGGCGCCGATCGCGGGCTCGAGCAGGAGACTGCCGATGTAGAGCGCGAGGCCGTTGTTCATCAGGTGATCAAGCCCGTTGTGGAGCAGGCCATAGGTGATCACGCGATAGCGCTGCCCCGCCGGCGCAGGCACGACGAGGGCGCCGTTGCGCTCGAGCGTCGCGAGCTCGGGCTTCGAGAAGATCGAGTCCTTGCCGACCGACAGCCAGAAGAAGATCAGCAGCGGGACGATCAGCACCACGGCGGCGATCGGCACGGTGCGTTGCCGCATGGCCCAGATCCCGAGCGTGAACAGCCGCTGCCCGTCTTGTGCTCGACGAAGAGCGAGCTCCGCGGCGGGCAGCGGCGCGGCGACGTGACCGAGCGCCACGAGGAGCTTGCCCTCCGCTGCCTTGGCGCGCTCGGCGATGCGCGCCACGTCGCGGGGCCACAACCGGTGCCGCGGATCGGGCGGCGTCGCGACGCGCACGAGACACCCGGTGTCGGTGAGATCGTCGTGCACGAGATCGAGGCGGAGCTCGGGATCCCAGCCCGCGCGCGCCGTGGGCTCGGCGTGCGTCCCATGGCCTCGTCCGAGCCAGACCACCACCGCGGTTCGGTTCCAGGTCGCGGCCCGCACCTCGGCCGAGAGCGGCGCCAGCGCCGCGGTCAGCGCCTCCTTCGTGGGGCGCTTCTCCGACGCCGGCAAGACGAACAGCAGCCCGTCCGCGTCGACGATCGCCGCGCTCGCGTCGGCGCGCAGCAAGAGGTGCGACGGCGAATCGGTCAGCAGCGTCGCCGCCACGGACTCGGGCGAGAGCGCCTCGGCGGGCGCGGCGTCGGGGGCGCGGGGCGGCAGGCAGCGCGGCGCAACGTCCGGGAGTGCACCGTCGCATCCCGCCACCGTCGCGAGGACGGCGAGAATCAGCGGCAGCGAGGCGCTACGTCGAAGCGGCACAGAGGACCTCCCACGCGCGGGCCACACGAGGCCAGAGTAGCATCCCCATCCGATCAGAAGTGGAGGAGCTGCGAGGTCACGAAGTGTGCCGCGAGCGCGCGGCGCTCCTCGGCGGTGTAGTGATCGTGCTTCAACGTCTGCGACGTGAGGCGTGCCTGCACCGCGGCGCGGAAGGCCGGGCCGCCGACGAACTGCTTGCCGCCCAGGCCGAGCACCAGCAGGCGTCGCCCGGTCAGCCGCAGCACGAGCGCGCTCTGACGCCAGCTTCGGATGTGGCCGACCGCCATCGCGGTCGCCGCCATCGGGACGCGCGCCATCGTCGCACCGACGCCCGACATCTCATCGGGGAGCCCCTCGAACAGCGCCTCGATCTCGCTCCACGCGTAGTGCGCCGGGCGCCACAGCCCCTGCGTGAGCCCCTGCTCGTCGAGTCGCCAGTAGGCGCGCTGGCCCATCCGCCAGGCGCTCCAGCCGACCAACAGCAACGACCCCGGGATCGCGATCCACAGCGCCAGGCGGGCCACCGCGGCCAGCGCCGCGCCGTCGCCCTCCACCGGGCGCATCACGATGCCGAGCAGGACGTAGCAGGCGAACCAGCAGACCGGCGGCACCAGGACGATCAACACCGCCCACTCGAGGAAGCGGGGGCGAACCTTCGAAATCGTCGGGCTCGTCATGGGCCCTGCAACGTAGCACCTCAGGGCGCAGAGGCGGCCTGGTGACCGCTCACTTGTCGCAGACCAGATCGCCTGACGGCGAGCTCTTCGAGCTGGCGCACGCCTCTTCCAGCTCGAACGTCACGCTCACCTCGGAGTCGGCGGGCCCGACCACATGATGGACGTCCCGAACAGGTAGAGGCTCACGTGGTCGATGCCGCTGAACGTCACCGGCGCGAGACGAGCGAGGCAGCTCGTGTCCGGCGCCTGCTTCGGGTTCGCCAGGAAGCTCAGCAAGATCTCGTAGCCGCAGCCCGGCCGACCCACGCGGAGCCACCCAAACGGGGCGGTTGAGACGTACTCTCCGCGACATGGTGCTCAACGAGTGGGGCTTGTGGCTGGAGCGACTCCTGGATCGCCGACTGGGAGCGGACGCGTGGAATCGCTCTTCGGTGCGACTGGGCTACAAGCTGATCTTCCTCAGCCTGCTCGGCGGCGGGCTCTTCGTGCTGGCAGGCACCACCGTCGCGTGGCGTTGGTACGAGGCCCTCGAGCGCGGCGTCCCGGTCACCTTGCCGGTCGCACGCCAGATGATCCGAAGCCTCGTGATTGGGATGGGAGCGGCGTTCTTGTTTCAGTCCTTGATCCTCGCGACGTTCGTGCGCCGTATGGTCAGGGCGATCGATGATCTCCGGCGGGGCGCGAATCGCGTTGGCCAGGGCGAGCTGTCTCACCGGATCGAGCGCCAGTCGGGGGCCGAGCTCGGGGAGCTCGAGGTCGCCTTCAACGAGATGGCCGCGTCGCTCGAGGTGGCCGCGGAGCGTCAGCGCAAGACCGCCGAGTCGTTCGCGCGCTTCGTGCCGCAGAACTTCCTGCGCGTCGTCGCACCCTCCGGGCTCGAGAACATCCAGGTCGGCACTTCGGTGAAGCGACCGCTCACCATCTTGTTCTGTGACATCCGGGGGTACACCTCGCTCTCCGAGCGGATCCCCGCCGAGGAGATGTTTGACTTCCTCAACGCCTATCTGGCTCGCATGGGGGGCGCGATCAGCGGCGCGGGGGGCTTCATCGACAAGTACATCGGCGACGCGATCATGGCGCTCTTCGAGGACGGTCCTGACAGCGCGTTGCGCGCCGCAGCGGCGATGCGGGAGGCGCTCGCCGGCTTCAACACAGAGCTCGCGGAGAAGGGGTGGCAGCCGATCGACATCGGCATCGGGATCCACACGGGAGAGGTCGTGATGGGGACGGTGGGCTTCGTCTCGCGCATCGACTCGACGGTGATTGGCGATGCGGTGAATGTCGCGTCGCGGGTCGAGGGGCTCACGAAGCAGTACGGGGCCTCGATCCTCGTCACGCAGGCGACCAAGGACGCGCTCTCCGAGGCGTGGCCGCTCGAGGTCGTGGATGCCACCGTCACCCTGCGCGGGAAGCGAGAGCCGATCGCGCTGTGGCGCGTGGCGCCGCGCTGATCACAGCGCTACCTGCTCGAGATCCCGGACTCGTATCGATGCTGACCAAAGAGGGTGTGGTTGATGGGCGCGGTGCTCTGGCGCTAGGGTTGCGGCGCGAAAAGGAGTCGTGACATGGGAAAGATCGCTGTGGTCGTCGGTCTGTTGGCGTTGCTGCTGGGTGCGTATGGGGTCAAGAAGGCGTTCGACTACGGCAAGGTTCACCGTGCGTACATGAGCGCGCGCTCGGGCTCTCCTTCGTACGATCGCATCAGCTCCCTGCGCGACTCGCTGCGCGGGACCTGTCAGGGCCTGGCGCTGGGATCGCTGCTCGCGTCCGTCGTCGCGGGCGCGCTCGCCTTCGTCGCCAAGCGCAAGGACGGCGAGCTGCCGCTGCCGGCCGTGGCGTCTGCCGCCCTCGGCCTCGTCGGCAGCATCGTCGTGTTCGCGCATGACGTCTTCTGACGAGTACCCGCGGAACATGGCGCGCTCGTCGCAGCCGACGATCTTTGCGCGAGAGGCGCGCAAGGTTCAGCGCGACACGATAAGATAAGATAACAACGTGGGGCTTTCTGCGAAGATTAGTTTGCGAGAAGTCGTGGCAAGGGTGCCGAACGCGCTGCGGGTGTTCGCCGAGTTCGGCATCGACATCGTCGACGAGCGAACCCTCGCCGCCGCCGCCGAGGCCTCCGACGTCAGCGTCGACGACCTCCTCGTGGTGCTGGCGCGAAACGAGGTCGCCCGCCCGGTCGACTCGCTCGTCCAGCACTCGCTCGCGGCGCTGCTGCACGCGCACGAGCGGGTCGACGGCGTCCTCGAAGGTCTCCTCCAGGTCGCTGGCCGCGCCGCACAGGATCCGCGCGGCCATCATGGCACGGACTACTCGAAGGCGGCGTGGCGCTTCGTCTTCGAGCACACGCTGCCTCACCTGGAGTCCGAGGAGGGGTACCACTTCCCGCTCCTGGCACGCGCCGGCGCACCGCTCGAGGCGCTCTACATTCTCGGCGAGGACCACGCCATCCTGCGGCAGCTCGCGAGGCGTCTCGCCGAGGCGGGCCTCCACGCGCACGCCTCGCAGCTCTCCGACGACGCGATCCACCTCTTGCGTCGCTTCATCGACATGTTCCGGTGGCACGCCGAGCGAGAGGAAGCGATCCTCGCCGAGGTGATCGGCGATCTGACGGGCGAGCGCGTCCCCGCCCCGTGACGCGGTCGCGACTCGCACTTCGTCCTCGATTTTTTCTCGATCCCGCTATCATGAAGCATGCGTTGGGGTCGGGTGCTTGTTCTCATCGGGTGGTGTTCTCTCTCTGCCTTCGCGCACGCCGCTGTCACCGTCAACATCACGCAGCCCTCGGCTGGTGACCTCGTGGGAGACTCGCTCTCGATCGCGGCCACGATCGGGAGCCCGTACCAGCTGGCCAGCGTGACCGCGACGGCGGGGACGGCCTCGGGCAATCTGACGACGAGCCTCAGCAGCAGCGGAACGCTCGACCTCTCGGGCGTAGCGACAGGGCCGACCACGCTCACCGTCACGGCGACCGACACACAGGGCAACAGCGGCTCGGCGCAGGTGGTGATCAAGCACGACTATCCTCCCATCGTCGCCGTCTCGGCGCCGCTGCCGTTGACCGTCGCGCGCCCCAACGTCCGGGTGACAGGCACCTGCAGCGACGGCGACGCCTACCCTTGCCAGAGTCTCGCGGTCCGCGTCGGCTCGCCCACGGGCACCCCGTTGGCGACGGTCAACGCCTCGAGTATGGACCAGGTGATCGCGCTCGACGCCTATCGCGGCCAACAGATCGCGCTCTACCTGGTCGCCACCGATACCGCAGGCTCGACGGCCGCCTCGGCGGGCGTGCCGGTCTTCGTCGACGACAGCCCGCAGCTCGTCGAGGTTGCCACGGTGCCCAACCCGATCGTCGATGTGGACGAGACGCGCATCCTGCATGGGATGACGATCCGCACGCGCGGCACCACCACGGACGTCGCCCTCCCTTCCTCGCTCGGCGATACCTGCCGGCTCTCTCCGAAGGGCGCGCTCTGCAATGCGGGCGAGTGGAAGGACGGCGCGGTCGTCGCGACGTGGAACCAGGCGGCGACGACGGGCGTGAGCGGCTTTCGCATGTTCGCCGCGCGTGGCGGCTACGCCGTCTGGGTCGACACCGACGGCAAAGGCAACTACTCGGCCTGGTACCGGGACTCGGCCGCCGACACCACGACCAAGGTGCTCACGAACCCGTACTTCATCTACGCCGGGGATGTCGGCGCCAACGGGCTCGCCGCGTATATCATCCAGAGCGCGACGGGCGCCAACTACTTCCCTGTCTACACGTACAGCGGCGGCACGCTCGCGCCGATCACCCCGACCAACACGAAGTACGAGGGCGTGCTCATCGACGGGAACAACGTCATCTACCGGCAGTGGTTCCTCGGCTACGAGGGGGACGTCTTCCTCTACACGGGAACGGACACGCTCACGTTCACGAGCGGCGGCTGCAACCTCCCCTTCTCGTACGCCGTCAACGGTGGCTGGACCGCGTACAACGTCGCCGTGGACGCGTGCCAGACGCTGCAGGTATGGACGCGCGCGCCCGACGATACGCGCCACCAGCTCAGCATCTGGAGCACCAGCTCGACGATCGACGCGGTCAGCGATACGGGCGAGGTCATGATGTTCAACGCGTCCTCGCTCGGCAACCATCGCTACCTGGCGAGCGCCAGCCTCGGTCCGGTCGCGGTGTCGACGCCCCTTGGGCGCGCTGTCTCCATCGGCGGGCAGTGGTACGTCGTCATGGGGCGCTCGCTGTTCTCGGTGGTGCTCGGCGCCGGCGCGGACCTCGCCACGCCGCCGCCGCCCGATCTGGCGGTCGCGCCGCCAGACGATCTGAGCGTTCTCGGAGACGATCTGAGCGCCCCCTCGGAGGACCTCGCAGCAGCGGCGCCGCCCGATCTCGCGCCCAGTGAGGACATGCGAGCGCTCGCGGTCGACCTGAACCGTGCGTCAAGCGATCTCGGCGGCGCCACTCCCGCCGACCTCGCGCTGCCGCCGCCGGTCGGATCGGCTCAGGGCTGCAACCTCAGCGGTGGCGCGTCGCCCTCGTCGAGTGCGCTCGGGCTGCTGCTCCTCCTCGGCGCAGCGGCGCGGCGAGCGCGCTGCTCTGCGCGGGCAAGCTCGGATCGGTAGTCGCGCCGCGCTCGAGTCCCGGAGTCGCCGCGCTCGATCAAGGCTGGTGCCGACGCAGCCAGTTGGCGAAGGTCTGGTGGTTGGCGAAGCCGAGCAGCGCCGCGGCGCGCGACTTGTTGCCGTGCGCCTCTTCGAGCGCGCGCGACAGGTAGCCTCGCGCCACCTCGCCGAGCAGTGCCTGCAGGTCGAAGCCGTCGCCGAGCGGCCGGTGGAGGATCGGATCCTCGCCCGGCCCGACGGGCGAGGGCAAGATCGCCTCACGAATGTCGGCGAGGTGCAGCGCTGCCCCGGTCGACCACAGCGTCGCGCGGCGCAGCGTGTTGGCGAGCTCGCGCACGTTGCCGGGCCAGGGGTGCGCGTGCAGCGCCCGGCGCGCCGCGGCGTCGAGGCGCTTGGGCTGATAGCCAGGATCACCGGCGGCCTCGCTGTCGATCCGCGCCAGCAGCGCGTCGATCAGGAGATCGAGATCGCCCGTTCGCTCGCGCAGCGGCGGTAGCAGGAGGATCGCGACCGCGAGGCGGTAGTAGAGATCGCTGCGGAAGGCGCCGCGCGCCACCTCGCCGAGCAGGTTGACGTTCGCCGCGGCGATGACCCGCGCGTCGGTGCGGACCGGGCGGCTCGCGCCGACGGCCACCACCTCGCCCTCCTGCAGCGCGCGCAGGAGCTTGACCTGCGTCGGGCGGGGCAGCGCGTGCACCTCGTCGAGAAACAGCGTGCCGCCGTCGGCCTCGCGAAAGTGCCCCGGGCGGGCGCTGAGCGCGCCGGTGAACGCGCCGCGCTCGTGACCGAA
>CAZPEY010000090.1:4905-16858 GCA_964585665.1 uncultured Polyangiaceae bacterium | reverse complement strand
CTCGGTCAAAGCCAACCTGACCGTCTCGGTGCAGACCGCGCCGATCTTCTACAAGGCGCTCGAGATCGGCGACCTGCAATTTGGACGCAGCCAGCGGATGATCCGCAGCGACGGCACGGGCCTGCGCGAGATTGGCTGCCCCTTCAATGCGCCCTACACGAGCGGCGAGAGCTCGGCCTTCGGCGTCGAGATGTACGGCGCTGGACTGCACACGCGAACCTACTATCCGCCGGCGGACACCACGACCGGGCTCATCGGCCCAGCCAAGTTCGTCTACAGCGTTGGCGAG
Source organism: uncultured Polyangiaceae bacterium (assembly GCA_964585665.1). Classification (GTDB taxonomy): domain Bacteria; phylum Myxococcota_A; class Polyangia; order Palsa-1104; family Palsa-1104; genus CAZPEY01. Next base: position 16,569 of record CAZPEY010000090.1, on the reverse strand, counting down.
GTCGACACCGACCTCGGAAATGGGTTGCGCTGGGGCCTGCGTCTCGGCGCCGAAGATTCCGACTGCGCCAGCAAGCTGCCGGTCACGCTGCCGCGCGTGCTCGAGGGCATTCAGTCGCAGCCGCGCTTCTCGCCGGCCGGCGATCGCCTCGTCTACAACCTCATGATCGGGGATAAGACAGACGCCGCGACGGTGCTCGGGACAGTGACCGGCGAGGGCGCTCAGCTTGCCGGAGTGTCGCCGGGCACGCCCTACCTCGTGCACCCGACGACGCCCGCCTGGCTCGATGCCTCGACGCTGCTGATCGCTGGCATGGACCAGACCACGGACCCGATCCAGCCGAAGGTCCGCTTCTATCGCGCCAAGCTCAACGGCTCGACCGTCATGGACTTCGGTCTCTACGCCGACTGCTCGACCGCGGTCTCTTGGTTCGGCATCGAACGCATCGAGGCGCTGCCCGACGGCGGCTTCATCGTCTCAGCGCGCGGCAACGGGGGTGGCAGCGACCTGCCGCAGTTCGGCTTCGACCTCTACAAGGTCGCGGCACCGGCCCCGTCGACAACGAACTGCAGCGTCACGGCCCTGACCACGGCCAGCAGCGACACCTTCGGCGCGGCGCGCGACTGGGAGCTGTCGCCCGACGGAAAGCAGATCGTCTACGCGCGCATCGAGCCGGAGATCGCGACGCTGCCTGGTGACCTCGGCAGGTTCAACGGCGTGGGGTCGAGCGACATCTGGATCCTCGACATCAACGCACCCGCCGGGGCCAAGAAGATCGCCGGCGACAGCGGCTTTACGGACTTCGGCCCACACTTCATCAACAACGGTCGGCAGATCACCTGGACACAGGGGCCGCCCGCCTCGGTCTTCGGCAATCTACCAGACGACTTCGGCGGCGTAAGCGCGACGTACAAGGGTATCTCCATCGTCAACGTCGACGGCACCAACGCCCACTCTCTCGTCGCTGGCAGCGCCGATTTCGTCAGCAACGGCCCGCCGACCATAATGAGCACGCCGTTCGGAGGCACAGGCTGGACCGTCTGGGGCTGCAACGTCGACCCGCTAGCCCATCCTCTGTCGTCCGTCCTGATGGGCTTCCTCGTCGCCGGCGCGATTGCGCTCGGCGCCCGCCGTCGTCGCAGCTAGCCCCTCCCGAAGCCTGGGTTCTCTCGCGGTGCGCGACGATGCGCGCGGGCGCGGCATCGTATCGGCATGCGTCTCCTCCTGCTCCTGTCGCTTGCTCTCGTCGGGTGTGGTGGCTTTCCCCGTGCCCCGACCGTCGCCCGCGCCCGCATCTTCCTCGAGCGGCATGGCGCGCAGGAGCGCGCCGACGTGCTCATCGTGCATGGCTGCCCGGCCTGGGCCGATGGCCGACCGTCGTCGTGCAACAAGCGGCGCGCCGCCGCCGCCGTCCGGGCCTTCAACGAGGGCCTCGCGGGTCACGTCATCTTCACCGGCGGGCCGACCAAGAACGAGGTACCCGAGGCGTGGGCGATGGCCGAGCACGCGCGCACCCTCGGCCTGCCCGACGAGGCGATCACGCTCGAGACGCGCTCGCGGCACACGGTGACCAACCTGTCCGAGAGCAAGGGGATCATGAAGCGCTCCGGCTTCCGCACCGCGATCCTCGTCTCCGAGGCGATGCACCTGGTGTGGGCCAAGCAGCTCGCCGACTTCTACAAGATGAAGACGTCGATCTACGCCGCCGATCCGCTGCCACCTTACAGCGACGAGTACCTTGCGGCGGCCGAGTTCGACGAGATGGAGCCGTGGAAGTCGCAGACCCGTGCCTACGGCAGCCCGCAGACCAACCCCTCGGCCGTCCGCTGACCGCTCAGGAGACGACGCGCAGCCGACGGCGCTCGTCGCCAGCGTCGGAGAAAGCGCGCTTCCACGCCGCGAAGCTGCCGCCCTCCTGATGCGCCTGTAGCGCGCGCTCGCCGGCCGCCATGCCGCCCTGCGCGAGCACGTACTCGACCCAGGCCCAGCGCACCGACGTCGCGCGGATCTCGACCCGACCCTTGACCGCGCGGCGCAGCCGATCGAGCCGCGCCTCGAGCAGCTTGGCGTCCTCGAACGGCGCGCCATCGAGCGGCGTGTTGCGCTTGGCGACGAAGGGCGCGATGCCGAGCGCGATCGGCAAGACCTTCGAGATCTCCGTCGAAAAGCGCGCCAGTTCGTCGATGTCGTCGTCGGTCTCGGTCGGCAGCCCGACCATCTCATAGAGCTTGATGCGGATCATCCCGTACCGCTTGGCGAGGAGCGCCGCCTGGAGGAGGTGCTTCTCCTTGGTGCGCCGCTCGATGAGGGCGCGCAGCCGCTCGCTCGCACCGTCGGACGCGGTGGTCAGCGTTCGATACCCGCCGCGCGCCAGCAGGCCGACGAGCTCGTCATCGAGGCGATCGGCGCGCAACGACGAGATGCCGACCTCGCGCCCGCTGTCGACGATGGAGCGCACGATGTCGCGGATGCGCGGATGATCCGTCACCGCAGCACCCACCAGGCCGACCCGCTTGGCGTCGTCGGGGATCTTCGAGAGCACGAGCTCGGGTTCGAGCTTGCGCATCCCGCCGTTGGTCGAGCGGCGCATCACACAGTACGTGCAGCCGCGCGAACAGCCGCGCTCCGGCTCGACGAGGAACATGTTCGACAGCTCGGTGTGCGGCGTGCGGATCTGGGAGTACGCGGGCAGCTGGTCGTCGTCGGCGCGCGCCACCGATGGCAGCTCCTCGCCGTGCAGCGCCGGCACCCAGACGTGCGGCAACTTCGCCAGCGCCTCGAGCAGCGCCGCGCGATCGGGGCTGGCCCCTGCATCGTGCGCCTCGATCGTCGCCAGCACGGTGGGCAGGAGCTGCTCGCACTCCCCCAGCAACACCGCATCGACGAACGGCCCGAGCGGCAGCGGGTTGGAGAACGTCAGCGGGCCACCGGCGAGGACGAGCGGCTGGTGCGCGCCGCGCGCCCGGCTGTGCACCGGCAGCCCGGCGTGGCGCAGGCAGTCGAAGAGGCCGGTCAGCTCGAGCTCGTACGCGACCGAGAAGGCGAGGATCGGATAGTCGCCGATCGGCTGCTCGTCCTCGTAGCTGAGCAGCGGCTCGCCGCCGAGCGGCTGATCGTCGTCGGGCAGGAAGGCACGCGCCGCGGCCCAGCCGGGAAGTTGATTCACCAGCCGATAGATTGTCTGATAGCCGAGAGAGGACATCGCGACGTGATACGGGCTCGGATAGCAGAGGCAGAGGCGCCGCGGCGCGACGCGCCGGATCGTCCCCACCTCGTCGGCGAGGCGGGCGCGGATGTGCTGCTTCTGGCTGGTCGCGGGGCGACTCATCGGGCGGCGGAGTACCTCACTGCCGCTCAGAATACCAGGGTTCCGTCGCCGCGCCGATGAAGCCGACGCCGCTGCATTCGCTCGAGGAGGTGCGGGCGCTAGTCAGCGCCAGCGAGGAGCGCCTCTGCGCGCTGCCCTGCCAGCGCCTGGAGACGCCCCACGGGGTGCTCTACTGCCGGCCCGATCTGCCGACGGTGTACGACGTCAACGTCGTGCGCCAGCCGCAGCTCACCGTCGCTGCGATCGACGCGGAGCTCGCGGTGCTCTGGCGCGCGGCGGCGACCAGCAAGCTGCGCCACCTCTTCTTCGCCGGCGACGATCTGCCGCGCGGCCAGGGCCTCGCCGATGCGCTGCGCGCCCGCGGTTTCGTCAGCGAGACGCTGCTCTGCATGACGCTCGCTGAGCTGCCCCCAGCGCTGCCGGCGCAGACGTCGGTGTACGCGGTGCGCGCGCCGAGCGACGCGGCGCCGGTCCGCGCGCTCTACGATTCGGTGCACCACGAAGAGCGCTGGTACACGCCCGCGCTCGCGCGCGACGTCACGACGGCCCTGTTCGAGCGACAGCGCACCGGCGCGCTGCGCCTGCTCGGCGCCTACGCCGAGCACGCCGGCGAGGCCACCCTGGTCGGCGCGCTCGGCCTGTCGCACGACGCGCAGCGCACCTACTCGCTCGTCGCCGTCGCCACCTCTCCCCAGCACCGCAACCGCGGCGTCGCCAAGACGCTCGTCCGCCACGCGGTGCGCCTGGCGCTCGACGAAGGTGCGGAGCTGATCTATCTGCTGACGCGGCAGGTGGACTGGACGCAGCGCCTCTACCGCAAGCTGGGGTTCGTCGACGCCTTCCGCTTCGACTCGCTGTCGAGCGAGCGCTGACCCGCCAGCGGCCGACGGCTACGGCGTCATCCCCTTGGCGAAGCGGATATTCGCGAGGCCCGAGCGGGGATCGGTCCACGCCGCGTAGAGCGTCTTGCCGAGGATCTGCAGGCCGAGGTAGTCGCCGAGCCACAGCTCGCTCGACCGTGACGTCGTGAACTCGAACGTCTCGTCCGAGACGAAGCTGTTGGGCGAGAACACCAGCGCGTCGTTCGGGCCGCTGGTCGAGCGGGCGTAGAACACGCTGCCGACGAGGTAGCGGTTGTCGAACCAGACTGCGTGCACGCCGCCGTCCTCGCCGATCGCCAGCGCGTGGTGGAAGTGGGTCGCGCAGCTCACGTCATCGTTGACCTTGACCGACGGCGAGAAGCTCGCCCCGCCGTCGTCGCTCTTGGCGACGCGAACGTCCCACGCCCCCGAGTCGTTGCCGCTGATGAAGCCGACGTAGACGTGCGTCCCGTCGGACACGACCGACGCGTCCTCGAACGTCGGCGAGTCGCTGCCGCCCGTGACCAGGACGTTGCCGCCGAGCTTGCTGCCGTCCTTCTCGAAGACCTGCAGGTAGACGCGGTTCTCGACGTCCCCGAGCGCGTCCTGCAGCACTTCGGTCCACACGACGTAGGCGCGCCCGTTCGGATCGTGATGGACCATGGCGAGGTTGCGGTAGTACTTCGAGCGCTTCTCGCTGACCGAGATCGGCGTCGACCAGGTCACGCCCTGATCCGTCGTGCGCGCCATGCGGATCGTCGAGTCCCCGGTGTTGTAGTCGGTGACCTGCCAGGTGGCGATGACCGAGCCGTCGGCCGGGCTGGCCGAGATCCACGGCTTGTCGATGCCGCCGACCTCCCACTCCGTCGTTGGCGTGGCGCGGAAGACCTTCGGAAAGCTCGCGCCGCCGTCGTCCGAGCGCGCCACGAAGACGTTCATGTTCGTCGGATCGGGGCTCATCTGCGACTGGTCGTAGCCGATCCAGACAATGTAGAACGAGCCGCTCGGGTCGACAGTGACCACCGGATCCGACGAGGTGCTCGTCATGGTCACGCCGTCGTTGTCCGGCAGGTAGACCGGCTGCGAGAAGGTCTCGCCGTTGTCGGTCGACGACGAGAACACGATGCCATCGTCGGTCTGGTCGTAGCCGATCCAGGCGACGACGACGTTCTTGGTCTTGGGGTCGACGGCGAGCTGCACCTCGGCGCCGAACGCGTCGGCGTTCGACAGGAGCTTGTTGGCGCCGAACGCACCCGCCGTCGGCGCGACGATCGGGGTGACGCAAGCGCCACCGTCGCGCGTGCCCGGCGTGACCTCGCCCTCGCCGCCGATGTCGGGCGGCAGGCACACGGCGGCGTCGGGGTCGCAGGCATAGCCGTCGCGGCAGTCGCCCGTGTCCTTGCACGACTGGAAGCAGATCTGGTCACCGTTGCCGACGTCGAGGCAGGTGCCGCCCGGTGGGCACTCACCGGCCGCGTCGCAGCGCTGCACGCAGTAGCCCTCGGGGAAGCCGAAGTCCGGCGACAGGCAGATCTGATCGGGCGAGGAGCAGCTGCCCTGCTCGAACATGCCGGAGCTCGTGCACGGATCGCCGATGCCGGCGCCCGCGAGGTCGAGCGGTGGGCTGACGAGATCGGGGCCAGCGAGGTCGGGGGCGCGGCCCAGATCGACCGCGCCGATCGGCAGTGGGCGCGCGACGCAGCCGGACGCGAGCAGAACACCGAGGAGGCCCGAGAGAGAAGCGAGGCGAAGCGGGTTTCGGAGGTCCATTTCCGGCGCACGCTACAAGCGGCACGAGTCGGTTGCCAACCCCCTTTTCGCCGGACGCGCGCGGTGCGCTTTGCCCTCCCCCCCGATGCTCGGCGCTGCTATGTTCCGCGCGTTTTGCTGGCTGCAGGAGCTCCCCGCGTGCGTACTTTCGTCCTCGCCCTCGTCGCTGTTTCGCTCGGTGCGTGCTTCGTGGCGTGTCGCACACGCCCGCTGCACGAGCATGGCGCGCGGCAACCAGGCGACCTCGGGTCGCCCGATCTGGCCGATCTGGCCGACCTGGCGGAGCCCGATCTGATCGTCGCCGACCTGACGCCGATCCCCGATCTCCTGCCGCCGCCCGATCTGACGCTGCCGTTCATCTGCCGCAACGTCTACGTCGTCGACTCGAACGGCATGCTCTCCGCGTTCGACACCAACACGCACCAGTTCTTCGACATCGGCGTGCTGCACTGCCCGAGCACCGGCAACAGCCAGCCGTTCTCGATGTCGATCGCCCGCGACTCGACCGCCTACGTGCTCTACGAAAACGGCGAGGTCTTCGCGGTCAACACCATGACCGCGTCGTGCAAGAAGACCGTGTTCATGCCCAACCAGAAGGGCTTCCTCACCTTCGGCATGGGCTTCGTCGCCGACGAGCCGGGCAGCCAGACCGAGACGCTGTACGTCGCCAGCGCGACCAAGCTCGCCAAGGTCGCCTTCCCCGACATGACCATCTCGGTGCTCGGCTCGATGCAGGGCAACCCGGAGCTGACCGGCACCGCCGACGGCGAGCTGTGGGGCTTCTTCCCGAGCACCGACAACGTCGCGGTCACGCAGATCGACAAGACCAACGGCGCGCTCGGGACGTCGCTGTCGCTGCCGACGCTGCTCGGCTCGCCGCGCAGCTGGGCGTTCGCCTTCTGGGGCGGCAGCTTCTGGATCTTCTTCGCGCGCCAGAGCGATCCGTCGACGAGCGTCTATCGCCTCGATCGCACCACCGGCCAGGTGGCCAAGGTCGTCTCGGGCAGCGGTCGCCAGATCGTCGGCGCGGGCGTCTCGTCGTGCGCGCCGACGGAGCTGCCCGACATGGGCATCGGGCTCGACCAGTAAACCGGTATAATGTCCCGACGCTCGCCATCGCGCGCGGAGGGACCATGAACCTGGGGCGAGCTGCAAAGAGGTTGTCGGCGGGTGCGCCCTCGCTCGCGCTCGGCGGCGCGCTCTTGGCCGCGTGCGGCGGTGTCGCGATCCCCGCAGCGCTGAAGGTGGTGTGCAACCCGGGAGAGCACGCCGTCGCAGGCACCTGTGTCGACGATCGCTTCGAGGACGTGGTCCTCCCGGCGCCGGCGCTGACCCGCGACGTGGCCGTGGGCAGCGACGGGGTCGCCTTCGTGCGCCAGACGCTGCTCGTGCTGCTCAAAGATCCGACGACGCCGCGCGCCACGGTCGCAACGCTCGTCGAGTCGAGCGGCGGAACGATCGTCGGCGAGATCCCGCTGGCCGGCTTCGTCCACGCGCGCTTCGCCGACGCGGCGACGGAGGCGGCGCTCGATCAGAAGGCGTCAGCGCTCGCGGCGTCGCCGCTCGTCGACGGCGTGACCCGCGATCTCGTGCTGCCGCAGAGCCTGCTCGCGCGCCCGCTCGACACGCGCTTCGAGACGCTCGGCGCGACCGCGCAGGTCTCCGACTATGCGTCGTTGTCGACCTCCACGCTGCCGCAGGATGCACGCTGGGCCTTCGGCGCCGTCAACGTCGCCGAGGCGTGGGACGCGCTCTACGACGACAACCCGCTGACCTTCCCGGTCAAGGTCGCGGTGCTCGACACCCCGATCGCCGCAACCCCGGTCTTCTCGGGGCTGCCGCTCCGCGACGGACACGACCTGCGCCCGACCTTCGAGACGACGTTCGACGATCAGAAGCACGGCACCGCGGTCGCAGCGATCATCGGCGCGCCAAACCGCAGCGGCCTGCCGACCAACGGCATCCTCTCGGGCCGGAGCTGCATCGACTACGATCTGCAGCCGATCGCGATCACCGGTGGGGGTGGCGCCCCCGCCGAGCTGTCCGCCTCGCCGGGCAACCTGGCCATCCACGCGCTCTTCTATGGCGTCGTCTACGCCGTCCAGGGTGGCGCACGGGTCGTCAACCTCTCGGTCGGCACGAGCTGCCTCCCGGGCTCGACGCGCGCGGCGCTGGCGCGCAACCTCCGGCGGGTCCTCGGAGCGGCGCGCCGCACGCTGTTCGTCCTCGGCGCCGCCAACGACGACGTCGACGCGGCGAACGCCTGGCCCGCCTCGACAGCGCGCGCCGACGAGGGCGACTTCGCGCCCAACATCATCACGGTGGCTGCCGTGGCGGCGGGCGGCACCAAGGCCGCCTGGGCGCAGCACGGCGTCTGTCGCAACAGCGCCTGCTGGGTTCTGCCCGCACCGACGCTGTGCCAGCCGCCACCGGCCTGGCAGGCGACGAGCGCGTCCTGCACGCTCGACAGCGACTGCCCGTCGACCCCCGTCGGCGCCTCGAACCACATCGTCGCCGTGCCGAGCGCCGTGACGCTGGCGGCCCCCGGCAGCCGCGTGCTGTCGCTCCTGCCCGACGGCAAGCTGACGCTGTTTGACGGAACCTCGGCGGCGACCCCGATGGTCAGCGGCGCGGCGGGCCTGCTCTTCGCGATCGTCCCGGGCCTCAGCGGCGAGCAGGCCAAGGATCTGCTGCTCGCCACGGCGCAGCCGATCGCCGACGCGTCGGTCTCGGGGCTTCGCCTCGACGTCGCCGCGGCGGTCAAGGCCACCATCGCCTATCAGCGGCAGCTCGCTCCGTCGGTCGACGGGCAAGGCGACTGCGGCCCGAAGCACCCCAAGCCCGACACCGGCCACAGCCACAACCGCTCGGGCCACCTGTTCGGCATCGAATCAACCTGCGACTGCAACGCGCCGAGCGCCGGCTCCTACGTCGAGTTCACCGGCGAGATCGCGTCGAGCGGCGCCACCACCGAGAAGGTCCGGGTCGGCGAGTACCGCGCCGACATCTTCCTCGGCGACAGCGTCGCGCTCAAGGCGGTGCCTGTCTCCGGCATGAAGTTCCTGCGCTGGGAGCTCGACTGCGCTGGCACCGACGCTGTGCCGAGCGGGCCGGACACGCTGACGTTCTATCTGCGGCGCGACGCGCAGTGCCGCGCCGTGTTCACCTGGCCGTAGGCCAACGCACCGTCGCTCGGTTGACAACCCACGCGCTTGGCAGCACGGTCGCGACGTGAACGCCAGTCGCTCGTCTCTCGCCCTGCTGTCCGTCGGGGCCGTGCTCGCCTGGGCCGGCTGCGACGACGGCCCTGGCACGGGCCCGCTCGTCGGACCGACGCTGCTCAGCCAGACCGGCCTGTACGCCTCGGGCGCCGCCGGCGCGCTCGCCGAACGGGTCCTGCCCGTCGCGCCGCGCTTTGCGCTGTGGACCGACGGTGCCGAGAAGGAGCGGTTCCTGTGGCTGCCTCCGGGCAAGCGCATCGACGCCAGCGACCTCGAGCGCTGGAAGTTCCCGATCGGCACCAAGCTGTGGAAGCACTTTCGCTTCGACGGCAAGCTCGTCGAGACGCGCCTGCTCGAGAAGCAGCGCGAGCCCGACGAGGGCGGCTGGTTCCAGATGGCCTACGTGTGGAACGACGCGCAGACCGACGCCGAGGCCGCGCCCGCCGGTATCGTCGACGCGGGCGGCACCTTGCACGACGTTCCCGAGCAGCGCGCCTGCGGCCGCTGCCACTACCGCGGCGAGCGGCCCGTCCTCGGCCTGAGCACGGTGCAGCTCGCCGGCTCGTCGGCGCTCGCCAGCCTCGTCCAGGCCGACGCGATCGCCGGCCTGCCCTCGGCGTGCGTCTCGTCCCCCGTCACGATCCCCGGGGACGCGACGACGCAGGCGGCGCTCGGCTACCTCCACGCCAACTGCAGCCACTGCCACGACAGCCGCAGCGTCGCGGCCCCCGACGTGAAGATCTTCTTCGAGCTACACACCGACGAGACGACGCCCGAGGCGACCCAGACGTACCGCAGCACGGTCAATCAGCCGATCCACCACTTCCCCGACGTCGGCCTGACGCTGATCGTCGCGCCGGGCGCGCCCGACAAGAGCCTCGTCCACTACCGCATGGCGCGCCGCGACGACGCGCAGATGCCGCCGGTCGGCACCGAGATCGTCGACGACGTGGGCCTCAAGACCGTCGACGACTGGATCCGATCGTTGCAGTAGGCTAAGAAGCCTCGATGCGAATCGCGCTGCTGCTCTGCTTGCTTCTCGCTGCGTGTAAGACGGACGGGGGGCACGGGGCGGCCGACATGTTCTCGCCCGATCTCGTCTTCGCGCCGGCGCCCCACGAGCCACCGCCTCAGGTCCCGAACCTCGGCGGGCCGGTGCTCGCGCATCCACGCCTGGTGACCATCACGTTCCCGAACTTTCCCTTCGAGGACCAAGTCAAGGCGCTCGGCGACTGGCTCGTCACCTCGAGCTGGTTCACCTCCGTCGGCGCCGAGTACGGCGTCGGCGCTGGCACGCACACGCATGTCCAGCTCACGTTCGACGCACCGACGAGCATCAGCTACGCCGGCCTCGACAAGTTCATCTCCGATCACGTCGCCGACGGCCTGCTGCCCAAGGCGGCCAGCGGCGAGGAGCCCTACCTCTACATGCTCTACGTCCCGCCCGGCACGACGATCAGCGACTCGGCGCCCGGCTTCGACTGCGCGCCCGACTACGCGCCCGGCTTTCACTATCAGACCACCGGCGCGACCGAGCTCGTCTACGCGATCGTGCAGACCTGCGTTGGCCTCGCCACCAAGCAGATCGACTGGACGACCGCGCACGAGCTCATCGAGGCGGCGACCGATCCGTACCCGGTCAACAGCCCGGGCTACATCTTCTCGTACGATGACCCGTGGTCGCAGACCGGCGCCGAGATCGCCGACATCTGCAATTACGCCATCAGCCGTGACGGCCACCTGGTGACGCAGGTCTGGTCCAATCAGGCCGCCGCGGCCGGCCAGAGCCCCTGCGTTCCGTCGGACACCGATCCGTACTTCATGGTGAGCCCGAGCCCGACGATGCTCTCGATCCCGGCCGGCGGCAGCGGCACGGTGACGCTGACCGGCTGGTCGATCGTCAAGGTTCCCGACTGGAGCATCGGCGTCTCGCCGGGGTTGTACAGCCAGGACTACGTCGCGGGCGTCACCTACGATCCGCCGGCGCGCGAGTCGGCGATCAACAACGGCGACACCGTGCAGATGACGATCTCGATCAAGGCGAGCGCGCCGTCAGGCGCGCAGGAGACGCTGCTGCTCTACGCGATCCCCAACGACGGGACGCTCAACAACTACGTCTGGCCGCTCGTGATCAACGTCGAGTAGCACAGCGCCGCGGGCGAGGGGCGGCGCGGCGAACCTCTCTGAGACGCGGCTTCATTGGGGGGCGGCGGCGGGAGCAGCGGGCGTCGAGGGATTGGCTGGCGCTGCTGGCGCCGGGACGTACTTTGCTCGTGGCGGCGACTTGCAGCCGAAGTGATCGCCGAGGAAGGTGAGCACGCCGAGCCCGAGGTTCTTGGCCGACGCGCCCATCCAGTCGCGTCCGCCCTCGGTCGAGGCGCCATAGATGACGAACTCGCCGACCTTCGCCCCGTCGGAGGTTGCCACGATCTCGAAGTGGCCGAGGAGTAGCCCGCTGGTGGTGTTGACGGCGCGCACCGAGCTC
>CAZPEY010000090.1:0-4805 GCA_964585665.1 uncultured Polyangiaceae bacterium | reverse complement strand
CTCGAAGTGGCCGAGGAGTAGCCCGCTGGTGGTGTTGACGGCGCGCACCGAGCTCCGCGTCACGAACGCCTCCTGGCCCGGCTTGAGGGTCACCTTGCCGCGCCGTCCGACGAGCCCGTAGTCGCCGGACTCGACGCGGGCCTCGAACGTCTTCTTCGCGAGCGCCTGTCCACGCGCCATCTCCTGCTGCGCAACCTCGGGGAGGCTGCCGAAGTACTCCTCGCGCGCCTTGCCATCCCAGACGCTCTCGGGGTTGAAGACCAGGGGCTCGACGCGAACCCGGCACCGATCGGCGGCCAGGTGACCGGGCTCGAGGCGCTGCAGGACGATGTAGGGCCAGCCGTGCTTGCGCGGCAGCGGCGGCGCCGGCGCCGTCGTCGTCGGACGCGAGCGCCCCGAGGCGGTGATCGCCAGATCGGTGACCTTCACGGCGACGTCCGTGATCCGGATGATGATGTCGAGGGTTTGACAGCCGGAGACACACAGGCAAGCAAGGACGAGCGCGAGACGCATCCGCCCAACCTACCTGCCTCGTTCGGCGGAGTCACGTTTCACGCGGGGCAGACGCTCACCGCGCTCAGCCTCGGTGGGCCTGCACCATCGGCACCCCGACCTCGTCGAGCCAGCGCTCGACCTCGGCGAGCTCGGCGATGCGCTGCTTGGTGACGTAGAGCGCGCCGAGCAGCCAAAGCGTGTTGCCTGCCGCGTCGACCCTCACGTCCACGCCGTGTGCCTGCAGGGTCGGCGCGATCGCCGCAAGCGCGGCACTCAGCGTCGCAGCGTCGGGGAACTGCGCCTCGGCGTCGAGCGTATCCCAGTCGCCGCCGAAGCCGCCGTGCGGGCGGGTGTAGACGAAGTAGCGCAGCGACCGCGCGGCGAGGCGGGCGAGCTCGGCGGGAGAGGTCATCGGGAGGGGTGTGGAGAGAGGGTCGAGCGCGCCGCCCCGTGCGAGCGGCGCGCTCGGCGAGGAACTAGCCGCAGAAGTTCTTGAGGTCCGCCGGCGTGAGCGTGCCGGCCGTGCCCGGCGTGGTCGTGCCCGAGCCACCGCCCACGTCGACGCAGGCGCTGTTGGCACCGCTGATCGAGATCGACCCGCCGTTGCCGCCGGTCATCGTCGTCGCGCCGGTGGCCGCGTTGCCGCCGCGCGCGTTGATCGCGGCGCTGTTGTCGCCGATGATCTGCACCGTCCCGCCCTGGCCACCGACGTTCACCGAGCCGTTGGTGCCGTCGCCGCCCTGCACGTTGATCGTGCCGCCGTTGCCCGACGACATGAACACCGTGCCGCCGTTGCCGCCCGTCGAGGTGTCGGTGGCATCGCAGTTGCCGCCCTTGGCGCTGATCGTACCGGTCTGCTTGGTCACGAGCGCGTTGATCGCGACCGTGCCGCCCGTCCCGCCCGAGGTGCTGCCGTCGCCGTGGTAGCCCGCGCCACCATTGGCGGACAGCGCCGCGGTGTTGGTGAAGGACACCGCCGGGGCCGTGTAGATGCTTTGCTGCGGGTTGATCACGATCGTGCCGCCGGGCGCGGACCAGTCTCCCGAGCTGTCGGCCGAGATATTACCGCTGTTGACGATAGAGCCACCGGAGATCAGGACGGAGCCCGCCTTGCCGTTGACTCCGCTCACGTTGATGGTGCCGCTCTGCGCAAGCGACTGGATCGCGGCGATGATGACCCTCCCGGTCTGATCGCCGCCATAGCCCTTGGCCGAGAGCGCGGCCATGTTGGTTACCTTGTAGCCGATGACGTTGATCTCGCCGCCATCGCCGTAGAAGTCCGCCTTGCCGCCGTCGGCCGTGATGTTCGCCGCAAAGCTCGTGGTGAAGCCTCTCAAGGCGACGTAGCCGCCCCAGCCGCCGTAGCCGCTCTCCGCGGTGCCCTCGCCGCCATTGGCGTTCACGGCGCCCTGGACGTTGACGTCGCACACGTCGCAATAGACGCCGATGGAGCCGCTTGAGCTTGATCCATAGCCGCCCTTACCACCCTCGATCGTGAGCAGCCCCTTGGTGAGGATCTGCGCCGCCTCGAACGTCGCCCCGGAGAGCTGCGCGCTCGGCCCTTCGACCTGCGACGGCGGGAAGGTCGCCATCCTCACGTTGATGTAGCCCTGGAGGCCGGGGGTCCAGCTCCCCGCGCCGCCGTTGGCCTTGAGATCGACGTCGACCGCGACGAGGCGCGGACCGTAGTGTGCAAACTGGCAGGAGGTCGAGCCGGGCCCGATATCGATGCCGAGTCCAAGCGAGGTCGCGCAAGGCTGGCTTGACAGACTGATCGTGCCACCGTTACCGCCGTAGTAGGTGCCACCGTTCAAGTTCGAGCTGGTGCCGCCCGAGGCGAGCACGTTGCCGCCGAAGCCATAGAGCTGGAGGCGCGCCGGCCCCGCGGTTTCGAGCTGCGCAAGGTCGTACGTCGCCACGACCGCCCACGGATCCCTGATGGGCCGGGCCTTGGTCGGACGCCCTCCGTCGGAGACCAGCGGAACGTCGAGCAGCACGTTGACATAGCCGCCGTACCCGCCACGCCCGTAGCCGCCCTTGGAGTTGCCGCCCCGAGCCAGGATCGATCCCGCCTCGGCGGGCACGTTCCCGGCGGGCGCACCGAGCATGATGTTCGGGACGATCGGCGCGTCCGTACCGAGAGGACCGACCCAGGTATAGGCGCGGATGTCGACGGAGCCGCCATCTCCGAGGTTGCCGCCCGTCTGATTCGCCGCGTCACCGCCCTGGACGTTGATCGTCGAGCTCGAGACAAGACCGGCGCCGACCATGCGAATCCGCACGGCGCCGCCGCTCCCCGAGGTCGGCCAGGCATCGACGTCGCCGCCCTTGGCAAGGAGGGGGCCGCTCGTCTGGAGCGTGCCAGCCGCGAACACCGTCGGGTCGTCCAGCAACGGATGCGTGGGCCCGCCGATGTTCGGTCCGTTGTAGAGCAGGATCGAGCCTCCCACGCCCACCTCGCCCGTGCCGCCGCTGGTGGTGATCGTGCCCTCGTTGAGGATGTTGCCGGCCACGGTGCGGACGGTGAGCGATTCGCCATTGGTGCCCGGGTTGCCGCTCGTACCGTCGCCACCGCGCGCGGTCAGCAGGTTCTTGTTGTAGACGTGGCTGCGCGCCACCAGGATCATGTACGCCGCCGTCGTCGCCAGGCCAGGGCCGTTCGCCTCCATGTAGTCCCAGCCGCGCGTGCTGATCTCGCCGTAGTTGGCGATCTGTCCGCCGGTGCCGTTGAGCGCGAAGATCTGGAGCCAGCCGGCCGAGCTGTATCCGGCGCTCGGCAAGGAGCGCTGATCGACGAGCGCGCCGGTGTCATTGAGGAAGTGGTGACACTCGATGAGGAGGTTGGCCCGGAAGTCGCCTTCGTAGTTGGACAGCGAGGTCACCGTGCCCTGATTCCAGAAGTCGTCGACATGCACCTTGACGGTGGGGTCGGCGGTGGCCGTCGCGAAGGTCAGCGTCTTGCCGGCCATGACGTGGACGCTCGTGACCTGCACGCCATCCTTGTAGATCGGGTAAGCAAAGTTGCCGCTCGTCGCCAGCGTCGAGACGATGTACGTCCCCTTGTCCGGGATGGTGCCATCGCCGACGTCGAGGAAGTCGATCTGCGTGTCTTCGTCGATGACCAGCTCGTTCGCGCCGGCCTGATAGGTCGGCTTCGTGTAGGTCGTGTTGGGCGTCACGGTGCCCGCCTTGTAGACCTCGATCGACGAAGCAATGTTGGCGCCGTTGTTGGTGATCGAGACCGTGCCGGCGGCCTGCGCTCCGGAGTCGCTGCCCGAGCCGAACCCGTCGCCGCCGCGCACGTCGATCGACGCCTTGCCGGCCGTGCCGGTCGGCGCCGGGAAGGTGTCGGTCGGCGGCGGGTTGCAGCGCGTCTCGTTGAGGTCCACCTCTTCGGGCTGCAGGATGCCGTCGTTGGCGGTGCCGCCCGGGAGGCCGTCGTCGAGGCCGCTCTGCACCGTCTCGCCGCCGTAGAGGCAAGGCGCGGGCGCATACACCGGCGTCGTCACCGTCAGGATGTTTGGCGGCTGGGGCAGACAGGCGTAGGTCCGGCCGTCGATCTCGCCCATCTCGAGCACGCTGTTTGACGCGGTGCCGCCGCCGTCGCCGTTGTCGACGCCGTACGCGATCTCGGTGCCACCGAACGGGCAGTGCATGTCGCCGAAGCCGAGCACCGTCGAGACGGTCAGCGTGGCGAAGTTGGGGACCGTCGGGTTGCAGATGTTCTTGGTCGTGTCGACCTCACCGGCCTCGAGCGCGCCGTTGCGCGCCGTCCCGCCGCCGTCACCGTTGTCGAGACCGACCCGCACCTGGACGCCGCCGTTGGCGCAGTCTGCGCCAGGCTGCAGCGTGACGTTGTCCGACAGCACCGCGAAGTTGCCTCCGCCATTGCCGCCGCCGGCCATGTCGCCGTTCTTGTTGTTGCCGGTGCCGCTCGTGTCCTTGCAGCCCGCGATACTCAGGAGGCCGAGCGAGATAGTAAAGATGATTGACTTTCTCATAGGTTCCTCTTTCGTCGAGTTTCCGTCGGCTAGAGGCAGTTTGCCGGAGCTGTGACCGTGCCTGCGGTGCCCCCCGGGGTGCCGCCGGCGACGGTGATGCAGCCGCTGTTCAGGATCGCCGTCGAGATGCCGCCATTGCCCCCGACGTTGGTGGCGCCGCCGGTCGCGTTGCCACCATTGAGGTTCACGCTCGCGGTGTTCTCGTAGAAGTTGGCGCCGCCGCCGCCGCCGCCCGTGTTCGTGCCGGCCCCACTCGCCTGACCTCCCGAGCCGTCGAACGTGCCGGTGTTCTTGCCCTGGCCTTGGACC
>CAZPEY010000089.1:4316-16922 GCA_964585665.1 uncultured Polyangiaceae bacterium | reverse complement strand
AGATCTCGGCGTAGCCGGCGAGCGACTCGACGCCCTCCTGGATGCGCGCGCCGCCGGAGTCGTTGAGGCCGATGACCGGTGCGCCGACCTTGAGGGCGAGGTCCATCACCTTGCAGATCTTCGTCGCGTACGCGCCCGAGAGCGAGCCGCCAAAGACGGTGAAGTCCTGGGCGAACACGAACACGTTGCGACCGTTGACCGTGCCGTAGCCGGTGACCACGCCGTCGCCGAGGATCTTCTGCTCCTCCATCCCGAAGTCGCGGCAGCGATGCGTGACGAACTTGTCGAGCTCGGTGAACGAGCCCGGATCGAGGAGGTGCTCGATGCGCTCGCGGGCGGTGAGCTTGCCGGCCTTGTGCTGACGCGCGATGCGCTCGTCGCCGCCGCCGCGGAGCGCTTCTTGTTCGAGGGAGTCGAGACGCGAGAAAGGTTCGGACATGGAGTCCGCCTCGTACCACGACGGGGAGGCGGTTGTCAGCCGTGGCCGATCGGTCAGCCCTGGAGGTAGCGGAGGACGCGCTCCTGATCGGCGGGCTCGAGCTCGAGGCGCAGGCTGCGCCGCTCGACGTCGCCGCTGTGCTCGTCGTCGGGCGGCGTCTCGAGGAGGTACCCCTTGGCGCGGATCGGCAGGCCGTCTTCCGGGAGATGGAACGAGACGAAGACGCGCTCGTCGAGCTCGTCCGACACGGGGTGCTGTAGCTCGATCGCGTCGATGGAGATCGACGCGGCGAGGGCAAACCAGCGCTCCGTGTCGTGGGGAGAGCGACGGATCTCGATCGGCATACGCAGCGCGGCGCGCATTAGGAGCGAAGCTACCCCGAATCGAGTAGAGTTGCGGCGTGCGTACGTTGATTTTTCTCTTCGCGATCTCGATGGGCCTGTACTCGACGGTGGCTCCGCGCACGGCGAGCGCCAAGCCGGCACCGGAAAGCGACGCGGTGTTGCGCGCGCTCGTCGCGTACCACGACGCGCTCGGGCGCGGCGACGGCAAGGATGCGGTGCGCTGGGCGACCGCCAAGACGGTGGCGTTCTACGACGAGGTGCGCGAGCTCGCGCTGCACGCCCAGCCGGCCGAAGTGCGCAAGCTCTCGCCGCTGACCAAGCTCACGGTGCTCATCGTGCGAGCGCAGCTGCGGCCCGCCGAGCTCAAGGATCTCGATGGCGCGGCGGTGATGGCGCTCGCCGTCGAGCGCGGCTGGATCAGCCGTGAGCCGCTGGTCACCGCCGATCTCGGCAAGACGACGATCAAGGGCGACGAAGCGCGCATCGAACACAAGTTGAAGGGCAAGGCGACGTGGACCTACCGCCTGCTCAAGGAGAAGGGTGACTGGCGCTTCGACGTCACGTCGGCGTTTCCGGCGGCCGAGGTCGTGCTGCAGGCCTGGATGGTCGATCAGGGCAAGAAGGAAGAGGAGCTGCTCCTCGAGCTGGTCAAGAAGGCGACTGGAACCCAGCCGACCGAGGCGATCTGGCAGGCGCTCGAATGAACCAGACGATCGTCCGCGTCCAGACGGGCGGACGCGGCTTCGTCGACGTGACGGACGAGCTGCAGCGGCTGGTCAAGTCGAGCGGCGTTCGCAGCGGCCTGTGTCACGTCTTTCTGCAGCACACGAGCGCGTCGCTCCTCGTCTCCGAGAACGCCGATCCGTCGGTGCGGCGCGATCTCGAGCGCTGGCTGCAGCGGCTCGCGCCCGAAGGCGCCGGCTACGAGCATGACGACGAAGGACCGGACGACATGCCGGCCCATCTGCAGGCGGCGCTGCTCCGCACCAGCGAGACGCTGCCGATCCTCGACGGCAAGCTGGCGCTCGGGACCTGGCAGGCGCTGTACGTCGTCGAGCATCGGCGACGCGCGCACGAGCGGCGGCTCGTAGTCACGATCGTTGGTCAAGCTGCTTGACGATGAGATCGTGGAGCTGCGGGCGGAGCTGGCGGATCCGCTCGTTGGCGCGTGTCGGGTAGACGCGGTTACTGACGAGCACGACGGCGCGGCGGCGCGGCGGGTCGAGCCACAGCGAGCAGCCGGTGAAGGCGAGGTGGCCGACGCCGTCCTTCGGCCACAGCTCGCCGGCCGAAGAGCCTTGTGCCGACGGACGATCCCAGCCGAGGCACCAGGTCGATCCCGGCACACCGGCGGGCGACCAGATCGTCCGCAAGAGCGACGTCGTGAGGAGGCCAGGGGCGCCGTGCCACGTCGCGAGGAGCGACTGCGCAACGGTGGCGACGTCGTCGGCGGTGCCGAAGAGGCCGGCGTGTCCGGCGACGCCGCCCATGGCGCGCGCGTTGTCGTCGTGGACCACGCCGCGTAGCTCGCCCTCGGTCGGCGCGCACGCCGTCGGCTCGGGGTGGAAGCCCAGGCGCGCCTCGACCCCGAGCGGGCCGGCGATCCGCGTCGCGAACGCGCGGTCGAGCGGTCCGAGGCACGCAGCGGCGAGCTCTCCGAGCAAGATGAAGCCGAGATCGGAGTAGACCGAGCGCGAGCCGGGCTCGTACTCGAGCGGCGTGCGCGCGATCTCGTCGAGGACCCGCTGCTTGTCGACCACGCCGGGCGGTGCGAGCGCCTTCCAGCCCGGGAGACCCGACGAGTGGCTGAGGAGCTGCCGCACGACATGGCCGCCGGCGATCTTCTGATCGAGGGTGAGGCGGCGCTCCTCGAGGAGCTGGGCGATCAACATCCCCGTCGACAGCGGCTTGGTCAGCGACGCCAGGTCGAAGATCGTCGACGGGGTGCACGCGCCGAACGCCTGCGACGAGCGAAACTCGCCGTCGAGGACGACGAGCTGGGCCGACGGGAAGACCGACCCGATCGACTGCTCCATCAGCGCGGTGACGGCGCTCCACATTAGAGAAGAGATCGTAGCGGTTGACGCGTAGCGTCACAAAGTTCTGGCGAGATCGGCGAGATCGATCTTGACGGGTCCGATCGCGGATCTTCAGATCGCGGTCCATGCGGCTGCCAGTACTCGCGGTTTCCTTGACGCTCGCTGCAGCCTGCAGCAGCTCCGCTGTCTCGACGCTCGACGGTAGCGGCGGAAGTACGCCCGATCTCGCCCCGGCGGAGCAGCCGCACGAGTATCAGACGTCGGCGAGCGACGGCGGCACCACGGCGCACACGCCGTCACCCTATCCGCTCGTGCTCGCGCACGGCATGTCGGGCTTCCAGAACATTGGCCCGCTCGACTACTTCTACGGCGTCAAG
Organism: uncultured Polyangiaceae bacterium; assembly: GCA_964585665.1. Lineage (GTDB taxonomy): Bacteria > Myxococcota_A > Polyangia > Palsa-1104 > Palsa-1104 > CAZPEY01. The sequence goes on along the minus strand of CAZPEY010000089.1, from coordinate 13,723 downwards.
GCGGTGCTCGAGGCCGACGGCCACCAGGTGTTCATCTCGGTCGTCGATCCGTTCAACTCGTCCGAGGTGCGCGGCGAGACCCTACGTCAATTCATCGAGGGCGTGATCGAGCAGACCGGCGCCAAGAAGGTCAAGATCATCGCCCACTCGCAGGGCGGCCTCGACGCGCGCTGGGCGGCGTCGAAGATCCCCGACAAGGTCGCCGCGATCGTAACCATCTCCTCGCCGCACCACGGCTCGGAGATCGCCGACATCGCCCTCGATCGCCTGCCTGGCATCGTGCAGGACGCGCTCGAGGTGCTGCTCAATGTGTTCGGCCTCGCGCTCTCGGGCGATCCGACGCAGGACGCCAAGGGTGCGGTGCAGCAAGTCACCGTCGAGGGCATGGTCGACTGGAACGCCAAGGTGCCGAACCAGCCGGGCGTCGCGTACTACTCGCTGGCGGGCCGCAGCAGCAACAGCCTCGGCGAGGAGGCCTGCGGCACCGCGAACCAGCCGCTGTTCATCGCGCGCTGGAACGCCTATGTCGATCCGATCAACCCGCTGCTCGCGGTCTCGGGCGCGCTGCTCGATCAGCTCGCGCAGCCGGCGCCCACCAACGATGGCCTCGTGTCGGTCGCGGGTTCGCGCTGGGGCACCTTCCTCGGCTGCATCCCCGCCGATCACCTCGACGAGGTCTGTCAGATCGCCGGGCAGTCGCCGGGCTCGGGCAACGCGTTCGACTGCCACCAGTTCTATCGCGAGATGGCGGCCTGGCTGGTCGACCAGGGCTACTGAGCGCCGCTTCGGCCGCAGCTCAACGCTGACGTCGCGGCGCCCCGACAACGGGTCGCGCCCCCTCGCTCGCAGCGTGCCGGGCCTACCTGCAGGGGCGGAGCGGCAGCCGCAGCCAGTTGGGCGGATTGGGTGCCGCGGGCGGCGCGCTCTCGTCGGGGATGACGAGGAAGTCGAGCCGCGAGAACGCGCACGAGGCGCGTGGTCCGCCGTCGATGGTAAAGAGGTCGAAGCGACCCCAGAGGCCGCTCGGTCCGGGCCCGGGCGCGTCGTAGGAGAGCTCGAGCAGGCTCCACGCGGCTGTGCCGGTCCCTTCTGCCGTCGCGGTGAGCGTGACGTCGCTCGCGTGGAGGTGCGCGGTGAGCACGACGCGCTCGTCGGGCGCGACCCCTTTGACCCGAAAGCGGAAGCGGCAGGTCTGTCCCGACACGGCTTCGATCGCCGACCAGAAATCCCACTGCACCTCGAGAGGGCAGGGCGGCTCTGGGACCTCGTCGTCGTCCGCTTCGTCGGCGTGCTCGACCAACAACCCCTCCTCCGACTACGATAGCCAGCAACGTGGCCCGCGTGGCAACCAAGTTTCCTTCGGCGACGTTGCGCCGGCGTGTCGAGGGATCGTTCACCTACGAGGGGCCGCGCCCGAGCCACACGCGCCCCGTGCGGCTAAAAGATCTGTCGCCGACCGTGAGAGCGTGCCTGCAGGAGGCCAAGCGCCACGTCGTCCGCGGCGAGTGGCCCGCCGCGGCGCTCGGGCTCGAGGGCTGCTTCGCGCTCGTCGGGCCGCGCACCGGTCGCGTGTTCGGCTACGCGGTGTTCGCGGCACACCGGGCGACGAACTACACGGTGAGCCGCTTCATCGCCTTCTCGCCAACCGGTCGGCGGCTCGGGGAGAAGGTCAGCGTCGGCGATTGAGCTCGCTCAGTCGGCGGTGAGCTCGACGACGCGATAGGTGGTCGTTGGGCGCAGGCCATCCGCTCGCCCCTTGTAGAAGCGCTCGACCATGGCTTGGTGGTCGTGATCCGCGGCGTGCCGCCAGCCCGTCTCTCGTGCCAGCGCGCGCCAGTCGTCCGGCTCGACCAGCGAGACGAACGGCTCGCCCCACTTCGCGAAGGTGCGATCGCCGAGCGCGAGCAGCCGCAGCTCCTCGGGCCGCGCGTGACGATCGGGGGCGCGGTAGTCGAACACGAGGTAGGAGCCCGGCGCGGCGACGCTGCGCACGTCCCGCAGCGTCGCGGTGATCGCCTCGCGCGACAGGTAGTACGTCACGCCGAGCCAGGCAAAGATCGCTGGCACCGTCGGGTCGAAGCCCGCCGCCTTGAGCTTCGCCGAGGCGGACTCCTCCTCGAAGTTGACGGGTACGAAGTGGTGGTGGGCAGGGGGCGTCAGGCCGAGCGCGGCGATCTTCCGGCGCTTGTCGGCCTGCGTCGCGGGATGATCGACCTCGAACTGAGGGACCTCGACGTGCTCGGGTCGTCGCCACGCGAACATGTCGAGCCCCGCGCCGAGCAGGACCCACTGCGCGGGTGTGCCGCTGCGCCGAAGGGCCTCGAGCCGATCCTCGGCGATCCGGCTGCGCGCCATGCACAGGGCGATGCCCGGGTCGAGGCGGATGCCGGCGGCGCGATAAATGGCATAGAGGAGGCGCGAGCGAGCGGCGAGGCGCCACCACGGTCGCACGAGCTTGTGCGCAAACGGATCGACGAGGATCGGCGCCTCGTGCTGCGCCGCGTGGATCGCCCGGTAGACGGCGATGAGCTCGGAGGTGCGGCTCTGCTCGTGCTTCTTCATCGCGTCGAGCCGGGCACGACGAAGCGTCGCACCGCCTCGAAGAGCACGGTCGTCCCCCACTTGAGCCCGGCGATCGGGATGCGTTCGTTGTGACCGTGAAAGAGCTCGGAGAACTTCGGATCGTCGGGCGAGAAGCGCACGGGCTCGAAGCCGTAGCAGCGGCAGCCGAGCTCGGCCCAGCTCTTGGCGTCGGTGAAGCCTGGTGCCATGTACGGGATCGCGGTGCCGGCGGGCGCGTGCTGCTTGAGCGTCGCCTTGAGCACGTCGAAGAGCTGCGACTCGGGCGAGGTCTCGACCGGAGGCAGCTCGCGCGTCACCGCCAGCTCGATCTCCTCGCCGACGACCTGCTGCACCTCGCGCAGGAAGTCGGCCGTCGTCTGGCCCGGCAGCGTGCGTCCGTCGACCTCGGCCTCGGCCTCGCCGGGGATGACGTTGACCTTCTGCCCGGCGCGCAACATCGTCGGCACGGCGGTGTTCGACAGCGCCGCGGCGATCGCGTTGGCGACGCCGCGATCGGGCATCTTGCCGAGCACGAGGTTGGCGATGGCGCGCGTCCACAGGTTGCGGATCAGCCACGAGCGTGGTGCCGGCTGCGTGGCGGCGAGCGCGCCGAGGTAGGCCTCGACGACGGGAGTGCGATGGTGCGGCAAGCGGGTCGAAGCGAGGGCAGCGACAGCGCGCGCCAGGCGGCCGACCGCGTTGTCTTCGCGCGGCATCGAACCGTGGCCCGGCGTCCCGCGCGCCTTCATGCGAAACCAGACGACGCCCTTCTCGGCGACCTGGATCGGATAGAGCTCGACGCCATTCGAATAGACGCTGAAGGCGCCCGCCTCGCCGAGGGCAAACTCAGCGCGCACGAGCTCCGGGTGATTGACGACGAGCCACTTCGAGCCCTGCTCGCAGCCCGCCTCCTCGTCAGCGACGCCGGCGAAGATCACGTCACGATCGAGCGCGTGCCCTTCTCGCTTCAAGCGAATCAGCGTCAGGACCGACATGACCGCCATGTGCTTCATGTCGATCGCGCCGCGGCCCCACAGAAAGCCGTCGGCGATCACGCCTCCGAACGGTGGGTGCGTCCAGTGCTCGAGCTCGACGGGCACGACGTCGAGGTGCGCGCAGAGGAGCAGCGGCCCCTTGCTCCCGTCGCCGCCCTTGAGGCGCGCCAGGACGTTCTTTCGATCGGCCGAGACGCCCACGAGCGTCGGTTCGATGCCCTCTTTGCGCAGCACCTCGGCAAGGTACTCGGCGGCCGCGGTCTCGTTTCCCGGCGGGTTCGTCGTGTCGATGCGGAGGAGCGCCTGCAGATGCTTGATCGCGAGCTCGCCGAACTCGGCGTCGACGGAAGCGCCCGCCTCGCTCATGGCCGGCTCGCCTTGCCGATGCCGTTCGGCAAGCAGGTCAGCGCGGTGCGCCGGAAGCTCGTGTAGTAGAGATCGATGCCGTTCTGCGGATCGGTCCCGTCGCTCGGAATCACCGAGCTGACGAGGATCGCGCGATCGCCCTGATCCCAGCCGGTCGCGCCTGGCTCGAGCACCGGGTTGCTCGGGGAGCGGATCCAGTAGAAGCCGTCGTCCGACGTGGCGTAGCCGACGCTGACCTTCGAGTTGGCGTCGCACAGATCGAGGAGGTTCGCGATCTCGCCGATGCGCGCGAACGAGTACCACATCTTGAAGACCGTGCCGTCGACGAGCACGCGAGGTGAGAACAGCAACGCCTCGCCGGTCAGATCCCCGGACAGCAGCGGCGCCGGTTCGGGCGTGAAGGCGAGGCCGTCGGTCGACTGCGCGCGGCCGATCGACACCGAGTCGATCAGGCCGTTCTCGGCGGTGGCGTTGAAGAACATGATCCAGCTGGACGCCTTGCCGCTGGCGTCGACGCTGGAGGGATCGGGGAGGACCTGCGGAAAGTCGAGGCCCCGGTTGCAGTACGCGCAGTCCATCGACTTCAAGATCGGCGCACCGGAGTTGTGGATCTCCCAGCCGCTGATGCCGTCGGTCGAGGTACCGAGGGCGATCTCGCGCCCCGCCGTGCCGCCCTTGGACACCACGGCGTGATACTTGTCGCCGACCTTGAACACCGACGGAGATTGGATGTCATTGCCGATGCCGCCGCCCGCCATCTTGGTGATGAGGATCGGCTGGGGCTCGGGTGTCCAGGTCTTGCCGTCGGTCGATCGAGCGACGCCGACGCCGCTGCGATCTTCGGCCATCGCGCTGACGCCCACGAAGTACATGCGATAGCCAGTCTCGTCGCGAAGGACGTTGGGCTGGGCGATGAGACGGTTGGCCCAGCCGAACGGCTGCAGCGGAGTCGCAGGAGGGACGACCGGCTCGGCCTGGCGCGCGAACTTGTGCGCAGACACGCCGATCTTGCCGCTCTGCCCGTTGTTGCCGTGAAAGGTGGCGAGCACGCGCGCGGTCTGCGGGGACAGCGTCTCGCGGTTGAGTCGCACGTCGACGGTGGCTGTGCCGTTCTTGAGCGTGACCTTGCTCGGCCGAACATCGCCCCAGGTAGACGCGAGCGTCACCTCGCCGCCGAACTCGTTGGCATCGGTGCCGTTGGCGGTCTTCGCGGTGATCGTGATCGAGAAGCTCTGGTGCTCCTCGACCTGCAAGGTGCTTCCCGTCGCTGCAGTGTCGATCTTGAAGCCGCACGCCGCCTGCGTCTTGCGGTCGACGCAGAGGCCGCACTCGCACGACTGGCCGTCCGGGCAGTCCTTGTCGATCGTCGAGCAGAGGTACGATCCGCCGGGCGGCTTGGGGCTGTAGCAAGCGGTCGCGCCGAGCGCGAGGAGCGAGCTGCAGAGGAGGGCAGCGCGCATTAGAACCTCCCTCCGACGAGAAGAGCGCCACCCTGCGGACCGAGCAGCGGCGTGAAGGTCAGCTTGGGAGCCTCCTTGTCGATCTTGTTGCCGATCAGGTACAGGCCGATGCCTCCACCGATCGCGAGCACGCCGAGGCCGGCACTGACGCCAGCGATGATTGGGTAGGTCTTGCCAGACGCCTGCGTCGTACGGATGTCGCCGTCGAACGGCGGCGGGTTGGCGACGTTGCCGCCGTTGGTCACGTCGTTGGCGGCCTGCTGCGCCAGGACCGCGAAGGCGATCCCGGTCGCGACTCCAGCGGCGCCCACCACGAACAGGCCATACGCGGCGTAGCGCGCCGCGCGGCCAGGCTTGGGCGGCGCCTCCTTGTAGACGACGATCGTCTTGAAGACGACCTTCTCCTTCTCGACGATCTGCGGGGGCGCTGGGGCGCCCTCCTTTTGGGCCTTGGCTCGCTCGCGCAAGTGCGCGACGCGCGCCTCGACGGCCTTGCGATCGGGCGCGTTGGTCACGCCCTGGAGGTAGATCTCGTACGCCGCGGCCGCCTCCTCGAGCTGATTGAGCCGCTCGTAGCACTGCGCGAGGTTGTACTGGAGATCGGCGAGCGGACGCAGCTCGTAGGCGACGCGCATCTCGCGGGCCGCGTCTTCGTAGCGCCCATCATCATAGTAGGCGATGCCCGCCTTGACGTGCGCGCGCGCCTGCTCCGTCTTCTCCTCGAGCGTTGCAGGCGGCGAAGCGTGGGCCCGACCGAGCATCGCGAGTGCAAGCAGCACGCTGACGACGAATCCTCTCATGGCAGCATCGTACTCTGGATGCCGGCGGCGCCCAAATGCCCTGCGTCACCACCTTGCGTGCGGCGCAGCGATCCGGCATTTTCCGTCGGACAAGAGGATGGCTTGACGGTTCGTTTGTGTTCGCTCGTGGCGCTCCTGGTCGCGCTCGTCCTCGGGCTCTGGCCGACCGCATTCGCGCACGCCGCCAAGCCGAGCCGGGCGAGCCTCAGCAACCAGCGCGGCCTCGAGCTCTATCGCAGCAAGCGGCTCGCAGCAGCGGCGGTGGCCTTCCGTGAGGCGATCGCCAGCGAGCCGACGCACGTCGTGTCGCGCTACAACCTGGCCTGTGTCGAGGCGCTGCTCGGCCATCGCGATCTGGCGGTCGAACAGCTCGCGTGGCTCAAAGCCGAGGGCGGTGCGCTCGCGCAGGCCAAGCTGCGGCGGGCTCGAACCGATCCCGATCTGCTGTCGCTGCAGTCGGACAGCGAGGTGCGCGCGATCCTCGACGGGGTGTCCTTCGTCCCTTCGTTCGAGCAGGAGCTCGTGCCGGTGCGCGAGATCAGCGCCACGTCGACCTTCGTCGACGGGCCGCGCGGAGCGGGGGCACCGACGGTGTTGCTGCGAGCGCGGGCGCGGGCGCTCGAAGAGAACCCGGAGGACGGCGCCTACCGCCTGTGGAACACCTGGTGCGAGGGCAAGCCAGACGCGGGGATCGGGGAGGGCGTCACCATCGTCTTCGCGGAGCCAACCTCCATCGATACGATCGAGATCGCCGCGGGCGACTGGCGATCGCCCAAGCACCTCCGCGAGCGCAACCGACCGGTCGAGCTACGGGTCTCGATCGACGACGGGGCGCCGATCGCCGCGACTCCACCATCGAGCGAGCAGGCGGAGCCCTGGTTCCTCGTCACCCTGCCCAAGGCCAAGGTCACGACCCTCGCGATTCGCTTCGCCGCGGTGCGCGCCGCCACGATCGATGAGAGCTGTCTGTCCGCGGTGCGCTTGCGGCGCGCCGGCAAGCCGCTCGTGCCCGTGATCGGCGTTCCACCCGCCGCGCTGACGGCGCTGCCCGAGGCGCTGCGGTTGTCCAACGACGCTGTCGCGGGGCGCGAGGCAGAAGCGCTGCTGCGGGCCCTTGCCTTTCCCTTCACGTACGTCCATCGCGAGAGCGTTCGCGCGGTCGACGGCGTGCGGGATCGATCATACCCCTTCGCCGACGTCGTCAGCCTGCGCGCCGTGTGCAGCAAGCCGCGGGCGCGTTGCCCTGAGCCCTTCGACGGGCCGGAGCTGCTGCTCGACACCGGCAAGCCCGGGCACGTCGAGGTGACTGGGCGCGACGGCCGCCATGAGACCTGGCACTTCGTCTGGCGCGACGAGCGCTGGCGGCTCGTCCGCATCGACAGCAGCTACGTCGAGTACTGAGCGGTCGCCGCGTTCCGGAAGCGATCTTTGGCCGGGGGGGGAAGATTTGCATTGACATGTGCATATGACGTGCATATTCATGCACTCAATGCATACGCGATCGATCGGGATCTTTGGCGCCTCCGGCTACACCGGCATGGAGGCGACGCGCATTCTCGTCGGACACCCTGGGGTCACGCTGCGCTTCGTCGCCGGTGAGCGCTACGCACAGCAGCCGGTGTCTCGACACATCGAGGGGGCACCGAGCGGCCTTGCCTATTGCACCTTCGAGGAGGGTGAGGCCCAGGCGCGGGGCTGCGACGTCGTGCTGCTCGCGACGCCGACCGAGATCTCGCAGAAGCTGGCGCCACGGCTCCTCGCGCTCGGCTGCAAGGTGATCGATCTGTCGGGCGCGTTTCGCCTCGTCGATCGGGAGCTCGCGGAGAAGCACTATGGGGAGGCGTCCGAGCTCGCCGCGGTCTACGGGCTTCCCGAGCTGAACCGCGACGCCATCGAGGACGCCAAGCTGGTCGCGAACCCCGGCTGCTACCCGACGGCCGTGACGCTTGGCTTGCTGCCGCTCGTCGAGGCCGGCCTCATCGAGCTCGACTCCGTCGTGGTGACCGCCGTCTCGGGCCTGTCGGGCGCGGGCCGCAAGGCGACCGAAGAGTACAGCTTCGTCGAGATCGACAACGACGTGCGCGCCTACCGTGTGCTGCGCCACCAGCACGAGCCGGAGATGCGCCAGGTGCTGACCGAGCAGGCCGGTGCGCCGGTGCCGCTGACCTTCGTGCCGCACCTCGTGCCCATCGAGCGCGGTATCCTCGCGACCGCGACGGTGCGCGCCAAGGCGCCGCTGACGCAGAGCGCGCTCTACGAGTGCTACGTGTCGCGCTACGGCAGCGAGCCGTTCGTGTCCCTCGAGGAGTCGGCTGAGCTCGTGCGCATGAAGCGCGTCGTCGGCACCAACCGCTGCGTCATCGGCGCCAACGTCGATGGCCAGCGCGTCGTCGTGGTCAGCGCGATCGACAACCTCGTCAAGGGCGCCGCCGGTCAGGCGGTGCAGAACCTGAATCTCCTCCTCGGCTACGAGGAGACGATGGGGCTCGGCACTCTGCGGAGGTTCTTCCAGTGAAGCTACCGATCGGGTTCAAGTTCTCCGGGGTCGCGGCGGGCATCAAGCCGCAGCGCAAGGATCTGGCCCTCGTGACGAGCGAGCTGCCCTGCGCGGCGGCGGGTGTCGTGACGGTCAATCGCGCCAAGGCGGCGCCGGCGCTCGACGCCGAGAAGCGGCTGCCGATGGCGGGCGTGCACGCGGTCGTCATCAACGCCGGCAACGCCAACGCGCTGACCGGCCCGGCGGGCATCGAGGCGGTCGGCCAGATCCACGCCGCCGTCGGCGCGGCGCTGGGGGTTCCGGCTGGCGCGGTGCTCTCGGCGTCGACGGGGGTCATCGGCGTCAGGCTGCCGGTCGACAAGATCGTCACCGCGCTGCCGTCGCTCGTCGCCAACCTGCGCATCGAGCCGGAGGCCGCGGCCGAGGCGATCATGACCACCGATACCCGGGTCAAGATGGCGAGCCGGACGTTCGAGATCGACGGCAAGCCCATCACCCTGGCGGCGATCTGCAAGGGCTCGGGCATGATCGCGCCGCAGATGGCGACCATGATCGCGGTGATCGTGACCGACGCGACGATCGCGCCGGAGCTGCTGCAGCGCGCGATGCGCGACGCCAACGCGACGACCTTCAACCAGCTCACCGTCGACAACGACATGAGCACGAACGACGTCGTCTTCCTCCTCGCCAACGGCGCGGCGCAGGCGCCGGCGATCGAAGCGGGGCA
>CAZPEY010000089.1:0-4216 GCA_964585665.1 uncultured Polyangiaceae bacterium | reverse complement strand
GACAAGCAGCAGCTCCGCAAGAAGATGCGCGAGCCGGAGTGCAAGGTCGAGGTCGAGCTCGGCGCGGGCAGCCACTCGTCGACGGCGTGGGGCTGCGACCTCAGCTACGACTACGTCAAGATCAACGCCGACTACACGTCGCTCATCGTCGATACTCCGTCGGGCGGCGTCGCCAAGGACGACCGCCTCGCCAACTACAGCCCAGCCTTCAAGGTGTCGCTGCTCGTCGAGGCGCTCGGCTACATGTCGCGCTTCCGCGGCCAGAAGTGCGTCATCAAGTACGGCGGCGCAGCGATGACCAAGGAGTCGCTCAAGCACTCGTTCTGCGACGACATCCTGCTGCTCAAGTCGGTCGGGCTGCAGCCCATCGTCGTGCATGGCGGTGGCCCGGAGATCTCGCGCGCGCTCGAACGCTTGGGCGGCAAGCCCGAGTTCATCGACGGGCTGCGCGTCACGCACGCCTCGGATCTCAAGGTCGTCGAGATGGTGCTCACCGGCTCGATCAGCACGGAGCTCGTGACGCGCCTCAATCGCTCGGGTGCCAATGCGGTGGGGCTGTCGGGCAAGGACGGAGCGCTGCTGCGCGCGCAGAAGCTGATCCGCGAGGACGGCAAGGACCTGGGCCAGGTCGGCGAGCTGACTGAGGTCAACGCGTCGCTGATCAACCTGATGCTCGCCGAAGGCTACGTACCGGTGATCTCGCCCGTCGGCATCGGCACGGATGGTCAGAGCTACAACCTCAACGCCGACGTCGTCGCCGCTGGTGTCGCCAAGGCGCTGTCGGCGCAGAAGCTGATCTACCTCTCGGACGTTCCCGGCATCCTCGACGGCGACGAGCTGCTCTCCGAGCTCACGCCCGCGATGTTGCAGCAAAAGATCGCCGCCGGCGCGATCCAGGGCGGCATGGCCGTCAAGTGCCAGACGATCCTGCAGGCGCTGGAAGCGGGCGTGCGCGCGGTGCACGTCCTCGACGGGCGGACCCCGCACAGCGTCATCGCCGAGCTGTTCACGGACCGGGGTGTCGGCACCATCGTGCGCCAAGAGCTCGAGGCCAGCGCATGACCACCGAGGCTTCGACCCGCGGCCGCCGCGACGTGATCAGGTCGTTGATCCGCAGCGAGCGGATCGGCACTCAGGAGGAGCTGCGTCAGCGCCTGGCGTCGCGCGGCTTCGATGTCACCCAGGCGACCCTGTCGCGCGATCTGGCGCGCCTCAAGGCGCGTCGCGTGACCTTGCCCGAGGGCGGCTCGATCTACGAGCTCGAGGACGCGCCCGCGGCGGAGCCCGAGAGCGAGATCGTGCGCATGCGCGACATGGTGACCGCGGTGCTCGAGGGGGACGCGCTGTGCGTCGTGCAGACCCGCATCGGGGCCGCCTCCGCGGTCGCCATCGCGCTCGACAAGGCACGCCTCCCGGAAGTCCTCGGCACGCTCGCCGGGGACGACACGATCTTCGTCGCGCCGAAGAAGGGCGTCTCTGCCAGTCGCCTTCGCAAGCGCCTCCTCGCCCTGTGGCAGTCCGCCGCTCGGAGGTACTCATGATCCTCAGCTCGTTTCTGTCGTCGCGCCCGCCCCAGACCCTTCGGACGCGGGTGCCCAAGCGTGACTTCCTCAAGCTCGCCGATCTGTCCCTCAACGAGCTGCACGCCCTGATCGAGCGGGCGCGCGTGCTCAAGGCCGAGCGCGACGCGGGCACGCTTCATGCGACGTTGCACGGGCGCACGCTCGGCCTGGTGTTCGAGAAGGCGTCGACGCGCACCAAGCTCAGCTTCGAGGCGGCGATCCTGCAGCTCGGCGGGCACGCCATCACGCTGCAGTCGAGCGAGAGCCAGATCGGTCGCGGTGAACCGGTGGCCGACACGGCGCGCGTCGCGTCGCGCTACGTCGACGCGCTCATGTACCGCACCTTCGGGGAGGATCGGCTCCTCGAGTTCGCGAGTGCCTCGACGGTGCCGGTGATCAACGGCTTGTCCGATGGCGGCCATCCGGTACAGCTCCTCGCCGATCTCATGACGGTGGTCGAGCGGCACGGCTCGCTCGCGGGCCGGAGTGTGGCGTGGATCGGCGACGGGGCGAGCAACATGGCGCGCTCTTGGATCGAGGCCGCTGGCCTGTTCGGCTTCCAGCTCGCGATCGCTGCCCCCGAAGGCTACCGACCGGCGCTGTCCGATCTGGCAGGCAAGCCGAACGTGCGGCTGGCGCTCTCGCCCGAGGATGCGGCGACGGGTGCCGACGTGGTGACCACCGACGTGTGGGCGAGCATGGGGCAGGAGAAGGAGACCGCGGCGCGCAAGGTCGCGTTCGCGGCGTACACCGTCGACACCAAGCTGCTCAAGCTGGCGCGTCCTACCGCGATCGTCCTGCACTGCCTGCCGGCCCACCGCGGCGAGGAGATCTCGGCCGAGGTCATGGAAGGTCCTCAGTCGGCGATCTTCGATGAGGCGGAGAATCGCCTGCACGTTCAGAAGGCGCTGCTCGAGAAGCTGCTGCTCGGTTAGGTGAGGTAAGCACCGCGATGCCCAAAGATCCTTCGATCAAGAAAGTCCTCCTCATCGGCTCTGGGCCGATCGTGATCGGGCAAGCCTGCGAGTTCGACTACACGGGTACGCAGGCCTGCAAGGCGCTGGAGCAAGAGGGCGTCGAGGTGGTGCTCCTCAACGCCAATCCAGCGACGGTGATGACCGATCCGGAGCGCGCCTATCGAACCTACGTCGAGCCGCTCACCGTCGAGGTCGCCACCGAGATCATCCGCAAGGAGCGGCCCGATTCGCTGCTGCCGACGATGGGCGGCCAGACGGCGCTCAACCTCGCCAAGCAGCTCGCCGAGAGCGGCGTGCTCGCGCAGTATGGCGTGCGCTTGATCGGCGCCTCGCTCGAAGCGATCAACAAGGCGGAGGATCGTCAGCTCTTCAAGCAGGCGATGCAGCGCATCGGCGCGGGGCTGCCCAAGAGCTTCTACGCGCACACTCTCGACGAGGCGATGGCGGGGATCGACGAGGTCGGCTTCCCGGCCATCGTGCGTCCGAGCTTCACCCTCGGTGGCCTCGGCGGCGGGGTCGCGCAGACCCGCGCCGAGCTCGAGACGATCGTCAAGGCGGGCCTGGCGGCGAGCCCGACCTCGACGGTGCTCATCGAGGAGAGCCTGATCGGCTGGAAGGAGTTCGAGCTCGAGGTCGTCCGCGACAAGGCCGACAACGTCATCATCGTCTGCTCGATCGAGAACCTCGATCCGATGGGCGTCCATACGGGCGATTCGATCACCGTCGCGCCAGCGCAGACCCTGACCGACCGCGAGTACCAGACGATGCGCCAGTGGAGCAAGGCGATCATCCGCGAGATCGGCGTCGACACCGGCGGGTCGAACATCCAGTTCGCGGTCCACCCGCACTCCGGCCGCGTCATCGTCATCGAGATGAACCCCCGCGTCAGCCGGTCGAGCGCGCTGGCGTCGAAGGCGACGGGCTATCCGATCGCCAAGGTCGCCGCCAAGCTCGCCCTCGGCTACACGCTCGACGAGCTCACGAACGACATCACGCAGACCTCGGCCTGCTTCGAGCCGGCGCTCGACTACGTCGTGGTCAAGATCCCACGCTTCAACTTCGACAAGTTCCCGCGCTCGGCGCCCGAGTTGACGACCTCGATGCGGTCGGTCGGCGAGGTCATGGCGATCGGGCGCACCTTCAGCGAAGCCTACGGCAAGGCGATGCGGTCGCTCGAGCTAGGGCGATCGCCGCTCTGGCGGCCGCCGCTGCCGGACGATCCGGACGCGCGCCTCGCCGCCGTTCGCCACCACCTGATGGTGCCGAACCCGGATCGGCCCTTCTATCTGCTCGAGGCGTTCCGTGTTGGCTGGAGCGTCGAGGACATCCACGCGCTGACCGCGATCGATCGCTTCTTCCTGGGACACATCGGCGCGATCGTCGCGGCCGCCGATCGCCTCGCCGAGCGGCGCACGCTGGCCCAGACGAGCGACGCGGAGCTCCGTGAGGGCAAGCGCCTCGGTCTGTCCGACGTGGACCTGGCCAAGCTCCTCGGGTGCGATGAGACCACGCTGCGCGCCGAGCGCTGGCGCCGCGGCATCCGCCCGTCCTACAAGTGTGTCGACACCTGCGCGGCCGAGTTCGAGGCCAAGACGCCCTATCTCTACTCGACCTACGACGTCGAGGATGAAGCCCCCCCATCGGCGCGCCGCAAGGTCATCGTGCTCGGCTCGGGGC
>CAZPEY010000088.1:0-17012 GCA_964585665.1 uncultured Polyangiaceae bacterium | reverse complement strand
ATCGGGTTCGTCGTGCGGAATCTCGATGGCTCGGCGATGCGCGATGAGCAAGCGACCTACGCGATCTGGCGGATCTGCAACGACGCCGGGCTCACGCAGCGCGGATGGCATTCGCTGCGGCATTCGTTCGGTACGCACGCGGCGCTCTTCGGCGTGAATCCGTGGCGGCTGCAGGCCTGGCTCGGTCATGGGCGCATCGATGAGACGATGCTCTACGTGCACGTGGCCAGCGCGCATGCGCGGCCGCTACCGCCACAGATCGTCGCAGCCGCGCAGCTCGAGACCGATCCAGACCAGAAGACGCTCGCGATGCTCGCAGCCCGGCGTGGCATATCCGTGGCAGCAAGCTCGATCACCCAGATCGTGGAAAAAGAAAAAGGCGCTAGGTCCGAGGGACTTAGCGCCTAGTTCGACTGGCGGGGTGGACGGGACTTGAACCCGCGGCCTCCGGCGTGACAGGCCGGCGTTATAACCAACTTAACTACCACCCCTTCTTTCGAACCGCGAAAGCGAGAGGGTTACTACTCTAGGATCCTCGTCCGGTGCAAGCGGATTCGCACCGTCAGATTTCGATTCGGTAGAGGGTGTCTTCCGCCGTCGCGAACAGCTCGTCGCCGACCGCGTACGCCGCCGTCGTGCCGCCCCAGCCGGTGCTGATCTGCTCGTACTCGCCCGTCGCTGCGTCGACTCGATACAGGCCACCATCGCCGTCGAACACGTAGAGCCTGCCCTTGGCCACGGCCAGCGCCTTGGCGTTCCACTCGCCCGGCATCTCCTCGTACTCGCCCGTCGCGCGACGGACCCGATACAGCGTCGAGCCGGACATCACATACAGCGTCGAGTGCAGCGCGACGATGCCGCGCACGTCGCTCCACCCGCCGGACAGCTCCTTGTACTCGCCTTCGGCCATGGGTCTCTCCTGTCGCTCTCGTCGCGCGCGCGGCCAGCTCAAGTCAAGCCAAACCGTGCGGCAAGTTTCTGGGCCCGAGATGAGCGCGTCGCTTGTGCTGCAGCGATTCCGAAAATACGATCGCGCCGTGCAACTCCATCCCTCGCGTTGGCGACCCCTCCTGCTCGCGCCTATTGCAGGTGCGCTGTCGCTCGTCGCCTCCCTCGTCGCCGCCGCCCCGGCCCGCGCCGACGGTCGCGTCGTCATCATGCCGTTCGCCGGCGAGAGCGACGAGTCGCTGGCCGCGACGTTGCTCGTCGCCTCGATGCTCACCAAGGGCGAGCGCGACATGGCGTCGTTCGTCGACACGCTGCGCAAGCTCTACGCCGATCGCAACGCGGCGACTGGCAAGCCCACGGCGCTCTGTCAGGCGACGTCCGCCGATCGCGCCGTCCTTGGCGATCTCCGCCTCGTCGAGACCGAGCTCGAGCTCTCGCTCAAGGGCGTCGACTGCAACGGCGTCGACGTCTCGTCATCGAAGAACAAGAGCCTGCGCGGCGAGCTCCACCCGCTCATCAGTGGCGCGGTCAACAACCTCGCCCCTCACCTGGGCCTCAAGGCGATCACCGGCGATGCGATGCACATGGGCTTGCTGCGCGCGCCGGCTCGCGCGCTGCGCTCGATCATCAACGGCGACTTGCCGGGCGCCGTTGCGCAGCTTCAGGTGACCGATCTCAAGGTGGCACACCGGGTCTCGTCGGTGCGCGAGCTGGGGCGCTTCCTCGCCGCGCAGCCGGGCCTGACGCCGCTGCAGCGCATGGAGGCGGCGCTCGCCGCGGCCGATCCCGATCTGGCGCTGACCATCGCCGCGGCTCAGAAGGGGCCGAAGGCGCCTGAGCTCGTCGCGGCGACGGCGCGCGCGTACGTGCAGAAGGGCGACTCGCAGCGCGCCGACAAGGAGCTGGCGACGCTGCCCAAGTCGAAGGATGGCAAGGACGCGAACCCTGCGGTGACGCTGGCGCGCCTCGAGCTCGCGCAGGCGCGCGGGGACAAGGCCGGTCAGGCCGAGCTCGAGAAGCTCGCCAAGCCGGCGCTCGAAGGCGGCGGCAACGCGCCGATCGTCGCCTTCATGTCGCGCCTGCCGCCCAACAGCCTCGGCGCCGAGGGCGAGACGGCGCTCGTCGCGGCCGCCAAGGCGCTGCCGCCCAACGCCGCGCCGGGCGTCGCGTCTGCCGTCGGCGCGCGCGCTGCTGCCCGCAACGATCCGGCGGGCGTCGGCATGATGCAGATGGACGACTACGATCAAGCGCAGCTCCAGGCGATCACCGCCGGCCTGCAGGGCGGTGGCGGCACGATGGGCGATCTGCAGAAGCTGCAGACTGGGCAGGCGCTGCCCGGCACACCGGGCGCGCCGGGCGCGGCCGGGCCGCTCGGTCCCGTCGCTGCACAGCTCCAGGCCGTGATGGCCCAGCGCAACAAGAAGCCGACCGCCAACAGCCTCAAGCTCGACAAGAAGGAGGGCGACAAGCCCGCCGACAACCTGCCGCCGCCGATCAACACCGGCCTGCCCCCCGAGGTGATGGGGCAGTTCGGCAAGCTGCTCACCAACTTCCCGGCGCTCGCCGAGGCCAAGGGGGCCAAGGTCGTCGTCGTCGAGCGCGTCGCCAACTCGTCGCCGCTGATGCACCCGCTGCACGTCGAGCTCGGCGGCTTGCACCGCGCGATCGTCGCAGCGCTGACCCAGGAGCCGTATCGCTTGGAGCCGCACCACGCCAAGTTGAAGCCCGTCAAGGAGATGTCGGTCGAGAGCCTGACCGAGCTGGCCGACTCGACCAAGAGCCGCTTCGTCGTCCTCTACGCCCCCGAGATCCTGATGGACGGCGTCAACCTCAAGCTCATCGTCTTCGATCGCTCGACGGAGGAGGCCTTCGACTTCGGCGAGCGGATCCGCGGGCCGGAGTTCCACAAGTGGAACCCGGTGTTCTTCGTGCCGTTCGTCTTGATCGGGATCGTCGGTCTGTGGCTGCTGGTGCGCCAGCTGCGCGGCGGCCGCGTCACCGTCGAGGTAACGGGGGGCCCGTATGGTCAGAAGCAGATCTTGTGCGTGCAGCTCTCCCAGTCGGGGCGGCCGCCGGCGATCCCGTTCGACAAGTTCGAGGAGGAGCTCGCCAAGCAGCCCAAAGATCCGCTGCGCAAGACGCGCGTCGGGCGCGTCACCAAGTTCGAGCGCGTTGGCAAGGGGACCTGGTACGCGCACGCCTTCGGGGTCTGCTTCATCGACGACAAGCCCATGGCGCTGGTCGGTTCGCTCTCCGCCGAGCTCGTGGTCTCGGTCGGCCACGTGTCCAAGGTGACGCTGGCGATGCGCTCGCCGCTGCCGCACATCAAGGCCGATGTCTTCGACGGCGAGGAGCCCGTCCAGGCCAAGATCTACCTCGCCGGCTTCGAGGACAAGCAGTACGAGACCGACAAGAACGGCACGGTGACCTTCGACGTGCCGCTCGGTCGCCACATGGTGCATTTCCTGTTTCCCGACGGGACGGAGATCACCAAGCCGGTGCAGATCGTGCCGGGGCAGGGGACCGAGTACCTCAAGATCGACGTCAAGCACGAGCAGCGCCTGCGACCAATCGAGATGAAGAAGGAAGAGGAGCACAACGAGTACAGCGCCGCGGCGGTCTCCCAGCAGTACACCGAGGCCGCCGCCGCGCCGCCCCCCGATGACGGAGGCGGGCTGCTCGCGTCGATGGACGACACCGACTTCAGCGCCATGTCCGCGGCCGCTGCGCCGCCACCTCCACGTTCGCCCGAGCCTGTGCACGTCCCGGCGCCGGAGCCCGAGCCCGAAGCCGAGCCCGACGGAGCGCCCGCGATCGGCCTCGGCGAGATCGGCCTGGCAGACCTCGATCCGGAGCCGCCTCCCGTCGCCGCGCCGCCGCCGCCGGTCATCGCGCCGCCGCCGCCGAGCCGCGCGTCGGCCCCGCCACCGCGTGGCGCCGCACCGCCGCCCTCGCCGTCGAACGGCCAGCGGTATCAGCGCGAGGGCGAGCTCGTGCGCACGCCCGCCTGCATCGTCTATCGCGGCCGCGACGCGGCCAAGGGGCGCGCCGTGGCGCTGCAGTACCTGGCCGACGAGCTACGCAGCAACTCGCAGGCACTCGCGGCGTTCTTCGAGGACAACCGCGCGCTGGCGACGCTCGACAGTCCCAATCTCGTTCGCGTCGTCGAGGCGGTCGAGTCGGGGCCGTTCGTCGTCACCGAGCTTGCCGATGGCCACACCGCCGAGAAGCTCGTCGCCGAGCAGCGGGGCAAGCTGCCCGTTGCCAAGGTGATCGCGATCGCCGAGCAGGTCGCCGCCGGCCTCGCGGTCGCCCACCAGAAGCGCCTGCTGCACCGCGATCTGCGGCCCGGCTACATCAGCGTCGACGGCGATGGCAAGGCGAGGCTCGGCGGCTTCGGCGTCGGGCGCGCCGTGCGTGTGGCGCGAAACAAGAACGCGCTGCAGCCGCGCTACCTCGCCCCCGAGCAGCTGCGCGGCGAGGAGCCCGACGCACAGACGGATCTGTACGCGCTCGGCCTGGTCGTCTACGAGCTGCTCGTCGGCAGCCCGCCATTCACCGAGGGCGACGTGGCGTCGTCGCAGCTCCACGACGAGCCGCCCGCCCCGTCGGCCAGGCGCAGCGACGTGCCGCGCGCGCTCGATGACGCGATCCTGGCCTGCCTCGCGAAGGAGAAGTACGAGCGCCCGAGCACCGCGCAAGAATTGCGCACGATGCTCTCGAAGATCCGCGTTCGATAACGCACAGCGCTTGAATCTGGTTTGACCCTCGGTGCAGTCTTCGCGCTAGAGGTCGAAGGCGATGACTCTTTACATCCTGTTGACTGGTTCGCTCGCGCTCTCCGGTGTGCTCATCAGCGCGCTCACCTTGCTGGCGCGCTCTGCCTACGGCACGTCGCACCAGCTTCGCCAGGCGAAGAACCACAGCCTCAGCCCGTCGCGCTTCTGGCGCGTCGCAGTGCTCAACTCGGCGCTCTCGGTGGCGATGGTCTACGGCTTCGCCTACCTCTTTGGCCCGCGCCTATTTCAGGCGGGCTCGGTGAGCGTGCTGAGGTGCATCGTCGAAGGGGTGGCGATCCTGATGACGTTCGACTTCTTCTACTACCTCGTGCACCGCTACCCGTTCCACGAGTGGAAGGTACTGCGGCGCGTGCACGCCGTGCACCACATCGTGCGCAATCCATCCGCCGTCGACAGCCTCTACATGCACCCGCTCGAGAACGTGATCGGCCTCGGGCTGCTCTGGGTCTGCGCCTTCCTCGTCGGGCTCGTCGCCGGGCCGGTCAGCGTCTACAGCTTCGGGTGGGTGTTCCTCGTCTACTCGGTGCTCAACGTGGTGGTGCACGCCGGCATCGACATGAAGGGGCCGGGCGCCGCGCTGTTCACGTCGCTGGCGACGCGCCACAACAAGCACCACGTCAGCATGAACGGCAAGAACTACGCGTCGGTCACGCCGATCTGGGATCTCGTCTTCCGCACCGAAGAGCCGTAGTCGATCGCGTCCGCGTGGGCGGCGCTCCTCGCTGGCCAGGAGCCATGGTAGGGTGCGCCTGATGCGACCGATGCGACCGCGAGCTCTGCTGCTGTTCTCGATCCTGTGTCTGTCGTCCACCGTTCGGGCGGACGCCGCTGCTGACGAGGCCAAGCGCCTGTATGCCGTCGGCAACCAGCACTTCGCGCTCGCCGAGTACGAGCAGGCGGTGACCGCCTTCAAGGAGGCCTTCCGTCACAAGGAAGACCCGGCGCTCCTCTACAACATCGCGCAGTGCTACCGGCAGATGCGCGGTCAGGAAGAGAACGCGATTCGCCTCTATCGATCCTACCTCCAGCGCAGCCCGCACGCGCCGAACCGCGAAGAGGTCGAGCGCAAGGTCGAGGAGCTCGAGAAGGCGCTCGGTGGACAGCCCGCAGCGCCCGCCGCTCCGACTCCACCGGCTGCCGCGCCCGCCGTCGCTCCGCCGCGCTGGGTGGGGTTTAGCGGTACGCTCCCGGCCAACGTCGTCGTCGGTGGCACCGAGGGTGGCAAGCCGCTGTACGTCTGTCGCGGCGATCACCAGGGCGGTCTCTTCCCTGGCAAGGTCGTCGGCAAGGCGTGCAACATCTCCGCGAAGGGCGCCGAGGTGGCGCTCGCCAAGTACGAAGTTCTCATCGCCACCGCGGACGCGATTCGCTGGGTGGCTGCGGCCGACGGAGGCGTCCCCGAGGGTGCGATCGTCGGTGGGCAGCAGGGAACGTCCGTGTTTCCGGTCTGTCGCATCCGCCATCGCAACGCCGACCACGCGGGCAAGCTCGACGGCAAAGTGTGCGCCATCGGCTACGGCGGGCGCGAGGTCAAGGCGGCCAAGTACGAGATCCTCGTCGACAAGACGCCACCGCCAGCGGTCGTGACGCAGGCGCCTGCACCCGAGCCGACCCCTGCGCCTGTGCCTGTCCCAGCGCCGACGCCCGCGCCGGCTCCGACGCCGGCTCCGGTCGCCCCACCTTCCCGGCCGCGGCGCGTCATCGAAGCTGGGCCGCTCTGGAACAACGGCCACGCGCAGCAGCGCTGCCCCCAGGTCTGCTCGGCGGCGGGCCTCGGCTGGCAAGGCGGCTGGTGGACGACCGTGCCCAACAAGATGTCCGTCTGCGACTGCCAGTAGGGGAGGGCCAGAAGGTCACGCACCGACCGGCGGCGCCGGCAAAGCCGCTCGACTTGTGCGAGCGGCTCTGAGAACATTCTCAGATGCTCTACCGTGTTTGCTCCCTCGCCGTCGTGATCGGCTGGTCCGCGATCGCCGGTGCGGGACAACAAACAGTAACGGCCGACCGCGACGCCTTCGTGATCAGCTCGCAGACCGGCAACAATGGCGGAGGTGCCGCGCATCTGTACGTGGGTACGGCGGGGGCCTCGGCTGGGTCAGGGGCCGTTCATTCGTTCGTGCACCTGCCGATGCCGTCGCTCTCTCCACCGCTCAACAATCGCGTGACGGTGAGCCGGGTGCGGCTTCGCCTGTTCGGCATGGGGCGCGGAACCAGCTATACGTTGGCGCAGACCGCGGGCACGCTCACTTTGTGGCCCGTGAGCTCGGCGTGGAACGAGGGGACGGGCAGCTCGGGTTCCGTGACTGGCATCGCCGGCACCGCCTGCGGAAGCGCTGGCAATGGCGCAACCTGGAGCAGTCCGACGTGCAGCGGCGGCGGGTGGAGCTTCTTCAGTTCGGTTGCCACGACGACCATTAGCGCCGTGGTCGCAGCGAGCGCCATCTTCGACTCGAACGCAAACGCCAATTTGATAACCACCGTGCAGGGCTGGATTGATGGTTCGACGACGAACAACGGCTTTCGCATCACCAGCGACAGCGCCGCCGCTGGCACCGGGCAGAAGTTCCACTCGCGCACGCCGACGGCGGGCGGCACCGCGCCCGACATGATCATCGATTACACCTGCAAGGCCGGGTTCCTCACCAGCGGCAACGTGTGCCAGGCCTGCGGCGTTGGAACGACGGGAAACACGAACTGCAAAGTCGGAACGGGCACCAACGCGTGCACCGATACAAACAACACCGGGTCACCCTTCTTCTCCTGCACGTGCGGCACCGGTTTTTCGGGCACTGGTACGACGGTGTGTACCGATATCAACGGGTGCTCGGGCAATCCCTGCAACGACAATGGAGACACCAGCTCGGTTTGCACCGACGTCGCGGGACCTGGCGTCGGCAACACCTGCACGTGCGGCACGGGGTACGTCTCCGTGAACGTTGGCGGCGGCGTTCGTCAGTGCGTCAACCAGTGCACCAACAATTCAGCGATCTGCGGCAATGGCGGAACTTGCTCGGCGACCGCGGGGACGGGAACGTGGACCTGCTCGTGCCCGACTGGCTACACCTCCAACTTGCAGCCACAAGCCGCTTGCGTGGACCAGAACGCGTGTGTCGGGGGAGCGCTCACCGCGTGCAAGACGTCCATCGCTGGCAACTCCTGCAACGATCTCGCGGCACCGTCGACGAGCTACACGTGTACGTGCGGCGCGGCAGGTTATAGCGGCACCGGGACCACCAGCTGCGTCGACTTCAACGCCTGCGTGGGCAACCCGTGCGACGACGCTGGCGATGCGGGCGCGGTCTGCAACGATCTCGCTGCACCGAGCACCAGCTACACGTGCAGTTGCAGTACGGGCTATTCGAGCAATGGCACGACCTGTGTCAGCAACTGCAACCCGCCGACCTCGAACCCGTGTGGAGCGGGCGGCACTTGCGCCGTCGTCACCGGCGGATGGACGTGCAGCTGCGGCACGGGCTATGTGTCGTCGGGCGGAACGCAGCCGTCGTGCGTCAACTACAACGCGTGCACGTCCGGCAGCGGCAATACCGCGTGCAAGACCGCGCAAGGCAACACCTGCAACGACGCGGCTCCTCCGTCGACGTCCTATACCTGCACCTGCGGCGCGGCGTACACCGGGACCGGCACGACGGCGTGCAACGACAAGAACGAGTGCTCGCCCAACCCCTGCGATGATGGTGGCGACATCGGCAGCGGGATGTCTTGCACCGACGCCGTGGCACCCGCTACCGGGTACACCTGTGCCTGCGACGTCGGCTTCACCTTCACGGGGGGCACCTGCACGAGCGCGTGCAGCGGCATGTCGAACCCATGCGGCGTCGGCGGAACCTGCACCATCGTCGGCACTGGCGGGTGGAGCTGCGCGTGCAATCCTGGCTACGCGTCGTCAGGTGGCACGCAGCCGACGTGCAACGAAATCAATGCGTGCGACGCGACCGCGATCGCCAACTGCACGACTTACGCGGGGAACGCCTGCGTCGACGAAGCGCCCCCGTCCGCGACCTACCACTGCACCTGCGGCAACGCCGCCTTCGTCAATGGCACAGGCGGAAACGGCAGGCCGGCCTGCCTCGACAAGGACGAGTGCGTCGGCAACCCGTGCGACAATGGCGGCGACGTTGACGCCGAGTGCGCCGACAATCCGGCGCCGAGCGTCGGCTACGACTGCAGCTGCAGCTCCGAGTTCTGGCAGAAATCGTCGTCGGGACCGCTGACCTGCGTCGACGTGGACGAGTGCGCCGCGTCGACCAACCCGTGCCTCGCCGGAGAGTGCACCAACCAGCCCTCGGGCGGTGGTTACACCTGCAAGTGCAACGCGGGCTATGTCGTCACCGCCGAGGACACCCCGACGCCGTTCTGCGTCCATCCGAGCTCGTGTGGCGGGGAGGCGGAGATCGCCTGTGTGTCGAGCCAAGAGGGCAACCGCTGTGTCGATCAGCTGCCGCCGAAGATCGACTACAACTGCGCCTGCGACAACCCAGCCTACGTCGTCAGCACGGACAAACGCAGCTGCCTCGATCGCAACGAGTGCACCATCAACCGCTGCATCAACGGCGGCGATCGACGGGCGCGCTGCATCGATCGTCGCGCGCCCAAGGCGGGCTACGAGTGCGGCTGCAGCGACGGCTGGCGCTTCGACGGCGAGACCTGTGTCGACGTCGACGAGTGCTCGGGCGGTGGCAACCCGTGCGGCCGCGGCACCTGCAACAACGTCGAAGGCAGCTACCAGTGCGCGTGCCCGTCGGGATACGAGGTCAGCAAGGGCGCGCACCCGACGTGCGAGCAGGCCTCCAACGGCTACATCAGCTACACCGTCGAGCCGGGGAGCTGCTCGGCCCTCGGCGCGCTCGATCCCCTCGCGACGGGCTCGAACCTGCTGCTCCTCCTCGGCGCGCTCGCCGCGTGCCGTCCCCGCCGTCGGCGCTGACTCGCGCCGGCCGGCGCCCTCCGCTATCGTCGCTCCGATGCACGGGCTCTTCGTCGCGGCGCGACCGCTCTTCCTTGGCGGAGGGCTGCTGCTCTTTGTCCTTGGCGTGCTGACCGGAGCCGGCTCAGGCGACCCGCTGCGCTGCGCCCTCGGCCTGCTCGTCGTCGTGCTCGTGCACATCCTCACGCACTACGTGAACGACGCCGAGGACGTGGCCACCGACGCACAGAGCGATCCCACCGCGCTCACCGGAGGTAGCCGTGCCATCCAGCGCGGCCTCGTGACGCCCGCGCTGCTGTTGCGCGCCTCGGCGTGGCTGGCGGGCCTGGTCGGCGGCGTCGCGGTCGTCGACCTGCTGCTGGGCGACTGGCTCGCTGCGCTGTTGCACCTGGCGACGCTCCTGTTTGGCTACGCGTACAGCGGCCGCCCGTTTCAACTCGGGCGCCGTGGCTGCAGCGAGCTCGACGCGGCGCTGGTGATGGGCGTGCTCGTGCCGCTCGCGGGGGCGCATGCGCGCGGCGGGATCAACCGCGCGACGTGGGCGCTGTGCGCGGTGCTGTTCGTCGAGACGATCTTCGCGCGCTTGTCGACGGCGTATCCCGATCTCGAGGCGGATCGCGCCACTGGCAAGAGAACGATCCCCGCGCTCGTCGGCGCCCGCGGCAGCGTCCTCGTGTTCGCGGCCGTCGGGATCGCGATCGCCGTCGTCGGCCTCCTCCTCGCCGAGCAGCTCCCGTTCCCCGCCTGGCAGCGGGCGCGGGCGCTCGCCGTCGCGGCGGCCTGCTTCGCCGCGGTTGGCGCGATTGGCTCGAGCCTAGCGACCCGACGACGTCTCACGGTGCCGCTCCTCGGCTTCCTCGCCTATGCCGTGAGCCTCGCCACCCTCGCGGCCACGACCTGGCGGCGCTAGAAAGCGCATCACATAACCCCGGACCGAGCGGTTCGCGGCCGGTCTCGCGTCTGGGACGAGGCAGGACACTAGGCGCGATTTCGTCATCGCTCTGCCACCGCTTCGCCACAAAGTGCGCTCATGCTCATGGCTTGGAGGCCCGAGCGGATGCCCAAACTCAACGTGCTCCTGATCCCGATGTTCTTGATGACCGGCTCCCTGGCCGTCGGTGAGCCAGCCGGAAAACAGCGGGCCCATGCAGGGGCCCAACGCGACCCGTCGCGCTCCGCCGCCAAGCTGGTGCTCGACGAGGGCGACGTCTGCGGCGCCTACTCGGTGACGTTCGTCGGGAGCAAGCAGCTCCGACTGCGCTGGACGCCGCCCGAGGGCGCCCACCTCGGCGCCGAGGCCGCAGCGGCGTGCCAAAGCCGCAGCGGCGACTACCGCAAATAGCGCCGTCGGCGGTGTGTTTCGCCTGACACAAGCGCTATCCTCGCGCCCACTCTCCCATGCCCACCCTCGAGCTCGCCGACACCGAACTGTATTACGAGGACACCGGCCCTGGCGCGACAGGGCAGACGATCGTGTTTGCGCACGGCCTCCTCTGGTCGACCGAGCTCTTCGCGCCGCAGATCGCCGCGCTGCGCGCACGCTATCGGTGCATTGCCTGGGATCACCGAGGCCAGGGACGTAGCGCCGCCGATCGACGGCTCGCGATCCCGATCGAGCTCGTGTGGCAAGACGCGGTGCAGGTGATCGAGCGTGTCGCCAAGACTCCCGTGCATTTCTGTGGCCTCTCGATGGGCGGCTTCGTCGGCATGCGCATGGCGGCTCGACGGGGCGACCTGGTCAGGTCGCTCGTCTTGATCGAGACCTCAGCCGATCCGGAACCGCCCGAGAACGTGCCGCGCTATCGACTCCTGTCGAACGTAGTGCGCGCGATCGGTCCCAAGCTGATCGGCAGCCGCGTCGCACCGATCATGCTTGGAAAAACGATCCTCGCGGATCCCGAGCGCCGCGCCGACGTCGCTCGCTTCACGTCCATCATGACGCAACGCAAGGACATCTGGCGCGCGACCAACGGCGTGATCGATCGTGCGGGCATCTACGACGAGCTCTCGCGGATCACTGCGCCCACGCTGGTCATCGTCGGAGACGAGGATGTCGCGACGGTCCCCGCCAAAGCCGAGCGGATCGCTGCGGCGATCGACGGCGCGCGGCTCGCGCGCATCCCACACGCGGGCCACTCCTCGACCGTCGAGGAGCCCGCGGCCGTCACCGCTGCAATCGAGTCGTTCCTCAACCCGAGCTGAATCGCTCCGGGGGCAGCCCAAATGGACAACGGAAGCGGACAACGCGGCGAACAGAGGCCAGCAAGAAGGACGCTAGGCGTAGTGGGCACAGCAGGATTCGAACCTGCGACCCCCGGCTTGTAAGGCCGATGCTCCACCGCTGAGCTATGTGCCCGTGGGTCTCCGCTTTCAACTGCTTGTCAGATACTCGCCCGGCATGGCCGAAGCCCGCGTAGGAAGCCACCGACGGGCGGGGATGTCAACCAACCTTGCGTCATCCAGCACATTCCTCGAGCGCTACCCGACCGCAATGGAACCGGATCCTGCTTGGCGGTAGGCTCCTCGGATGAGATCGCGTGTCGCGTCGCTCTTGCTCCTTCTTGTGGGGACTCTTCCGGCCCGTGCTGCGGCGCCTGCGTGCGCCAAGCTCGTTGGTGCGGAGACGCTGATCCGGCCCGGGGCGCACATCGTCGTCGGTGAGATCCACGGCAACCAGGAGACGCCTGCCGCGGCAGCGACGCTGCTCTGCCTCGCCGCCCAGAAGGGGCCGGCCCGCCTCGCGCTCGAGGTCCCCGCGGATCAGGAACCCGCGTTTACCAAGTTCCTCACCTCGAAGGGGACCGACGCGGATCGGGCGCGACTGCTCGGCGAGTCGTTCTGGAAGCGGACGACCCAGGATGGACGCAGCAGCGCGGCCATGCTTGCGCTGCTCGAGTCGGCCCGGCGCTTGCGCAGCGAAGGCCGCGATGTCGGGCTCGTCCTCTTCGATATCGTCGGCAACGTCGCCGACCGCGATGTCGCGATGGCCGACAACTTGAGTCGCGCCATGTCGCAGGCGCCGCAGGCGACGTTCATCGCGCTGGTCGGGAACCTACACGCCCGTCGCACGAAGGGGACCTTCAAGCAGAACTTCATGGTCGCTCGCCTGGTCGAAACCGGGGTGCCGATCACGGCTCTCCTCGCCACGCACGCGGGCGGATCTTCGTGGGCGTGCGCGCCCGAGTGCGGACCGCTGGCCCTGACGACGACCACGAAGAGTGGACCTGGCGTACAGCTCGAACCCGTCGAGGATCGCGCCTATGACGGAACCATCAACCTGGGAGCCGCGCACTTCTCGCCGCCGGCCGCCGTCGAGCTCACCGAGTCCCAGCGCCTCCGCGTGACCACGCTGGGGGCGGAGGTCGAGGCCAACGCCGCCTATGACAAGAAGGAGTTCCGCCGCTGCGCGAAGCTCTTCGACGACCTGGCGCGCCGCACCAAGTCGTCCCAAGCGGCATACTCGGCGGCGTGCTGCGCCGCGCTCGCAAGCGATCGCGACCGCGCCTTCGTCCTGCTCACGACCGCGCTCGACCTCGGGTTCAACTTCGCTGCGGCCTTCGACGAGGATGCCGACCTGGCAGCGCTGCGCAGCGACCCGCGCTGGGCCAAGCTGCGCGCCCGGCTGGCGACTGCGCCCGCCGCGCAGCCCTGAGTTGCTCGACCTTCGCGCTTGACCACTCGTCTGCGCCGTGTCCCGCTAGTAGATGTGAAGCGACTTCATCGGTCGGATCTGTATGGGTGGTCGGTCTTTCAACCGCATCTCGACATCGACTTCAACTCGGTGCTCTGGGTGCGGCGTGAGGGCAATGTGGTCGTCGATCCGCTGCCGCTGTCGGATCACGACGCGGCGCACCTGCTCAAGCTTGGCGGCGTGCGCCACATCATCCTCACCAACTCGCGCCACGTCCGCGGTGCGCAGGCGCTCGCCGAGGGGTACGGCGCCGAGCTCCTTGGCCCGGCCGCCGAGCGCGAGACGTTCCCGCTGCCCTGCCAGCGCTACCTCGCGGAGGGGGACGAGCCCTTCCCGGGCCTCTACGCCTACGCCCTCGCGGGCTCGAAGACGCCCGGCGAGCTGGCGCTGCTCCTCGAAGGCACGACCCTGATCACCGGCGATCTCATCCGCTCGCACCGCGCTGGGCGGCTCCAGCTCCTGCGGCCCGAGCAGGGGCTCTCGGACCTCGCGGCGGCCAAGGCCGAGGTGGCGCGCTTCGCGGCGATGTCGCACCTGACTGCGGTGCTCGTCGGTGACGGCTTCTGCGAGTACCGCGACGGAGTGCAGGCGCTGCGCGAGCTCCGCGACGGTACGTACGACGCTGCCTGAGTCGCTTGACCTTCCCGCCGCGCTGAGGCGAAATGAGCGCCTCCTTTTCCGTCGAGGTGCGAGCGTGTTCAGCCCAGGTCCGAAGGCCTCCCCCGAGCTCGCCGAGCTCGCCGTCAAGACCATCAAGTTCCTCTCGATCGACGCCATCGAGGCGGCGCACAGCGGTCACCCCGGCTTGCCGATGGGCGCCGCCGACTACGCGTTCCTCCTCTGGTCGCGCTACTTGAAGCACGATCCGAAGGATCCGCACTGGCCCGATCGCGATCGCTTCATCCTCTCGGCGGGCCACGGCTCGATGCTGCTGTACTCGCTGCTCCACCTCTCGGGATATGATCTCTCGCTCGACGAGCTGCGCCGCTTCCGTCAGTGGGGGAGCAAGACGCCCGGTCACCCCGAGGTGCACCTGACCCCCGGCGTCGAGATCACGACCGGCCCGCTCGGGCAGGGGCTCGCCACCGGCGTCGGCATGGCGCTCGCCGCCAAGATGATGGACGCGCGCTTCCCCGGCCTCTACAACCACCGCATCTGGGGCATCGTCTCCGACGGCGACGTGATGGAGGGCGTGGCGCAGGAGGCGGCGTCGCTGGCCGGCCACCTCGGCCTCGGCAACCTCACCTACCTCTACGACGACAACGACATCACGCTCGACGGCAAGCTCTCCGAGTCGATGACCGAGGACGTCGCGAAGCGCTTCGAGGCGTACGGCTGGCGCACGCTGCACATCAACGGGCACGACCACGCGCAGATCGAGAAGGCGCTCGACGAGGCGATCGTCGAGAACGAGCGACCCTTCTTGATCCTGTGCAAGACCCGCATCGGCAACGGCTCCCCCGGCAAGGCGGGCTCGCACAAGGTGCACGGCGAGCCGCTCGGCAAGGAGGAGACCGCCGCGACCAAGCAGGCCGCGGGCTGGCCGATCGAGCCGACGTTCCACATCCCCGACGAGATCAAGGCGCTGTGGGCGGCGCGCGCCACCGAGCTTGGCGAGCAGCACGCGGCGTGGCGCGATCACGCCAAGCACTGGTTCGAGGCGCATCCGGACAAGCTGGCGCTCCACACGGCGCTCGCCGAGCGGCAGCTGCCAGGCGATCTGGCGGCGCAGCTCGCGGCGCTCGACAACAAGCTCGACGCGACGCGCTCGATGGCGGGCACGATCCTGCAGAAGGCCGCCGAGCTGGTGCCCTCGCTCGTCGGTGGCGACGCCGATCTCGGTGGCTCGACCAAGACGCCGCTCAAGGATGCTCCGAAGGTCAAGAATCTTGACTACATCGGCCGCAACCTGCGCTTCGGCATTCGCGAGCACGCGATGGGCTCGATGGCCAACGGCTTTGCGCTCTACGGCGGCTTCATCCCGTTCACCGCGACGTTCCTCACCTTCTCCGATTACATGCGGCCGGCGATCCGGCTCGCCGCACTGTCCGAGCTGCAGGTCGTGCACGTCTTCACCCACGACTCGATCTTCCTCGGCGAGGACGGCCCGACGCACCAGTCGGTCGAGCACGTCGCGGCGCTGCGCCTCATCCCGCACGTCGACGTGTGGCGTCCGGCGAGCGCTGTCGAGTGCGCGGCGGCGTGGGCGGGCGCGCTCGAGCGCAAGAACGGACCGAGCGAGCTCATCCTGTCGCGCCAGAAGGTCGCGGAGCTGCCAGCGCACCAGGTCGCTGACGCCAGCAAGGGTGGCTATGTGCTGGTGCGCGAGACGGGCGGCGATCCCGACGTCGTCCTCCTGGCGACCGGCTCCGAGGTCGGCCTTGCCGTCGACGCCGCCAAGACGCTCGCTGCCGAGGGCAAGCGCGTGCGCGTCGTGTCGATGCCGTGCGTCGAGGTGTTCGCGCGTCAGCCCACGAGCTACCAGGAGAGCGTGCTGCCCAAGGCAGGGCGCCGCGTCTCGATCGAGGCCGGGCGCACCGATGGCTGGTACCGCTGGATCGGCCGTGACGGACTGGCGATCGGCGTCGACAAGTTCGGTGCATCGGCGCCCGCGCCGATCCTCGCCGAGAAGTACGGTCTCACGGCGCCGCAGGTGACGCAGGCGATCCGTAGCTTCCTTTCCTGATCTCATCCCAAGGAGACACCGATGTCCGAAATCGTTTCGCTGCGCGCGCGAGAGATCCTCGACTCGCGCGGCAACCCCACCATCGAAGTTGACGTGCAGCTCGCCTCGGGCGCCAGCGGCACCGCGGCGGTCCCGTCAGGCGCCTCGACCGGTGAGCACGAGGCGGTCGAGCTGCGCGACTTCGACAAGGCGCGCTACCTCGGGCGCGGCGTGCGCAAGGCGGTGAGCAACGTCGAAGGGCCCATCGCCGAGACGTTGATCGGCCGCGAGGCGCTCGATCAGAGCGGTGTGGACGCGGCGCTGCTCGCCCTCGATGGGACCGAGAACAAGGCCAAGCTCGGCGCCAACGCGCTGCTCGGCACGTCGCTCGCGGTGGCGCGCGCCGCGGCCGATGAGAGCGGCCTGCCTCTCTATCGCTACCTCGGTGGCGTGGCGGCCCACCGCCTGCCGTGCCCGATGTTCAACATCCTCAACGGGGGGCGCCACGCCGACAACAACGTCGACATGCAAGAGTTCATGGCGATGCCGATCGGAGCGCCGAGCTACTCGGACGCGCTGCGCTGGGGCGTCGAGATCTACCACTCGCTCAAGGAGCTCCTGCACAAGAAGAGCTACTCGACGGCGGTCGGCGACGAGGGCGGCTTCGCGCCGTCGCTGAAGTCGAACGAAGAGGCGGTCGAGCTGATCTTGGAGGCGATCACCAAGGCGGGGTTGACGCCGGGGCGCGACGTCTCGATCGCGCTCGATCCAGCGTCGAGCGAGTACGGCAAGGGCGGCACGTACACGTTCAGCAAGAGCGATCAGTCGAAGCGGAGCTCGGCCGAGATGGTCGAGTTCTGGACGGGCTGGGTCGACAAGTACCCAATCATCTCGATCGAGGACGGCCTATCCGAGGACGATTGGTCCGGCTGGAAGCTCGCGGTCGAGAAGCTCGGCTCGCGC
>CAZPEY010000087.1:0-17129 GCA_964585665.1 uncultured Polyangiaceae bacterium | reverse complement strand
CAGGACGGCAAGCTCTGGGATCCGACGCACCGCCACTTCGCCGAGGTGCGTGGCAAGCGCGGCCAGCAGGCACTGTTCGTGGACAACCGGCGGATCTGGCCGCGCCAGGGCGCGACGACCTTCCATGGACAGCCGGTTTGGTCGCCCGATGGGCACGGCCTCGCGATCGTCGAGGACATCGCCCGCGAAGCGCGCCTCGTCGTCATGGTCGAGTACCGCGATCCGAGCGGCGATCTGACGTGGCCGATCCCGCGCGATGCGGTCGCTCCGACGCTCAAGCTGTTCTGGGCCAACGAGACCAAGGTCGTCATCGGCGAGACGCTGATGCGGCCGCGCTTCGCTGCGAACTGGCAGCGCCTCAACTAACCGCTCGAGTCCCTCGGCTACGGTCGGCCGCGCGGCGGGCAGCTCGGGTGAGCCCTGTCGTTGCTGGCGCGGCGCACGATCTGGCCACCCTCCCACCGGTAGGGATACTCGCGCCCGAGATCCTCGAGGAGCTGACAGTAGGGGCGATTGAAGATCTCGAGGTCGAGCGAGCTGCTATCGCCAAGCGCGGTGCCGGCGAACAGCCGGGAGCCGAGGTGGAGCAGATGCACCACCGGCCCGTGGAGGCGGAGCGAGCCGAGGAGGGCACCGCTCTTCTGTTCCCACAGCGCGACGGTGCCGTTGGCATAGCCGACGATCAGCGTGTCGCGTGGGCCGGGCAGAAGCCGCAGGGCTTCGCTCGCGGGTACGTCCTCGAGGGCGAGCGCGGCAGCTCGTCCGGCGTACGGCCAACGCTCGACGGTGCCGTCGGCGAACCCGATGAGGAGCGCGTCGCTCGCGAAGCCGATCGCGGTGCCGCCGCCGCCGACCGACAACGCGGCGCCTCGGTGCGGCCCCGCAAGCACCTCGAGCCGCTCGCCCGCCAGGATCGCGATGCTCTCCCCCTCGGACGCGAGCGCCCGTGCGTCCTTGAGCGGCCCAAGCACGACGCCGCGCTCGCCGACCTGCCATGCCGCGCTCGTCGACAGCGCCAGGCATCCGTGTGGGGCGCTCGTCAGATCGCGAGGCCTTCCCTCGAGCTGGATCGTCGAAACGGCGCGGTCCTCGGCCGTCGACCAGACGGAGAGCCGTCCGTCGTCCTGCCAGGCGCAGAGGAGCTTGCCGTCGCTGCTCTCGACTGCGAGCGTCGCTCCGCTGACCGCCGCCATCCAGCCAGTTGGCGAGGTCGCGATCGGTGAACCGGTCCGTAGCGTGCGCCAGCCGCGGTGGGTGAGCACGCGATCGGTGGCGAGCCCGGCGAAGGGACCTCGCCAGATCGGCTGGCCTGTCGTCGCGTCCCACAACCGCAGGGTGGCGTCGTCGCTCACGGTAGCGACCTTGGTGCCGTCCGGAGAGAACGCCACGTCGTTGACCTCGCCGAGGTGGCCGATGAGTGGACGCGACGTGCCCTGCTTGAGATCCCAGAGTCTCGCGACCCGATCGCTGTGGCTCGTCGCGAGCCGTTGATCCCCCGGGGCGAGCGCCATCCGATAGCCACGCCCATCCGTGGTACCGAGGATCTCGCTCTTGCCGTCGCTGCGGTGCCAGCGTCGCACGGTCCTGTCCGAGCTTGCCGAGTAGACGAAGGAGCCATCGAGCGAGAGTGCGACGCCGTCGACCACGCTGGCGTGGCCACGCAGGGTCTGCGACAGCTGGCCCGTCTTGGCGTTCCAGACGCGGACGGTGTTGTCGTAACTCCCCGAGACGATCTCGGCGCCGTCGCTGCGGAAGCCGACGTCGTAGACGCGATCGTGATGCCCGACGAGGTCGAAGAGCTTGCGTCGACTCGGGACGTCGAAGACCCGCAGCACGCCGTCGGTCGCTGCGGAGACGAGGCGGTCGTGCGACCAGGCCATGTCGTAGACCGCGGCGGGATGCACCAGCGTCGCGAGCGCGCGGCCGTTGCTCGGATCCCAGAACCGGACCGAGGCGTCCTCCGAGGCTGTCGCGAGCCGCTTTCCATCGTCGCTCCACGCCACGGTGTAGACCCGCTGCTGGTGAGCCGCGAACTGCTGGGTCGACAGGCCGGTCTCGACGTCCCATACCCGGACGGACTGATCGTAGCCAGTCGTGGCCAGCCGCTTCCCACTTGGGTCGAATGCCACGCTCACGATCGGGAGGCGGTGGCTGTGAGTCTCGAAGGGCGTCTTGGCCGAGAGCCGCCACAGGCGGATGCGGTTGTCGAAGCTGCTCGACATCAGCTGTTGACCATCCGGCGAGAAGCGCACCGCCAGGACGGTGTCATGGTGGCCGGCGAGCGTCCCGCTGATCGCGCCGGTGTCGGGATCCCACAGGCGGATCTCGGTGCCGGTTGCTGCGGCGAGCGTCTTGCCGTCGGGGCTCCAGCCGATGCCCGAGCCCTTGTCGCCCGGCAGGGACAGCACGCGCTCCGTGGTCAGGGTGGCGAGGTTCCAGATCCGGGCCGATCGATCCCAGCTGTTCGAGGCGAGGCGCTTGCCGTCGGGAGAGAACACGATCCCCAGGACGGCGCCCTCATGTCCCCGCATCACGCGTGCCGGTGCTTGCAGATCGTGGAGCGACCAAAGGCGAATCGTGCCGTCGGTGCCGCTCGATGCCAGGGTGTTGCCGTCGGGCGAGGTGGCGACGCGATTGACCTCGGAGTCGTGCCCGCGCAGCAGCGCGACCTGGCGGTGGGCGTTCAGATCCCAAACGCGGATCGAGCGATCGATGCTGCTGGTGATCAGCCGGTCTGGCGAGGCGAAGGTCAGGCCCCAGACCGCCGAGCTGTGGCCGGACAGGCGATCGACGGCGCCCTGAGCGTCGTGATCCAGCGACCAGACACAGACCTCGCCGCCCCACGTGCCGGCGGCGACGCGCTTGCCGTCGGGAGAGAAGCTCACCGAGGTGGCCTGATCGCCGGGCGCGCGCAGCACGCGCTGCTCGAACGTGTCGAGGTTGAGCAGATAGACGGAGTGGTCCTGGGACGCCGCAGCGACGGTCCGGCCGTCGGGAGAGAAGGCCACGTCGTAGATCGCGGCGCCGAACGCGCGCTGCCAGAACAGCGGCGTCGACGCCAGCGTCCAGGACAGGGCGCGCGCCATCGTCGAATCCTCGATCTCCAGGCTGGACATCAAGCGCGCGCTCGATTCGAGGGGTGCGTCGCGACCCAGCGCGGCGCGGGCGCCCTGCCGGAGCGCCTCTGCCTCGCGGCGGCGTGCCTCCGCGGCGGCGCGCTCCGCCTCGTCACGTCGACGGGCGTAGAGAACCGCCGCGATGCTCGCGGAGCCTGCGAGGAGCGCGAGCGCCGCGACGACGGCACCCAGCGCGACGATGCGCCGTCGTCGCAGCCGCGCGCTGGCCCGCTCCCCGGCGGCGAGAAACTGCTCGACGTCGAGCGGCACCGGGGTCGTCAGGCGCTGGCGTGCGCGCCTTGCCTCGACGAGCGCCTCGCCCGTCCAGGCCTCGTCGTCGCGCGCGCCGCGCCGACGCCACAGGGTCGCCGCCTCGCTGAGCTCGCGCAGCGTCGAGAGCTCGCCACGGCTCTCCTCGATCCAGCGATGAAGCGTGCCCCAGCCGTGGATCAGCGACTCATGGCTGAGCTCGAGCTCGGGGTCATCGCTGTCGTCGCTGCCGCGGCGCAGCGAGACGAGGCGCGCCGCGATCAGGCGGTCGACGAGCGGCGCGGCGCTTGGGCCGAGTCCGGACTCGAGCGCTGAGCGATGCTGAATGCGGCGGGTGCTCTCGTCGGTGACCAAGCGCAGGAGCAGGGCGCGCACCGTGGCACGGTCATCGCCTGGCAGCCCCTGCAGGAGGCCATCGGCGTGCGCGGCGAGCGCGCCGGCCACCCCACCGAAGCGACGATAGACGGCCTCCGTGAGCGCGCGCTTCTCGACGTCGCGACCGTCCCAGAGCTGGCGCGCCGCGAACTGGATGAGCGGCAGGCAGTTGGGCTCGCCACTGACGCTCGCGACCATCTCGTCGACGAGCGATTCGGGCTCCCAGTGGTAGCCGAGTAGGCGCACCGGCTGCACCAGGGAGGCCTTGAGCCCGACGGCGTCGAGGGGCGAGAGCGCGAAGACCTGCTGCAAGAGCGCGCGGCCGGCGTCGGCCTCGGCGAGCCGGCCGACGAAGTCGTCGCGGATCGTGAAGCACAGGCGGATCGGATCGCCGGCGTCATCGGCCGCCTCGCCGAGCGCGCGCAGGACGGTGGCGCGCTCGCTGGCGTCGGTGGCGTGGGTGAACAGCTCGTCGAGCTGATCGAGAAACAGGAAGATGCGCGCCCGATCCTGCTCGGCGCGGGCGCGGAGCTGCATGCCGAGCTGCGCCGGATTTTCGGCGAGGCGCTGGGCGAGCGAGTCGAGCGAATCGCCGGTCGCTTTCGGCGCGCTGCTCTCGGCAGGGGGTTGGAGCGGCGCGGTGGGCGTCGCGCCGTCTTGTCCGAGCACCTGGAGCAAGCGCGCCAGCTCGCGAAACGGCTGGTGCCCGAGGCGCGCGGTGATGACGATCCACGAGCCTTGCTCGCGGAGGCGTGGCAGGACGCCGGCCTTGATGAACGAGCTCTTGCCTGCGCCGCTCGCACCGACGACGGGGAGGACCGCGTGTTGACGCAGACGCTCGAGGAACTCGTCGATCTGCGCGTCGCGTCCGAAGAAGAGCGAGCTGTGCTCCTCGGAGAAGGCCTCGAGTCCGCGGAACGGCGACAGCTCGCTCTGCAAGCGGGCCGGTGCCTCGAGCCGAAGCAGCGACTCGCGCAGGCGCGCGGCGGTCGGACGCTGCGCTGGCTGCTTCTGCAGGCAAGCGGCGACGAGCTGTGCCAACGCGTCGCTCGCCTGGTCGGGCACCGCGATCGGTCGCTCGTCGAGGACGAGGCCTCGGAGCTCCTCGTGGCTCGTCGCGCTCTCGTAGGGATGGCGGCGGAGCAACAGCTCGTACAGCATGACGCCGAAGGCCCAGACATCCGCCGCGCCCGAGAGCGGCTCGCGGCGCCACTGCTCGGGAGCCATGTAGGCGGGCGTCCCAGCGTCGAGCTCGGCGCTGGCGACGCCGCTGCCGTCGACCTGGAGCGCCAGGCCGAAGTCGACGACCCGCGGGCGGCCATCCTGGCCGAGGAGCACGTTGGCGGGCTTGAGATCGCGGTGCAGGATCCCGGCGGCGTGCGCGGCAGCGAGCGCGTCGGCGACGGCGGTGGCGATGCGCAGCACCTCTCGGCGGCTGGGTGGCTCGGCGAGCACGCGCTGGGCGAGCGTCTCTCCCTCGACGAACTCGAGCGCGACGTACGGGTAGCCCTCGTGTACGCCCGCGCCGTAGACGGTGACGATGTGCGGATGCGAGAAGCTCGCGGTGGCGCGCGCCTCGAATAGCAGGCGCTCGATGTCGCTCGGGTTGTCGACGGTGGCGGTGAGCAGGCGCTTGAGCGCCACCTTGCGCCCGAGGAGCAGATCGCGGCACAGGTAGACCTCGCCCATGCCCCCGCGACCGACCAGACGCATGACGCGGTAGCCGTCAACGACCGTACCGGAGTCCAGCGTCCCGTCGGAAGCGAGCATCGAAACCGCTAGCGTACCGCCCGAAAGCGCATTGCGACAAGCGGTCCGGCTTGGTACCGTTCAGAAGATGAGTCGCACGGCAGATTCGCGCACGACGCGTCTGCGGGCCACGGGCCTGAGGCGGACCGGGCCGCGGATCGCGGTGCTCGAGCGGCTCGAAGCCGCGACCAACCCGCAGACGCACGGCGATCTGGCGACGGCGCTGCGCCCGCTCGGCTACGACCGCGCGACCATCTATCGCGTGCTCATGGATCTGACCGAGGCGCGGCTCGTCAAGCGCACCGACCTCGGCGATCACATGTGGCGGTTCGAGCTGGTGCGCGAGGACGCGCCGCCCGAGGAGCACCACCCGCATCTCGTGTGCACCGACTGTGGTCAAGTATCTTGTCTACAGGACGTGAAGGTCTCGGTGCAGCCGACGACGCGCGGCAAGAAGCCGGCGGTGTTGGAGCAGAACTACGAGGTGCAGCTCCGCGGCCGCTGCGCCAACTGCGCCTGATCGACCCTCAGGCCTTGTCCCGCGCGATCGGCCCGAGCTTGGCTTCGACGGCACGCAGGTAGTCGAGCGGGCTGACGAAGAGCTGCAGCCCCCGCTGCCCGGCGGACACTGAGATCACGTCGTGGAGCTCGATGAGCTCGTCGGCGTAGACCGGAAAGCGCTTCTTGGCGCCGAGCACCGTGACCCCGCCGCGGATGTAGCCGGTCAGCGCCTGCACGTCCTTGAGGGGCACGGTGTCGACGCGCGCGTCGCCGCTGAGTCGCGCCAGCGCCTTCCAGTCGACCTCGCTGCCGGCGGGCACGAGCGCGAAGCAGTGCCCATGGCGATCGCCGCGACAGATCAAGGTCTTGTAGACCTGCTCGACGGGGAGGCCGACCTTCTGCGCGACGGTCTCGGCGGAGAGATCGGCCTCGTCCACCTCGTAGGGAACGAGCCGATAGGCGATGCCGAGGCTGTCGAGGATGCGGGCGGCGTTGGTCTTCACGGGTGTCTTCCAGCCGCCCCGGAGTATTTGATAAAGTGCCCCCATGCCGCAATCTGCAGAGGCGCGCGAGGCCTATATCCTGGCCGGTGAGTGGGCGAATCGAGGGCGCGAAGACGACGCGATCATCGAGTACGAGCGCGCGCTGGCGCTCGGGCTCGAGCGGGACGAGCGCCAGATCGCGCTGCTTGGGCTCGGCTACTCGCTGCGCGCCGTCGGCCGCCACGAAGAGTCGGTCAAGATCCTGCGCGCCGCCGCGGCCGAGTTCCCCGAGCACCCGGGGCTGCGCGCGCAGCTCGCCCTCGCGCTGCACTCGCACGGCGAGGGCCGCGAGGCGATGGTGGCGCTGCTCGACCTCGTGCTCCGCTACGCACCGGTCGGCTCGCACGCGCGCCTGCTGGGCGAGCAGCGAGATCTGCTGCAGCGCACGCAGAACGTCGCGCTCGGCGTGGTCGAGATGGCGCGCGAGCTGACCCGCAGCGAGTTCTCGCGCATGTTCGACAACCCCTTCCTGTTCGGCATCGGCCCGACGCGCTTCTCGGCCGAGTTCTCGAGCGAGGAGACGATGATCGGCTCACGCTTCGAGGAGGTCTCGGGCGCCTACTCCTCAGGGCCGCCCGAGGTCATCGCGATCCGCAAGTCGAGCTCTCACCTGCCATCGGCCGTGACGGTGGGGCGATCGATCACCAACGACGTCGTGCTGCGCGACTCGCTCGTCTCCAAGGTGCACGCCTTCTTCCGGCAGGTCGGTGGTCGCTGGGAGCTCGCCGACGCTGGCTCGCGCAACGGCACCTGGGTCGCCAACGATCGGCTGATGCCGCGCGGACCTTCGCTGCCTGTCCTGCCGAGCGACACGGTGACCTTTGGGCGCTCGGCCTTCTACTTCCTCGACGCGGGCGCCCTCTGGGATCGCCTGCGCGCCTACCGCAAGTAGCTCACTCCACCACCTAGTCCATTGAGCGGGAGGACCTGCCGGAAGGCTCTGTCCCCCGGTGACGCACTGCGCTATCTTGCGTCGCATGGCGACTCCGACGCAGATTGACTCCGGATCCACGGCCTGGATGCTGGCCAGCTCGGCGCTGGTGCTCTTGATGGTGCCTGGGCTCGCGCTGTTCTACGGCGGCATGGTGCGACGAAAGAACATCCTGTCGACGATGATGCACTCGTTCCTCGCGATGGCGGTGATCGGCGTGCAGTGGATCGTCGTCGGCTACTGCCTCTCCTTCGGCAAGACGCTCGGCGGCATCGTCGGCTGGGACACCGGCCTGCTCTTCCTCAACGACATCCCGCACACCAAGCTGTTCGGGGACAAGGGCATCCCCGAGCTGGTGTTCGTGATGTTCCAGGGCAAGTTTGCGATCATCACGCCAGCGCTGATCTCGGGCGCAGTCGCCGAGCGCATCAACCTGCGCGGCTATCTCGTGTTCATCGCGCTGTGGGCGACCTTCATCTACTGCCCGCTCGCGCACTGGGTGTGGGCCAGCGACGGGTGGCTGTTCAAGATGGGGGTGCTCGACTTCGCTGGCGGCACGGTCGTGCACATCGCGGCGGGCGTCAGCGCGCTCGTGCTCGCCAAGCTGATCGGGCCGCGCCGCGACTACAAGCCAGACGGGGGCTACGCGATCCTGCCGAACAACCTGACCCTGACGCTGACCGGCGCGGGCCTCCTGTGGTTCGGCTGGTTCGGCTTCAACGCCGGCTCGGCCGTCGCCGTCGAGAGCCCGGTCTCGGGCGCGGTGGCCGGCCTGGCCTTCGCGACGACGCAGAGCGCGGCGGCGGCGGCGGCGCTGACCTGGATGATCATCGAGCGCTGGAAGCACGGCAAGGCGACCTCGGTCGGGATGGCATCGGGCATCGTCGCTGGGCTGGTCGCGATCACACCGGCGGCTGGGCACGTCAAGCCGTGGGCGGCGCTGGTGATGGGCGCCCTGGCGGCGATCGTTTGCTTTGTTGCAGTGCAGCAAAAAGCGCGCTGGAAGGTGGACGACTCGCTCGACGCCTTCGGCGTGCACGGCGTCGGCGGCCTGCTCGGCGCGCTGCTCGTCGGTGTCTTCTGCTTCACGCCGAACGAGGGGCTCCTCGCCGGCTCGTTCACCCAGCTGGGCAAGCAGGCGATCGGCGTCGCGGTCGCGGTGGTCTTCGCGGGCCTCGGCTCCTTGCTGTTGGGCGTGCTCACTCATAAAGTGATCGGGCTGCGCGCCTCGGAGCGCTCCGAGCGCGACGGCCTCGACATCACGGTGCACGGCGAGCGCGGCTACCACCTCGAGCAGGCATAAAGGACGAACGCATGAAGATGATCATCGCCATCATTCGCCCCGAACGGCTCGAGTCGGTGCAGGCAGAGCTCCAGAAGGTGCTCGAC
Source organism: uncultured Polyangiaceae bacterium (assembly GCA_964585665.1). GTDB lineage: Bacteria > Myxococcota_A > Polyangia > Palsa-1104 > Palsa-1104 > CAZPEY01. The sequence goes on along the minus strand of CAZPEY010000087.1, from coordinate 8,256 downwards.
GAGGAGGACCGCTATCGCATCACCGTCGACACCGTCGAAGGGCACGGCGCGCAGCAGGGCGAGGTCGAGTGGTTTCGCGGTCAGCGGGTGCGGCCCGGGCTGGTGCAGCGCACGCGCATCATGATCGCCGTGAACGACAAGTACACCGAGCCGGCGATCGGCGCGATCATCGCCGGCGCCAAGTCGGGTGACGAGGCGTCGAGCGTCGGCGACGGCAAGATCTTCGTCGTGCCGCTCGAGGAGTGCATCCGCATCCGCACCGGCGAGCGCGGCGGCCCGGCGATCTGACACCCCCGCTCGCGCGGTTCGCTAGCTGGCCGTCGGTTGCGCGAAGATGAAGCAGTTGCCCACCGGGTCGCGGACACAGATCTCCTCCATGCCGTAGAACGTCTTGCGGCGCGCGACGACGACGGGCGCGTCCCCGAGGAGCGCGGCCACCGCGTCGAGATCGTCGACCTCGAGGAAGAACATGGCGCGCGATGGCTCATCGGCGAGGCTGGGGATGTCGTCCCGCACGCCGGCGCGCGACTGATACATCAGCTCGAGGCCGTCCTTGGTGAGGATGACGAAGCCGAGCCGGTCGCCGTGCGGCACCTCGGCCGTCACGGCAAAGCCGAGCCGGTTCCAGAAAGGCAGGACCGGTTCGATCGCATCGACGAGCAGGACGGGGCTGAGCTTCTTGAGGGTGGGCATGCGCGGAGCGTAGCCGAGCGGCGACTCAGGCGACAGAGCGGAGCGCGGGCGCTTGCGGCGAGACAGCCGGCACCGCTTCGGGCGAGGGCGTATCGCTGCTGACGTCGCGACCGAGGAGCATCGCGACGACGCGGCGGCCGGCGCCGTCCTCGAAGCCGACCTCGCCGTCGAAGGTCTCCGGGTTGGCGTAGGTCCCGAACAGGTAGTCCCAGAGCGGGAAGTCGGAGTAGTTGCGGCCGTGCACGCCCTTCTCGTGGTGGAGGCAGTGTGCTTCGGGACGCTGCACGAGGAGCGCGATGAGGCGCGGCGTCTTGAGGTTCCAGTGCTGGAACATGCCGACGAAGGCGCCGATCACGTTGACGATCGCGCCGGCGAGCGGATCGAGGCCGAGGAGGAACACGGTCACCCCGATCCCGACGACGTTCTGCGCCACGATGTCGAGAGGGTGGAACAGCGCGGCGCTCGCGATGTCGATCCGCTTGGCGCTGTGGTGGAGCTGGTGGAACCAGCGCCACAGGAACGGCACGCGGTGCTCGGCGCGGTGCCAGAAGTAGCTGACCAGCGTCACCGAGAGGTGGCCTACCAGCACGCCGCCGACCACGCCGAGCTTGCCGCCGGGGAGCAAGGCGTGCGCCGCGATCCACTTCATGGGCAGCAGCGCCTGGAGCGTTGCGCTGATCGCTACGAGGACGAAGAGCGTCACCGGACCGAGGAGTCGCCACCACCGGATCGCCGCGAAGCGACGCGCCGGGGCGAGCGCCTCGATCCCCATCATGGTCAGGAACAGCACCGGGACGAGCAGCGAGAGCAGATCTTCGGTCGACATGGCCACCTCGTTGTGTAAACCTTACACTGTAAGAAATAAACCTTACGATGTAAGGCGTCAAAATGAAAAAGACCAAGTCGCGCGCGTCCACCTCCCTCTCGCCGACGCGAATCGTCGACGAAGCGATCCAGCTCATCGAGGCCGATGGGCTGGAGCGGTTCTCGACCCGCCGCCTCGGCGAGCGGCTCGGGTGCGAGGCGATGTCGATCTACCACCACTTCCCGAGCAAGGGAGAGCTGCTCGACGCGATCGCCTCGCGCCTGCTCGGGCTCTGCGAGCTGCCGGGCCCCGAGCGCGGCTCGCCTCGCAAGCGTCTGGCGATCGCGCTCCGCTCGGCCTACGACGTAGCGCGCCGCTACCCAGGCTCGGCGATCCTCTATGTCACGCGCCGCCTCAACTCGGTCGAGGCGATGAACTTGCTCGAGTGGTTCTTCGGCATCGCCGAGGAGATGGGCTTCGATACCTTCATGCAGGTCAATCAGTTCCGGCTGATGGGGCAGTGGATCAATGGCGTCATCCTCACCTACCTGGCAGCGACGATGAAGACCGAGGCGCCAACGCGGCGGGTGGCAGCCAGCGAGATTGATGTCGCGCGCTACCCACGGGTGAGGCAGGCGACGCCGTACTTCCTGCCCGACCACCTCGACGAGCACTTCGATCTTTTGCTGGAGGAGGTCTTGGATGCGGTGGAGGCGGCACCGCGCCGACGACCACGCGCGCCCAAGCGAGGAGGCGGGAGGTCTACTGCGTGACCTTGCTCGGCGTGCGCTGATCGGCGGCGACGACCTTGTTGCCAAAGCGCTCGACGTTGACCAGCCAGGCCGCGGCGTTCTTCACGTAGCGCGCGGTGCCCGCCGTGTCCCACTTGAGGTACAGGCGCGTGAACCCGCCGTCGAAGATGGCGCGCTTGCCGCCCTGATCGTAGTAGGCGGCGACGAGGTTTCCCGCCGATCCGTAGATCAGCGGTTGCAGGTTCTGGTTCGGCTGCACGGTTGCGATGGTGATGCCTTCGTAGATGTGCTCGAGACCGGTCGACAGCAAGTGATCGGGGATGATGCCGGGTCCGCGGCTCTTCTGCTGCAGCCCGACGACGCGATCGCCCATGACGTTGCCGAGCATCTCGGCGCCGAGCAGCGCCCGCCCGACGACGTTCGCGTCGGCGTAGTAGGGCTCGTTGTCCCCCCAGATGTAGACGCCGTGACCCTTGTCGAAGAAGTCCTTGATCACCTTGACGTGCTCGTCGGACAGGCGCCGATCGCCGGCCGCAATGATCCAGAGCTGGCACGACTTGGCGAGCGCCTCCTTGAGCTCGGCGACGGGTGGGGGCGAGTTCATCCAGCGAAACGTCGAGAACCCCTTCTCGGCGAGCGCCGCCTTGGGCAGCGAGAAGTCGAAGCCCTCGCCGGTGTAGAAGTGCAGCACCGCGACGGTCTGGCCCTTGAAGGCGCCGTCGCGTGCGAGGTCGTACTGGTTGCCCTGCGCGTTGCCGTAGCGATCGCCGCTGACCTTCTTCTGGACCACGCGGGTCTGCTCGCGGCCGTTCGCATCGGTGTAGTGCTCGGTCGCGGGGACGGTCGGCGCGCTCTTGGCGGCCGAGGCGTTGTACTGCGCGCGCGCGGACGCGCCGTAGAGCAGGGTAGCGACGAGCGGAGCGAGGAAAAGCAGGGACCTCTTCATGTTCGACCTCGGGTGGTTTTCGAAGCTCTAACGACCCACCGCTCGAAACGATCTGCGCACTCCCCAACGCGACACGAATACAGACAGCGACCGTCCACCTCGTGTACCCTCGTCTCCGTCGGTAACAACCATGCTCGCCGCCGCTCGCCTTGGTCGCTACGAGCTCGTCCTGCGCATCGGCCAGGGCGGCATGGCCGAGGTCTACCTGGCGCGCCTCGCTGGCCCGGAAGGGTTCGTGCGCGAGTGCGTCATCAAGCGGATGCTGCCGGCGTTGCAGCAGCGCCCCGATCTGGTCGAGCTGTTCCTCAATGAGGCGCGCATCACCGCCCAGCTCGCTCATCCGCACATCGTGCAGGCGTTCGATCTCGGCTCCGAGGATGGCAGCTACTTCCTCGCGCTGGAGCTCGTCGAGGGCGTGCATCTCGGTCAGCTGCTCGCGCACGCCAGGCAGACAGGTGTTCCGCTCCCGAACGAGCTGGCGGTCTACATCGTGGCGCGTGCCGCCGAGGGGCTGCACTTTGCGCACGAGCTGCGCGATCGTGCGACCGGCGTGCCGCTCGGCATCGTGCATCGCGACGTCAGCCCGCAGAACCTCCTCGTGTCGCAGGACGGCGACGTCAAGGTCTCGGACTTCGGCATCGCGCAGCACAGCGACCCGGACGGACGGACCCACCGCACACCGGCGCTCGGCAAGCTCGCGTACATGTCACCCGAGCAGGCGCTCGGCTCCGAGCTCGATCGGCGCAGCGATGTGTACTCGCTCGGGGTGGTGCTCTACGAGCTGCTCACCGGTCGACCGCTGGTGCGGATGACCGACCGCGATGGCGTGTTGCAGCAGGTGCTGGAAGAGGAGGCGCCGCGCCCGTCGCTGCTGGCGCCGGACATCGACAGCGCGCTCGACGCGATCGTCGGAGGCTGCCTCGAGAAGAGCCGCAACGAGCGCCTGGCCACGGCGGGCGCCGTCGCCGAGCGGCTCGACGCGTGGCTGGCGGGGCACAGCGCGCGCATCGGGCGGGCTGCGCTCGGGCGCTGGATGAAGCGGTATGCACCCGATCTGACGTCGACCTGGAAGATCGCGGCTGCGATCGCCTCCGAGTCGAGCGCGCCGACGGCGGCGCTGGCAGAGCTGGCGGGAGTCGCGTCGAGCGAGCAGCCGACGCAGCCACGCCGCCCGATCACCCGCACCACCGGCCCCGAAGGGCGGACCGGCGCGATCCAGACGCCGCCACCAGCGGCGCCAAGCCTGCCGCAGCCCAAGACGCGCCTCATCGGACGGCGCAGCGAGCTCGAGCGGATGGGCCAGCTCCTCGCCACGCCGGTACGCCTGCTGTCCCTCGTCGGACCGGGCGGCACGGGCAAGACGCGCCTCCTGCTGCGCCTCGGCGAGCTGCAGCACGCCGAGCTGCGTTACGCCGGCGGTGTGCTCTTCGCCGATCTCACGGAAGTCAAGGATCTTGACGGTCTGATCGCCGCACTGGCGCGCGCCGCGGCTTTCCCGTTGACGACGGCGGACGGGGATCCGGTCACCCGCATCGGCGCGGCCATCGAGGTGCGGGGCGGCTCGCTGCTGCTGCTCGACAACGTTGAGCAGATCGTCGACGTGGCGCGCCAGGCACTGCCGGCGCTGCTCGCGGCTGCGCCCTCCCTGCAGATCGTGCTGACCTCGCGGGTCGAGCTGCGCCTCGAGGACGAGCGCGTGCAGGAGGTGCTGCCGCTGCGCCTGCCGACCGACGAGCAGGGACTCGACGTCGAGGGGCCGCTTCCCGAAGCGGTCGAGCTGTTCGTCGATCGGGCGCGCCTCGCACGCACCGGCTGGGTGCTCAACGCCGCCGACAGCAAACACGTCGTCGAGATCGTCCGCGCGCTCGATGGCATCCCGCTGGCCATCGAGCTGGCGGCGGCGCGCGTCAAGCTCATGTCGCCGGCGCAGATCCGCGAACGGCTGCCGCGGCGCTTCGATCTGCTCAAACAGGCGGGGCCCTCCGATCGGCAGGCGACCCTGCGCGGGGCGATCGACTGGTCCTGGAACCTGCTCTCGGAGGACGAGCGGGAGGTGCTGCGTCAGGTGGCGATCTTCCGCGGCGGCTTCTCGCTCGATGCGCTGCTCGCGGTCGTGGAGATCGGCGGCGTCGATCCCCTCGAGGTCATCGAGACGCTGCGCCAGAAGTCGTTCGTCTACTCCAGGCCATTGCCCGGCTACGAGGACGAGCTGCGCTTCGGCATGTACGAGACGATCCGTGCCTACGTGACCGAGCAGCAGCGCGACGCCGAGCGGGCTGCCCTGAGTGCTCGTTACCGCGCCTTCTTCGTCGACGAGGGGCGGCGACTGGCCGAGGAGGTCGACAGCCTCGACGGCACGCGGGCGCTCCAGCGCCTCGCGGCCGAGCAGGAGAACCTGCTCGCGGCGCACGCCGACGCGCTCACGGCTGACGATCTGCCGGCGGCGCTCGACACCTTGATCGGGCTGGAGCCGCTGTTCTTGCGTCGCGGCCCGTACGCGACGTTCTTGTCGCTGCTGGGGCGGGCGCTCGATCGGCTCGCTGGTCGGCAGCTCGGCGTCGACGATCGGCGACGCGTCGCGCGCCTCTTGATGGCGCGGGGGGAGACGCGCCGCCTCGGCGGTCGCCTGCCCGAGGCGCGACTCGACAACCAGGCGGCGCAGCAGATGGTCAAGGAAATTGACGATCGGCGCCTGCTCGGCCGGGCGCTGTCGCAGGATGCGGTGCTCGCGATCAACCTCGGTGATCTCGATGAAGCCGAGGCCCTGTTCCTGGCGGCGATCGAGCAGCATCGCGCGGTCGGCGATCGCCTCTTTCTCGGGCGCAGCTTGGGGCAGGCCTCGACGGTGAGTCGGCTCCTGCGTCGGCTCGACGAGGCCGAGGAGCGCTGCGCCCAGGCGCTGCCGCTGCTGCGTGAGCTCGGCGACAAGCGCGTCGAGGGGCGGGTGCTGATGCAGCTCGCCAACGTCTACCTGCAGCGCGGCCGGCTCGATGACGCTCGCCGTGAGGCGCGCCGCGCCGTGCAGCTGCTCCACGAGACGGGTGACCAGCGCTCGCTCGCGTACGCCTACGGCACGCTTGGCTCGATCGAGCTCGACGCGGGGCGCCTCAACGAGGCCGAGTCGGTCGACCGTCGCGCCATCCAGCTCGCGCGCACGCTCGGCGATCGTCGCACCGAGGGGGTCTACACCGGCTGGCTGGGCACAGTGCGCCACGAGCAGGGCCGCCTGGTCGAGGCCTGCGAGCTGTACGGCCTGGCCTCGGCGTGTCTCGTCGAGGCTGGCGACAAGAGCTCGGACGGGTTCTTCCTCGCGGCGCGCGGTGCGGCGCACGCGGCGCTGGGGAGGGCGCACGGCGACGCCGTGGAGCTGGGCAAGGCCGAGGTCGCGTTTCGCGAGTCCGAGCGGCGCCTCCAGGGCTCCAAGAAGCGGACGCTTCTCCTGGCCGCGGAGCTGCTCGCCGGCTACCGCCTCCTCGTCGAGGCGGATCAGCTCGCGCCCGCCGAGGGGGCGGCCCAGCGCGCGCGGGTGGGCGCGCTGCTCGAGGAGGCGACGACGCGTCGACCCGGCGCGCTGCAGCCGGCCGCCGAGGAGAGCGACGAGGTGCGCTTCGCCGTACGCATCTTGCGCGCCGCCATGGCTGTGTAGCCGCAACGAACGTCGACAGCGTATAGTGTCGGTTGGTGAAGACCGTGGAGAGCGGCTCGACGAGTGGGGTGCCAGCGCTCGAACCGGGGACGATCGTTGCGGAGCGCTATCGCATCGATCGTCTGCTCGGGCGTGGTGGCATGGCCCAGGTCTTCGCCGCCTACGATCTCGAGCTCGAACGACCCCTGGCGCTCAAGTTCCTACACCAGGGCGTCGACCTGCACCCCGACTCGCGCCGGCGCTTCCGACGCGAAGTGGCGCTGGCGCTGCGCATCACGCACCCCAACGTGATCCGCCTGTTCGATCTTGAAGTCGCCAGCGGTCAGCACTTCCTGACGATGGAGCTCGTCGCGGGCGAGTCGCTGCGGCGAACGCTGCGGCGCGGCGCGCTCCCGATCGAGGAGGCGTTCGAGATCGCCCGGCAGTCGGCGCTTGGCCTCGCAGCGGCGCACGAGGCAGGCGTCGTTCACCGCGACTTCAAGCCGGAGAACGTCCTGATCTCGACGGAGGGGCGCTGCGTCGTCGCTGACTTCGGGGTCGCGACTGAGGACCTGATCGCCGCGACGTCCGCGTCGGCGCTTGTCGGCACCAGCGCGTACATGGCGCCCGAGCAGGCCAACGGCGAGGCCGCGACCCCGAAGGCCGATCTGTACGCGCTGGGGCTCGTGCTCTTCGAGATGCTCGCGCACGAGGTGCCGCTCCTCGGCGCTGGGCCGGTGGCCACGGCGATGCGACGCGAGAAGGAGCGCGCACCATCGATCCTGGAGGCGCGGCCGGAGGTGCCTGCTGCCATCGAGGAGCTGCTGGCGTCGCTGCTCGAGCGCGATCCGCAAGCCCGCCCGGCGAGTGCGAGCTACGTCGCCGAGCAGCTCGCGCCGTTCGCGCGTCCGCTGGCTCCGCGCCCTCCGCCCGCCGACGACGAGGACGACGCGGATCGACTCGATTCCTCCGAGCGCGACACCTCTGCGCTCGACAGCAACCCGAATCCAAGCGCCACCCGCAAGGACAAGCGCAGCGCGACGCCACGACCGCGGACGCCGCAGCCAGGCACGCCGCAGGCACGCGCCACCGGGAAGAAGCCCAGCGGCGAGACCAAGACCTCGTGGCGCACCCTGCTCTGGGTCGTGATCGTCGCTGCGCTGCTCGGGGTGGCGCAGGGCGTGGCGATGGTCTGGCTCAGCCCGTCGAAGGCCAAGCTGCCGCCGCTGCAGTCGCAGTCGTTGCTGGCGATCGACAAGAGCACCAGCACGCCGCTGCCTCCGTCTCTCGCCTTTCTGTCGAGCAGCATCGGCAGCGTCGCGTATCGGGCGCTCGCCGCGCAGCTCCCTGGTCGCGTCGTGCTCACCTCCTCGAACGCGAGCCCGGCGGTCCCCGTCCTCGCGATCGCGCTGCGCAGCGTCGATGGGCGGTTCGT
>CAZPEY010000086.1:8278-17211 GCA_964585665.1 uncultured Polyangiaceae bacterium | reverse complement strand
GCGTCTCCTTGGCGAGCTCGGTGACCTCACGATCGAGGCGCATGTACTCCTTGAGGACCGCCTCGACATCGAGCTGCGCCTCGCTGCGATTGTCGACCTCGATATCTCCGGCGTCCGCCAGGACGCGGACGACCTCTTCAGCGATGGGCGGGATCTTCGTGGCGTACAACTTCATCGCGCAATTCGTCTCCGTTCGAGTTGCCGGCAAGGTAGCCCCTCGGTAAGACTTCCGCAACGACACAATGTCCCCCTCTTCAAGAAAGCTGATCGTCGCCGCGCTGGTCATCGCCAGCGACGGCAGAGTCCTGCTGACCCGCCGCCCCGAGGGCAAGCCGCTGGCCGGCTGGTGGGAGCTGCCGGGCGGCAAGGTCGAGGCCGGCGAGCCGCCCGCGGAAGCGCTGCGCCGCGAGCTCGAAGAGGAGCTCGGATGTGCCAGCGAGATCGGAGCCATCGAGGATGTTCTCCATCACGTCTACGAGGACAACGGCCTCGAGGTCGTGATCCTCGTCTACCGCTGCGCCTTGCTGGGGGAGCCGCGCGCGATCGAGGTCGCCGAGGTACGCTGGGTGCCCGTGGCCGAGCTCGCGACCCTGCGCGTGCTGCCCGCCGATCAGCCGCTCGTCGACCGCCTGCGCACGGCCGGACCTCGTTGACCGCCGCCCTCGCGCCGCGGTACACCGTCGCCATGCGCAAGCTTCCGGCCTCGTCCGCGGTCCGCCTCGTCTCGCTCGGTGTCGTGGTGCTCGTCGCGGTGGCCTCGCAAGGCTGCGCGAAGTCCGAGATCGGCAGCACGAAGAAGGACATGGCAGGCGCCGGCCACGATCTCGCGGGTGGCCCCGGCGATCAGGGGACGATCGGCGACATGCCGACGCCGAGCCCGGTCGACCTCGCGGTGCCTGGCAAGGACGCGGCGGCGCCCGGCCCCTGCAACGTCGTGACTCAGAGCGGCTGCGCGGACGGGCAGAAGTGCGTGTACACCGATCCAGCGGCGGGGGCCGTCATGACCACCTGTGCCACCGACGGACAAGAGCTGGCCGGCACGCGCTGCAACGACGGCACCAACGGCGACTGCATCGGCGCGAACCTGTGCACGATCGAGGACGACGCGCCGGCGGTCAACATCTGCCGGACCTGGTGCGACGACGACACGGACTGCACGGCCCTCGCCTCCGTCGGGCCAGAGAACCGCGCCTGGTGCGAGATCCCGCTGACCGGGTTCCCGTCGAAGCTCTGCACCCAGCCCTGCAACCCCGTGCCTGGCGCCGGCGCGAGCGGCTGCGACGCCATGCTCGGCTGCCGCTACTTCACGGTCACGCGCGGCACGGTCAAGTCCGAGGCGACCAACTGCGCCGAGGTCGGCGCCAAGGTGCTCGGCGACGACTGCGCCAACACCAACGAGTGCGGCGGCTCGCTCATCTGCGTCTCGGTCAACATGGGCACGGCCAAGTGCCGCGCCGTCTGCCGCAACCAGGCCAACGGCGCCGACATGAAGCCCAACGACTGCCAGGCCGCCGAGACCTGCCAGGGCCTCAACGGTCTGACCGATCCGTTCTTCGGCGTGTGCCTGCCCAACTGATCGCGTGATCGACTCGACCGGCTACGCTCCCTTCGTCGCAGGCGCGTGGCGCGACGGTGCGCAGCGCCGAACGCTGCACGCGCCCTACGACGGCGTGGCGTTCGGGGAGACCAGCGACGCGACCGCGCGGGACGTCGAGGACGCGCTCGTCGGGGCCGTCGCGGCGCGTCCCGCTTGCGCTGCGCTGCCATCGAGCGAGCGCGCGGCGGTGCTTCGCCATGTCGCAGCGCGCCTCGGCGAGGCGCGCTCGGTCCTGGCCCGCCACATCTGCGTCGCGGTCGGCAAGCCGATCGTCGAGGCCGAGGCGGAGGTCGATCGGGCGACGCGGACGTTTCAGCTCGCGGCCGAGGCGCTGTCGGCACCGGTCGGCGAGACGCTCGAGTTGGCGGGCAACGGGCGCCCCCGCGCCGCGGTCGTGCGGCGCTTTCCGGTTGGCGTCGTCGTCGCGATCGCGCCGTTCAACTTTCCGCTCAACCTCGTCGCGCACAAGCTGGCTCCGGCAATCGCGGCGGGCTGCCCGGTGCTGCTCAAGCCGCCGCCGCAGGCGCCGCTGCCCTCGCTGGCGCTGGCGCAGTTCCTCTCAGAGACGAGCTGGCCCGCCGAGGCGCTCTCGGTGTTGCCGTGCGATCCGGCGCTCGCCGAGACCCTGGTCACCGATCCTCGCCCCCAGCTGGTGTCGTTCACCGGCTCACAGGCGGTCGGTTGGCGGTTGCGCGCGATCGCGGGCTCGAAGCGCGTGGTGCTCGAGCTCGGGGGCAACGCTGCCGCCTACGTCGACGGCTCGGCAGATCTCGACGCGGCCGCGAGCGCGCTGGTGGCGAGCGCCTTCGCCTACGCGGGGCAGAAGTGCATCAGCCTGCAGCGCCTGTTCGTCGCCGACGAGATTTATGGCAACTTCGTTGGCAAGTGCCTCGCCGCGGCGACGAAGATCACGGTCGGTGATCCGAGCGACCGCGGCACGCTCTGCGGCCCGGTGATCGACGATCGCGCGCAGCTCCGGATCGAGGAGTGGGTCGCCGAAGCGGAGCGCGCTGGTGCAGAGCCGCTCTTGCCGATGCGCGTCGAGCGCCCGCGGCTGCTCACCCCGGGCATCTACCGGAACGTCCCAAACAGCGTCCGCCTGGCGAGGGAGGAGGCGTTCGCGCCGACCCTGAACGTCGCGTCCGCGCCGAGCCCGGCGGCAGCGTTCTCGGCGATGAACGACAGCGACTATGGCCTCCAGGCGGCGGTGTGGACGGAGCGGCAGGAGGTCGTCCAGGCCGCGTTCGAGCAACTCGAGGTCGGCGGCGTCATCGTCAATGACGCCCCGAGCTTCCGCGATGACGCCATGCCATACGGCGGCGTCAAGCGGTCGGGGCTTGGGCGTGAGGGGGTGCGCTCGGCGATCACCGAGCTCACGGAACCACGATTGCTGGTCATGCCGCCTCCGTTGCGCTACAAATAGGGGTGTGACAACTGCGTTGCCAGTTCTCGACGACCGCTTTCGGTTGGAGAGACGGCTTGGAGAGGGCTCGCAAGGGGTCGCGTTCGTAGCGCGCGATCTCCGCGCCTCGCCGGGCGCTCCGCTGCTGGCGCTCAAGCTCCTGCCGAGCGCGGCCGGCCAAGATCACGTCGAGCTCGCGCTGCTCGATGAGTATCGACTGCTCGCGACGCTGCGACACCCACACCTCCTGCCGGTCTACGAGGTCGGCCGGGTCGCGGAGGGCGAGTGGGCCGGGCGTCTCTACTTCACCGCCGAGCTCCTCGAGGTGGCAGCGTCCGCGCGCACGAGCTCGGCGGAGGAGCTGCTCTCGATCGCGGAGGCCGCGTCGAGCGCGCTCGGCTTCCTCCACGATCACGGCCTGTGGCATCGCGACGTCAAGCCCGAGAACCTGGGCCGCGCCGCCGACGGCACCCTGCGCCTGTTCGATCTCGGGCTCGCGGCTCGGGCCCCGCTGGCAGCCAGCGCCGCTGGCAGCCTGCCTTTCGCTGCCCCCGAGCTCTTCTTCGGGTTGGGCGATCACCGGAGCGATCTCTACTCGCTCGGTGCGACGCTCGTCGCGCTCCGCACCGGCGAGCTGCCGCTGCTGCCCGGCGGTCGGCCGCTCTGGCTCGCCGACGCCGCGGCGCGGCGCGCCACGCTGACCGATCGACTGCGGGGGCTGCCGACGGGCTTCGTCAACCTGGTTGACACCCTGCTCGCGCCGGATCCAGCGGCCCGGCCGCAGGCAGCCGACGAGGTGGTGGCGGCGGTCGCGCGGCTGCGCGGCGAGACTCACGCCGAGCGCCACGCGCGGAGGCTCCGTCGACCGCTCCTGATCGGTCGCGATCGCGAGCTCGAGGCGGCGCGCCAGATCCTGCTCGATCCGGGCGGTGGCATCCTGGTCCTCGGCGCGCCCGCCGGCCAGGGGGCGCACCGCTTCGTGCAGGAGCTGTCGCTGCGGCTCCACCTCGACGCCCTGACAGCCCGCCGTTCGCTCGACTGGATCGCGGTCGGGGCGAGCCACTCGTCTGCGAGCGCGACGCTGGGAGACGGGGATCTCGCGCGACGGCGCGAGGCCGCGCTCGCCTGGCAGGCCGCTCGTCGTCCCGGGGTCGTGCTGTGCCTGTGGCCAGACGCACCCCGCGAGCTTCGTGACCTCGCTCGCCGCGGCCAGCTCCGGCCGGCCGCGGTGCTCCTCATCGAGGACGAGGCTGCACCGCCGGCCCCCGAGGGGGCTGCGGCGCTGAGCCTCCCGCCGCTCGACGAGGCGGCGGGGCGTCAGCTTGTCGAGGAGATGCTTCCGCTCGATCGTGCGCTGCTCAGCCCGCAGCTGGTGCAGCCGCTCCTCGCTCGGGCCGATGGGCGCCCCGCGCACCTCGTCGCGCTGGTGCGCCGACTGTACGCCGGCCTGGCCGGGGCCCCGCTGTCGGCGCGCGCCGTCGAGGCGGCGCTCGATGGCGAGACGCCGCTCCCGCTGCCGCCCGCTGGCGCGATCTCGGGCGCGCTGCTGTGGCTCGTCTCCCTGGGAGAGCAGCAGCTCCGCCTGCCGCGCGCCGCGGAGCTGCTCGCCCGACCGCTCGGCGAGATCATCGAGGCGGCCGCGCAGCTTCGCGACCAGCAATGGCTGGCGCACAGCGAGGCAACGCTGCGCTTCATCGCCGTCGAGTGGCGTGGGCGCGTGCTGCCGATCGACGAGGAGCGCCGGCTCGCCGATGCGATCATGGCTCGGCTCGACGGCTCCGACTCACCGCTGCTCCGCGCCGAGCTGACGGCGCTCCGGGGCGCATCGGAAGGAGCGAGCGAGCAGCTCCTCGCAGTCGCCGACAGCTCACCGGCGTGGCAGCGCGTCGCTGCGCGCGTGCTCGCGCACCACGACGACGCGCGGCTGCGGGTCCGCCTCGCGGCCGCGCTGGCGCTCGCCTCGAAGTACGACGCGGCGCTCGCGCTGCTCGACGCGGGAGGCGACGCGACCGAGGAGGCCCGCCTGCTCGCCAGCGAGATCGAGCTGCGCCTTGGGCGCAACGATGCGGCGCTGGCGCGGCTCGCCGGTCTCGAAGCGGGGCGAAACGCCGAGCGCGCGGCGGCGCTGCGCGGCCGCGCGGCCTTTCAGTCGGGGCGCTGGCGGGAGGCCGAGGCGGCGGTCATCGACTGCCGCGCGTACGCGCCCGCCGTCGAGACTCTCGCCCTCGCACAGATCTATGCCGGTCGCCACGTCGAGGCGGAGGCGACGCTCGACCGACTCAGCGAGCTCGTGGCTACCCCGGTGGCAAGGGCGCGCATGCACTCGATCCGCGGCATGGTCGCGCACCTGCGAGGGCGGCTCGCCGAGGCGGTGCGCGAGTTCTCCGCCGCGCTCGAGCTCGCGCGGAGCCTCGCCGATCTCCACTCCGAGGCCGTCTACACCGCGAACCTCGCCGCGGCCCTGCGCGAGCAAGGGCACTTCGCCGAGGCGCTGCTGCCGACGGAGCGAGCCACCGAGCTGCTGGGCGCCTTCGGGCGCCCGGGCGAGCTCGGCATGGCGCTGCTCAACCGCGGCAATCTCGAGCTCTCGCTCGGCGATCCGGCCGCCGCCGCGCGGCACGCCGAGGCGGCGCTGCGGGTCGCCGAGCGTGCGGGTGACGCCCGACTCTCCTCGCTGGCGCACAACCTCCTCGGTGACACGGCGGCACGCGCCGGCGAGCTCGGCGCGGCCGAGGAGCGCTATCGCCAGGCCTGGCGGCTCGCCAGCAGCGACGGCGAGCGCTTGATCGTCGCAGCCAACCTGGTTGACACGGCGATCGCGGCGCATCAGGCGCCGCTGCGCGACGAGTGGCTGCGCGTCGTCGAGGGCTTGCCGGCGGGCTCGGCCGCGGAGCGGGTGCGGCGCGAGCGCGCCCTCCTCGTTGGGGCTCTCGCCACCGACCCGGCGCGCGGGCGCCCCTCGCCGGCAGCGCAGGCGAGCCTGGCCGCGGCGATCGAGGAGGTGTCCGCAGAGGGGCGCCTACCGGACGCGCTGCGCGGCCAGCTCGCACTCACGCGCGGCTGGCTCTCTCTCGAAGACGCGAGCAGCGCCCGCCTGGCCCTGCTCGCGGCGGCGAGCACCTGGGAGAAGATCGTGAAGCACATTCCTCCGGCACGATTGAGCGAGGCGTCGACCGATCCCGACGTCGAGAAGCTGCGCCTGCTCCAGGCGGCCGCGCCGACCGCGGCGACCGCTCCCACGTCGGCAGCGTCGTCCGTCCAGGGAACGGAGCCCGGGGCGGTCGAGCGCCTCCTCGAGATCATCAAGCGCCTCAACGCCGAGTCCCGGCTCGAGCTCCTGCTCGAGTTCATCCTCGACGCAGCGATCGAGCTCGTGCACGCCGAGCGCGCCTTCATCCTGCTCGATCTGGGTGACGGTGGAGGCGGAGGGCTGCAGGTGGCCGCCGCCCGCAACCTCGATCGGGCCGATCTGATCAGTGGGCCGGCGGAGTACTCACGCAGCATCGCCGAGCGCGCGGCGATGCAGCGCGAGGTGATCGTCTCGCTCGATGCCATCGAGGACCGGCGCTTCGAGAGCTCTCGCTCCGTCGCCGCGCTGCACGTTCGCTCGGTGCTCGCCGTACCCCTCGAGTCGCGCAGCCGCCTGCTCGGCTGCCTCTACCTCGACCATCGACTGCGGACGCGGGCGTTCTCGGATCGCGACGTGGCGCTGGTGCGGGGGCTCGCCGATCACGCCGCCAACGCGATCGACAAGGCGCGCCTCCAGGAGGACGAGCGGCGGCAGCGGGAGGAGGTCGTGCGCCTCAACCGGGAGCTCGCCGATCGGGTCAGCCTGCAGGACGAGGAGCTCTCGGCGCTGCGTCGCGAGGTCCGCCAGGGGCGCCAGGCGCTCGAGCTGCGCTACAACTACGACAACCTGGTGGGCCGGTCCCCCGCGATGCTCGAGCTGTTCCGACTCCTCGATCGCGTCACGGACACCAACCTCCCGGTCGTGATCTACGGCGAGTCGGGGACGGGCAAAGAGCTGGTCGCGCGCGCCATCCATCACAACGGATCGCGGGCCAAGCGGCCGTTCGTCGGTGAGTCCTGCGCGGCGATCCCAGACACGCTGCTCGAGTCGATCCTGTTCGGCCACGTCAAGGGCGCGTTCACCGGCGCGGACAGCGAGCGGCGAGGCCTGTTCGAGGTCGCCTCCGGCGGGACGCTGTTCCTCGACGAGGTCGGCGAGATGTCGCCGAGCATGCAGAGCAAGCTGCTGCGTGTCCTGCAGCAGGGGGAGCTGCGACGCGTCGGCAGCGAGAAGACCATCCGCGTCGACGTCCGCATCGTCGTCGCGTCGAACCGGGACCTGCAGCAGCTCGTCTCGGCGGGTAGCTTCCGCGAGGACCTCTTCTATCGGCTCAACGTCGTGCGCGTCGCGCTGCCGGCGCTGCGCCAGCGCACCGAGGATATTCCGCTCCTCGTCGATCACTTCCTGCGCAAGGTCGCCGAGACCGGACAGCGGCCGATGCGCAAGGTCGCTCGCGCGGCAATGGACCGGCTGATCACCTACGCGTGGCCGGGCAACGTGCGCGAGCTCGAGAACGAGGTGCTGCGCGCCGCCGCGCTGGGCGGAGAGCTGATCTCCGTCGGGGATCTGTCGCCGCACATCGCTGCTGGATCGCTCGCGGCGGATGTCTCGGCCAGCGCCACCTTCGATCTCAAGGAGAGGGTCGAGCGCCTCGAGCGGGCGCTGCTGCGCGAAGCGATGGAGCGCGCCGGTGGCAACCAGAGCAAGGCGGCGGAGCTGCTCGGGCTCTCCCGGTTTGGACTCTCCAAGAAGCTCAAGCGCTATCGGCTGTCAACCTAGTTGGCATTGCTGGCAGGTTGGTTGGCAGACCGCTGGCCAACCCCGGGCGACCTCCCGTCGCTGAGCGCCCTCTGCGAGCGCGGCCCGGGGCTTGCTGGTACACTGGCGTCGTGATGCGGCGACTCCGTACAGCTCTCGCGGCTCTGGCCCTCCTGCCCGTGGGTCTGATGGGCTGTGACTCACCGTCCGTGCCGCTGCCGCCGCCCGATCTGACGTCGTTCTCGTTCGACCTGGCGAGCCCTGGCTTCCTGCAAGTGACCGGCAAGCCGAACCAGCGCCACTCGAGGGCCCGCATGTACTTCCTCAACCTGACGCTCGGAGACGGCGTCATCAAGACGGCGGCAGACGACGGGAGTTTCGTCACCGACCCGTTCTCCGGCGACGTCGGCCACAAGATGCAGATGTACTATGACCTGCCGGATGGCGATCGCTCCGACGGGGTGTGTGGCACGGTGCAGCTCAAGACCGTGCTCATCAGCGAGCGCTGCTTCTAGCCTCACCAGACACGTCGCAGCAGTTCGCGTCCGAGCCGGTGGGCTCCGATGCATCGACGCTGCTTGGCGTGTGAGAGGGGAGAGGAAGAGGGCTGGGGGAGAGTCCCCGCCCAGGGTACAGCAGGCTAGCGAGTGACCTTCGGCGAGGGCGGCACGAGGACCGTCAGGCCGAGCCCGAAGAACAGGTTGTTCTGCACCGTCGCGTCCTTCTTGGTGAGGTTGCGGTCGGCGTTGGCATCTCCACCGCCCGGGTTGGACGTGACGATGTAATCGCGCATCTCGAGCTGCAGGCCGATGAAGTTGTTGAAGTACATATGGATGCCGAAGCCGAACATGCCGCCCACCTTGAGACCCGCGAAGATCGACGCGTCCTGCACGTTCGGGTCGGTGATCGGCTTGCCGGTCGAGTCCGTGGTGATCTGCTTGCCGCTCGCATCGAGGTCGACGCGCGAGCAGCACTTCGGGCTCTGAACGTAGTTGACCAGGCCCAGGCCGACGACCGCGTACATATCGTATTTGAGGAAGGCCGCCGAGAACATGGCGAACTTGCCCGAGAACGGCGTGATCACGGCGTAGACCGAGGCCTTGGCG
>CAZPEY010000086.1:0-8178 GCA_964585665.1 uncultured Polyangiaceae bacterium | reverse complement strand
TCGAGGCGCTTGCGAATCGCCGGCTCCTTGATGAGCGGGCTTTCTGGCCGCTCGGCGACCGCCTGACCGCACAGCGCGGTGGCGACGAGCAGAGCAGCAACCGGAAGAGTCTTGGACATCGTTCGCATTCGGTCGCCTCGCCCTTATCGCAGGTACTTGTACTCGAAGTTGGTAGGCAGGAACATGCCGACGCCGACGCCGAACGCGACGTTCTGCACGAACTGATCGACCCACGTGTTGCGAGGCGGCAAGCTGGTATCACTGCGCGGGACCGTCGGTTCATACTTGTCGATGAACATGTAGTCCTTGAGGTAGACGTGGAAGACGAGCCACTTCGTGAAGAAGAAGCGCGCGCCCACGTCGAGGTGCCACATCGCCGTGTAGTTCGTCGCCTTGTCGTTGGCCGGATCGCGCGGAATCCACTCGGTCTGCGTCGCTCCGACGCCCGCGCCGATGTACGTCTCCCACTGAACAATCCAGCGGTTGAACAGCGCGAACTTGCCGTAGATCGGCACGTAGTTGAACACCAGAGAGGCGTTCCAGAGATAGCGGTTCACCGAGGGGAGAACGCGATCCTGGAGGCCGCGCTGGAAGTAGTGCTCCAGGTTCTGGTTCTGCGTGTAGGCGCCCTCGACGCCGATGCTCAGCGTCTCGGAGAGGAAGAAGTTGATGATGCCGCCAAAGCCGTGGTGGCGGATCAGGTTCGAGTTGATCGTCACGTTGTAGGTCGGGACGAGCTCGACGCGGTGGTACTTGAGGATCGGCCGACGGGGCACCGTGACGATGTCGCGCCAGGAGATCGATCCGAGCGGCCCGCTCTTGGCGGCCTCAGCGGGCGCGGCCTCCTGCTTGCCCTTCTTGTCGGCCTTCGCATCGCCCTTGGTCTCACCCGGAGGGGTCGGCTCGCCGCCCGGAGGGGTCGGCTCCGGCGGAGTGGGCTCCGGTGGAGTCGGCTCGCTCGTCGGCGGAGTCGGCTCGGCGGCTCGGGCCTGACCCGCGATCCCACTCGTCGCCAGCATCGCGCACAGCAGGAAGAACCTCGTCCTTCCTCGAAAAACTTGCATGGTCACCTCGGTCTCGGCCTCGCCAGGATCTACAACCGCTCTAGTGATTTTTCCCTGTGTTTTCAAGAGCTTAACACTGCTTCTGCAAGGGTTTCAGCTTTATAACATTTTCAAAAATCGGCAAGCAAGCGAATTTCAGTAAGTTCGGTCGGAATCGACGCAGTTTGTCACGCCCGATGCGCCATTTTCTAACGGCCAGCCCGCCGATCAGGGCGTTCGATCAACCCGCCTCGTAGAGCGCCGAGACGAAGTCTGCCGAGTCGAACTCCTGCAGATCGTCGACCTTCTCGCCGATGCCGATGAAGCGCACCGGGACCTTGAGCTCGTCACAGATGCCGAGGATGACGCCCCCCTTCGCGGTGCCGTCGAGCTTGGTGAGCACGATCCCGGTGATCTCGAGGGCCTGCTTGAACAGCGTCGCTTGCATGATCGCGTTCTGGCCGTTGGTCGAGTCGAGCACGAGGAAGATCTCGTGCGGTGCGCCGGGCAGCGCCTTGCCGGTCACCTTGCGCACCTTCTTGAGCTCCTCCATGAGCTCGCTCTTGGTGTGCAGGCGGCCCGCGGTGTCCGCGATGAGGATGTCGTACTTCTCCTCGACCGCGCGGCGGGTCGCTTCGTGGATCACCGACGCGGGGTCCGCGCCCTCCTTGCCCTTGACGATCTGCACCCCGACCCGGCCGGCCCAGACATCGAGCTGCTCCGTCGCCGCGGCGCGAAAGGTGTCCCCCGCGGCGAGCAGCACCTTCTTGCCCATGGCGGTCCACTTCGAGGCCAGCTTGCCGATGGTCGTCGTCTTGCCAACGCCGTTGACACCGATGACCAGCACGACGAGGGGAGAGGCGGCCTCGAGGTTGAGCGGCACCGCGCCCGGGCCGTCGAGGATCTTCTGCGACTCCTCGCGGAGCGTGCGCCAGACGACCTCGGCGTCCTTGAGCTCGGTGCGGCTGAGCTGCTCCCGCACCGAGTCGAGGAGGCGCGTCGCGGTCTTGACGCCGACGTCGGCGGTGAGCAGGACCTCCTCGATCTGCCCGAGGAGGCCCTCGTCGATCTGCTTGCCAGCAACGAGATCGGAGAGGCGCGCCACGAACCCGGAGCGGGTCCTCGACAGGCCCTGGGCGTAGAGCGAGCGGCGGGTCGGTCCGGCGGGCGCACGCTCCTTCTCGGTGGTGGGCGCCTCGCGCTCGGGCGTACCTTCGGCGCGGCGGTGCTCTCCAGCCTCGGAGGGGGGCAGCGCGGCCTGCCGCCGGCCACGGATCACGAAGAGCAGGATCGCGAGCAGCACCACGGCGCTGCTCACGCCGGCGATCAGATAGATCGTGCTATCTCCGTCGAGGAAGCCTGACATCGGCGGCGACTATAGGGATCGGGGTTGGCGCGGGTCAAGGGGCGTGGCGCCAGGGCTGGCGGCCGCGACCGCGGCGAGGCGCGCCGCCAGCGCCTCGAGCGCCGCGCCATCGGGCGCCGCAGCACCGAAGTAGAGGCGCTCGAGCTCGTCGACGAGCTGAGGCAGCGGCTCGAGGAGGATCGCCTTGTGCGCGAGCTGTTCGAGGATCTGGCGGGGCGAAGCGCGCTCGCCATCGACCGACAGGCCACGACCGAGGCGGTGGGCCGCAGCGAGAAACTCGCCGTAGGCCAGCTCGCGGACCGAGACCAGATCGAGCACGATCGAGCCGGGGCGCTGCGCGCCGAGCTCGAGGCGCCTGGCCCGGTAGCCCGGTGGCGAGCACTCCACGAAGGTCGGCGCAGGCTCGACGTGCAGCCGCCCCTGTGCATCGGTCACGTGGGATCCTGAGTCGGTGCGGACCTCGATCCGCGGCAGCGGGGTGCGACGAACGGCGTCCCGCACCACGAGCTCGAGACCCGCCTGGCCTGCCCCGCCGGCGCGGCTCGATCCGCCGCTGCTCTGCGTCGAGGACGAAGCGCGCGCCGACCTGGCGAGCCTGCTCCGACGGGACAGCAGCGAGGCGAGCGCACCGAGGCCGAGCGCGACGAGCGGTGGAACGAGCCAGCCGGTTGGTACCGGCGGCCTGACGACGAGGGATAGGGCGGAGCTCGTCGCGCCCACGAGCAGGCTCGAGTGAGGCACGAACAGGGCGTGGAGCTGATGCGCCCCCGGGGCGAGCTCGACGCGGGAGAGCGCGAACGGGCCAGGGCCAGGCACCGCGAGCTGCGCGATGGCGGGGCGCGACGCCTCGCTGTCTCCCTCCTCGAACAGGGACACGGTGCCCGACTGCACGTCGAGCGGCTCGAAGGTCAACCGCCCACGCACGAGGTGGCCGTCCCCGCGCGGCTCGGCGGCGTCGAGCTCGATGCTCGCGGCGGCCGGGATCGCGACCTCGGTGCTGGTGGTGCTCTCGGCGAAGCGCGGGTCGGGCGGGAGGGTCACGCGGACCTCCACCTTGCGGCCCGCAGCACCGAGGCGGTGGCGAGGGATCTCGACGGTCGTCCGCCCGCCCGAGAGCTGCCCGGAGGCGACCTCCTGGCCATCGGCCTCGACGCGAAACAGCGAGTCGGTCGGGGGAGCCAACCCGCGGACGAGGTCGCAGTCCGTCGCGCTGATCTGGATCGAGAGCGCCGCTGCCTCGACGGGAAGGGTGGGCGGAACCTGGGCGCTGAGGCAGCGCAGGCGGCGACCGAGGTCGAGGTGGTGGGTCAGCGCGTCGGGAGGAGCGTGGTCCGCGTCGGAGCCAGCGGCGATTCGTAGGTCGTATTCACCCGCGTTGAGCGGGACGCGAAACGCAACCCGACCCGCACCGTCGGTCGGCACGGCGTAACGATAGAACCCGGCAGCGCCATCGACCGAGATGGCGACGGCTGGACTGGCGAGCCCTTCACCGGTCAGCGCGTCCACGAAGCTGACCAGCACGATCACGCCGCTCGGAGTGCGCTCGATCGAGTCGAGGACCAGGCGGGTTCGCGCCCGCACCCGCAAGGTCGGCGCAGCCCAGGCGCTCCCGGCCAGCAGGACAAGCAGAAGAAAGCAAGATGCGCGCCTGAAAAACATCTATTGCTTCAGCATGTTAACAAAAATTTGCGTCCCTGCCCGGAGCTGATCTGTAGATCTTCTCAAGCCCCGCGGTCTGTGCTAGGGTACCTGACAACAAGGCGCAATACGTTACCATATACGCGTTGCAGCGAGGTCAGACATGCGTATCAAACGTCTCGAAGTGGTCGGATTCAAATCGTTCTGTGACCGAACGGTCCTCCACTTCAACCAGCCGATCACCTCCGTGGTTGGTCCCAACGGCTGCGGCAAGTCGAACATCGTCGACGCGATCCGATGGTGCATGGGCGAGCAGTCGGCCAAGCACCTCCGCGGCAAGGCGATGGAGGACGTCATCTTCGCGGGCTCGGACACGCGTGGGCCGCTCGGGATGTGCGAGGTGACGCTGGTCTTCGAGAACGACGGCAACGTGCCGGTCGAGTTCCTCGCGTACTCGGAGATCGCGGTGACGCGAAAGCTGTATCGCGACGGCACCTCTGAATACTACCTCAACAAGACGCCTTGTCGCTTGCGCGACATCACCGACTTCTTCCTCGGCACCGGCATCGGCGCCAAGGCCTACTCGATCATCGAGCAGGGGCGCGTCGGCATGATCGTGTCGTCCCGACCCGAGGATCGCCGCCTGCTCATCGAAGAGGCGGCGGGCATCACCAAGTACAAGGTGAAGAAGAAGGCGGCCGAGAAGAAGATGGAGTCGACGCGGCAGAACCTGCTGCGCGTCTCGGACGTGACGGCCGAGCTCGAGAAGCAGCTCGCCAGCCTGCGGCGGCAGGCGCAGAAGGCCGAGCGCTACAAGGCGTACAAGGCCGAGCTACGTGATCTCGACCTCTGGGCCGCGTCCCAGAAGTGGCTCGGCTTCGTCGCCAGCGAGCAGGTCGCAGCCCACGAGGGAGCGGCGCTCACCGAAGAGGCCAGCGAGCTCCAGACGCGCCTGGCGGCCGACGACGCGTTGCTCGCCAGCGAGCGTCTGCAGCTCGTCGAGGAAGAGGACGTCCTCAACGGCAAGCAGCAGACGGTGTACGAGCTCGACAATCGCATCCGGCTCAACGAGGCCGAGGCCGAGCACGAGGAGCGGCGCGCTCGCGAGCTGGTCAATCGTGCCGAGAGCGAGCGGCGCGAGGTCGCCAGCCTCGAGGCGCAGCTCGCCTCGCTCGACGTGCAGCGGCAGGAGACCGAGCGCGAGCTCGAGGAGCTGCTGGCAGCGACCGGCGGTGAGAGCGATCTCGTCGCGCAGCAAGAGGAGGTCGTCCAGGTCTGCAAGTCGCGGCTGGCGGCGCTCGCGGCGGGGACCGAGTCGGTGCGTGCGCGCATCGCGAACTGCAAGGCCGACGTCGCGCGGCTCGAGCAGAGCGAGCGCGCGGCGGTGCGCCGGCGCGATGATCTCGAGCTCCGGGTCGGGCGCCTCGCCGAGGAGCAGCAGCGCACCGACGTGCGCCTCGCCGAGGTGCAGGCCGAGCTCGACGCGATTGAGGCGGCGCTCGCGGGCCGCGAGACCAGCAAGCAGCAGCTCAGCGACGAGCGCAGCACCCTGCAGGCGCGGCTCGATGAGCTCAAGCCCATGCTCGAGGCGCGCAGTCGGCGCCTGCACGAGCTGCAACCGGAGCTCCACAAGCGCCAGTCGCGGCGCCACTCGCTCGAGGAGATCGCGCAGAAGTACGAGGGCTTCGCCAACGGCACCCGCAAGATCATGCAGGCCAAGGAGGGCCGCTGGGGCTTGCGCGGCATCCTGGCCGAGGTGGTCGAGGCGCCGGCTGAGCTCGAGGCGGCGGTCGAGGCGGTGCTCGGCGATCGGCTCGGCGCCGTCGTCGTGTCGAGCCAGGAGGCGGGCCTCGACGGGATCGACTTCTTGAAGCGCGACAAGGGCGGGCGCGCGACGTTCCTGCCGCTCAATCGCTTCACGGGGGAGGGCGTCACCAAGGGCGACCTGCCGGACGACAGCGGCTGCAAGGGCTGGCTCCGCGACAAGCTCAAGGCGGATGACGAGTGCGATGGACTGCTCGACCAGATCTTCGCAGGGGTCGTCCTGGTCGACGATCTGATCACCGCGGTGGATCTGTGGCGGGCTGGCCATCGCTACACGTACGTCACTCTCGAGGGCGATCTGCTCTCGGCGGACGGCGCGACGACGGGCGGCACGCGTGACGTCGCGGGCGCCGGTCTGCTCGAGCAGAAGCGCGAGATCCGCGAGCTCGAGACGATCATCGCGCAGCTCGAGGCCGAGGTTGCCATCGAGCGGGACGCCCAGGAGACGCTGGAGGCAGAGCGCAACGAGATCGTGATCCGCCTCGACGCCGTGCGCCGCGAGCTGCACGAGGCCGAGATCGAGCTGGTCACGCGCGGCAAGGATCGCACGCGACACGTCGAGGAGATCGAGCGGCATCGCCATCGCCAAGGCTCGATCGGGCGCGACCACGCCGACCTCGCGGCGCAGCTCGACGAGGCGCGCCGGGAAGGCGAGGAGGCGCAGCTCCAGCTCCGCGCCAGCCGCGACGCGATGGTGGCCCTCGAGGACGAGCTGACGGCCGGCTCGCGCGATCAGATCGGCGCGATGGAGGAGCTCGAGCGCGCGCAGGAGGAGCTGACCGTGCTCCGGGTGCGCGCCGGTCAGGTGCAGGAGAAGCGCGGCGGCCTCGAGCGGACGCTGGCGCGCATGATCCATGAGCATGACGACAAGGAGCAGCGCCGGGCGCGGCTCGTCGAGAGCGCCGCGGCGGCGGAGCAGGAGTCGGGCGAGCTGGCCGGTGTGGCGAGCGCGCGGCGCGAAGAGCTGCTGCGCCTCCTGTCCGAGAAGTCGGCCGCCTCCGAGGAGCTGCTCGTCGGACGGCGGCTCTACGAGGAGAAGCGCGCCGCGCTGACGGCGCGGGAGGGCGAGCTGCGCGTCGTCCGCCAGGCGCTCGAGGATCGCCAGAAGCGGCTGCAGCGCAACGAGATCCTGCGCCACGATCTGTCGTCGGGGCGGCGCCACCTCGAGGAGTCGATCTTCGAGAGATACCGGGTCGAGCTGGCGGTCGAGACGCAGGCTCATCACCTGCGCCCGCTGGTCACCGCCGTCGAGGAGGAGCGCGCGCGCGAGCTCGGCGATCTCATCTCGCGCATGGGCGAGATCAACCTCAACGCCATCGAGGAGTACAACGAGCTCGACCAGCGCTACACGTTCCTCTGCACCCAGAAGAGCGATCTCGAGCAGGCGCTCGCGCAGCTCGAAGAGGCGATCGCGCGCATCAACGAGACGTCGCGGCAGCGCTTCCGCGAGGTCTTCGATCTGGTCAACGAGCGCTTCCAGGAGCTCTTCCCGCGCTGCTTCCGCGGTGGCCAGGCGCGGCTCGTGCTCACCGACGAGGAGAACCTGCTCGAGTCGGGCATCGAGATCATCGCGCAGCCGCCCGGCAAGAAGAACGCGACGGTCGAGATGCTCTCGGGCGGTGAGAAGGCGATGACCGCGGTGGCGCTGATCTTCGCCATCTTCCTCATCAAGCCGTCGCCGTTCTGCCTCCTCGACGAGGTCGACGCGCCGCTCGACGAGGCGAACGTCGGTCGCTACAACGATCTCATCCGCGAGCTCACGGACCGCAGCCAGTTCATCGTCATCACGCACAACAAGCGCACGATGCAGATCGCCGACACGCTCTACGGCGTGACCATGGAAGAGCCGGGCTGCAGCAAGCTCGTCTCGGTCAACCTGTCGGCGCTCGGCGAGGACACCAACGGAGAGAAGAAGAAGCAGCAGGCCGCGTAGTCCGGCCGCCGCAGAAAAACAAAGCCCCGGTCTGCGCTTGGCAGCCGGGGCTTTGTTGTGTCCGGAGAACGAGGAGCGCTAGCTGCCCATCGAGTTGATGAACTCGAGGTTGCTGTCGGTCTTCGAGATCTTGTCGCGCAAGAACTCCATCGCGTCGATGACGTTGAGCGGGTGCAGGAGCTGGCGCAGGATCCACATGCGGTTGAGGACCTTGTCGTCGAGGAGCAGCTCCTCCTTGCGGGTGCCCGACTTGTTGATGTCGAGGCACGGGAAGATGCGGCGCTCCATCAGCTTGCGGTCGAGGTGGATCTCGGAGTTACCGGTGCCCTTGAACTCTTCGAAGATGACCTCGTCCATGCGCGAGCCGGTGTCGA
>CAZPEY010000085.1:0-17445 GCA_964585665.1 uncultured Polyangiaceae bacterium | reverse complement strand
CGTCGAAGCCGTCCTTGTCCTCCGGCTCGTTGGGGCAGAGGTCGCTGCTGTCGGGGATGCCGTCGCCGTCGCTGTCGCGGCCTTGATCGCCGGCCCCGGCGCCCTTGCCGCCCTTGCCGCGCTTGTCGGGGCCGCGCGGCGCCCAGGTCAGCCCCGCGAACACGCGGAAGACGTCGCGCCGCTCGGCGTCGGTCAGGATGCCGCCGCCGCCGCCGAGCGCGAGGGCGACGTCGCGCCCGGGGTAGAACTGGAAGCCGCCGAGCACGTCGATCGTGCGATCGGTGGCGGCGCCCGCGGCCTTGACGAGGGGCTCGTAGCCGTAGAGCTCAGCGCCGAAGCCGATGTACTTCCAGAACCGGTAGCTCAGACCGACGGCATACGTGAGCTCGTGGCCGACGGAGAGCAAGATGCGCGGGTTGGGGTCGCCGCGCCCCTCCTGCACCGGATCGCGGACCGTCGTCGTCTGTCGCACGATGGCGCCGACGTTGGCGGCGACGGTGAACGCGCCCTTGGTCAGGTCGAAGACCAGCGTCGGGCGGAAGGTGAAGTTGCGATCGCCGAGGAAGGCGGCGTCGTCGCCAAACGGCAACGTCACGGCCGCGATGAGCGCCATGCCGGCGATGCCCTTGCGAAACAGGCGTGCCTTGAGGGCGACCCGCGGATCGAGCGGCGCAGCATTGGGCGGCGGGATGTTGCTGAAGCGATCGGCGGAGTAGAAGCCGGTGCGCTGCAAGAGCGGATCCCCCGCCGATCCGTACGTGCCGTAGGCCGAGCCGAAGTGCACCGACGAGATCGGGATCTCGAACGCGCCCTCGAGCCAGTCGGTGAGGCCGATGTAGGCCGACAGATGGAGGGCGATCTGGCGATCGAGGATCGTGCGCCGGCGAACCATCGAGCTGGTTGGATCGAGGAGGTCGAGGTGCAGCGGCTGGTGCGCGTAGTCGACCCACACGCCGAGGCCGATGTCGAACTGCGGCGCGGTCTGGGCGCGCTCGACGGAGAAGATGCCGTATGAGTCAAGGGCGGGGCGGAACAGCTCGCTGTCGATGCCACGCTGCGCCTCGGCGCTGCCCGCGAAGAGCAGCGCGGCGACGACGAGGCTTCCAGAGAAGAAAGTCAATCTCATTGACTATTGCTCTTGGAAGGTACAGGCGTCGTTGAGGCAGCGGTTGAACTTGGCGACGAACACGACGTTGGCGGTGGTGCCGCCGGGGATCGTGTTCCACTTGATCGGCATGCTGTTGAAGGTGCCGCCAGACCCCGAGTAGTTGGCGACGAGGCCGAGCGCCGGCAGGATCGCTGCGCCCGTCGCCGTGGTCGCGGTCTGCGCCGGGTCGATGGTGGACAGGTTGGCGCCGAAGTAGCGCGTCTCGGCGGGCGTCGCTGCGCCCTTCAAGACGGTGACGCCGCTCGTCGCCAAGACGTTGTCCTGCACGTACTCGGTCGGGCGCGGCACTGGCTCGGCGAAGTAGCGCAGCACGTAGGCGCCCTGCGTCGCGTAGTCGATGCCACCCGACTGGCCGCTCCAGGCGGTCACCATTGACTTGTCCGAGGTGAAGGCGTCGATGCGGTACGCTTGGCCGGCGAAGACCTGGCCGCCGACGCCGGTCTTGTGGGCGGCGGGGATGCCGGCGACATCCACGGACGGATCGTAGACGGCCAGCGCGATGAGGTTGCTGGCCGGCGTCTTGACGTTGGCGAAGACGAAGCCGTCGTCGGTGTCGGCGACGGCGGGGTTGCCGTCGCCGGTGGTCAGCGGCGTCGGCGAAGGCGAGGTCAAGAAGGAGAGCGGCTCGAACAGCGCGATGCGCCGGGTCTCCCCCACGGCGAGGTTGGTGTTGTCGAGGAAGTGCTTGATGACGCCGTTGACGCAGATGTTGCCCGCCGACGGAGCGGGGCAGGGAGGGGGCTGGCCGCGGACCGGCCCGCCGCCGCCGACGCACTGGCCGGTCGTCGGATCGTACGTCGTGCCTGCGCCGCACGTGATGCGCGAGATGCACTCGCCACCGACGATGATCGCACCGAGATCGGCGTTGCACACGATGGAGGAGGCGGGCGCGTCGACGGGCAGGCAGCGCAGCGAGCCGTCCTTCTGCTGCACCTGCTTGGTGCCAGGGCCGCACTCGGGAGTGTTGCACGCCGTGCTCAGGCTCGCGACGGCGGCGAGGCCGAGCGGGGCGATTCGGACCAGGACTCGGGTAGACCAGCGCATCCAGACCTCCGAGGCGCGCCCAGAGCGCGCCGCGTGCGTTAGAACGAGATCCCCGGGTCGTCGAGGTCGACGTAGAGCGCGGCGGTGCCGGCGGCGCTCGTCCCGAGGAGGTTGAAGAAGACGACACCGCGGCCGCCCTTGGCTGGCTCGCTGTGCAGAAAGACGGGGCCGCGCGCCTTCGGATCGACCGCCGCGATCGACGCCGTCTCGCTGGTCAGCCACAGCTCGCGCAGTCCCTTCAAGTGCACCGGCGTCTCGATGCGGATGCCGTCGTAGCCTGCCGGCGGCGAGGTGGTCGTGTAGGTGACGAAGCCGTAGAGGACGCCGTGGATCGGCGCGGTGATCTGCCGCGGGTTCCCGGAGTAGGCCAGCGGCTGCTCCTTCCAGTAGGCGTTGCAGGCCGCCAGGCGATCCGCGGCGCTCGCGTCGGCCGCGATGGTCGGGCGCGTGCCCTCCGAGGCAGCGACGATGGCGAGCAGGCTCTGCGACTGGTTGCCGCCGAGCGACGTCGAGAGGATCTGGTCGAGGCGGTTCTGGATCGTCTGCGCTTGCTGCTCGGGGGTCTGGGTGACGCCGGCGACCTTCGTCGTCTGGTACGCGGCGGCGGTGGTGATCAGGTTCCCCTTGTCGTCGATGAGACAGGGATCGCTCGGATCGACCGCGAGCTTGATCTGCAGCCCGTAGCTGGTCAGGTGCTGGTTGGTGTCGGTGAGCGGATTGACCCGAATGATGTCGTCGTTGGCCGAGCGCGCCCAGAGCTCGAGATGGGTCCCCGGCGGAGACTCGCCCGCGCCAGCGATCGTCATCTCGATCAAGGTGCCGGCGAAGGGGCGCGCCGACAGCGTCTCGCAGCCAGCGCTCAGCCCTCCTACCAGCGCCAGCACGGCGACGGACGTCCGCCCTCCGCGAGGTGGGGCTCGGTGATTCGTCGTTCGAACGATCGTGGCCATCGTGGTGCTCTACCCTCGTCGGCGGAGACTCGCGTCGAGCACAGCGTATCTTGTGCGTTCCGACCTTGTCAATTTAGGCCGTCGACTGCAAAGTTGAACGTAGCAACGTGGCTGATCAAAACTCGCAACGACCCGCGGCCAGCGGCGCCAGCGATCGAGGGCTCGGCGGTTCCCCGTCGGAGCCGACGCCGTTCGGCAAGTACCTCCTGCTCGGCCTCATCGCGCGCGGCGGCATGGCCGAGGTGTACCGCAGCAAGTACCGCTCCCCCGAGCACGGCGCCGAGGAGATCCTGGCGATCAAGTGCATGCGGCCGAACCTCGCAAAGGAGGCGCGCTTCGTCGAGATGTTCGTGCGCGAGGGCAAGCTCGCCGTGATGCTCGAGCATGACGCGATCGTCCGTACGCACGAGATCGGGCGCGTCGACGGCCGGTACTTCATCTCGATGGAGTACATCGGTGGCAAGGATCTGACCCAGGTCCTGCGCAAGTGTCAGGAGACGGGCCAGCGAATCCCCGTGCCCCACGCTTGCTACATCGCGATGCGGATGAGCGAGGGGCTCCACTACGCGCACATCGCGCAGGACAACGGCCGACCGCTCAACGTCGTCAACCGCGACGTCTCGCCATCGAACGTGCGCCTGTCCTACGAGGGAGAAGTCAAGCTCCTTGACTTTGGTATCGCGCAGGGGTTGCTCAAGTTCACGTCGGAGATCGGCGTGCTCAAGGGCAAGTTCAGCTACATGTCGCCGGAGCAGATCCGCGGCATGCCGGTCGATGCGCGCACGGACGTGTTCTCGACGGGGATCATCCTCCACGAGATGCTCACCACCGAGAAGCTGTTCCGCGGTGACACCGAGTTCGCGCTGATGGAGAAGGTTCGGAAGGCCGATGTGCCGCCGCCCTCGAAGCTGAACCGGCGCGTCCCCGAGGCGCTCGACAAGATCGTGCTGCGCGCGCTGGCGCGCGACGTCTCCGACCGCTACCAGACCGCCGAGGAGCTGGCCAACGACCTCAAGGCGTTCGTGGCGCAGTACAAGTTCCAGCAGCGCGAGCTCGAAGAGTTCATCCGCGGCATGTTCCGGTCCGACTTCGAGAAGGAGAGCGCCGAGATCGAGGCCTGTCGACACGCGCGCACCTCGCCCGGCATCGACATGCCCGTCGAGACGCTCGAGATGGGCGAGGACACGGGCGAAGACCTCGAGCTGTCGCTGCCACCCGTGCCGGGCTCGGATCAAGATCCGCCAACCGATCAGACGCACCAGCCGCCGCCCAAGGGCGGCTTCTGGAGTCGACTGAAGGACAAGCTGCGCCGCCCCTAGCCAGGTCGTTTCCTGCCGCTTCCCGCCCGTGATATGGTGCGGCCCAGCCCATGTCCGACGCTCCTTCGAAGCGCAGTCCCAAGGACGCAACTGCCGTTGGCGAGCGTCCGCGTCCGCCGCAGGGGGCGGGCGCTGCGCACGGCTCGCCGCTGCAGAACTCACCCGTGGAGGAGCTGCTCGGGCTCGTCGAGGCAGAGGCTGAAGCCGCGACCGACGCCAAGCGCGCGGCCGATCTGAAGGCGCGCGCGGCGCTCCTGCTGTGGGATGGCAAGGGCATGGCCGAGCGCGCGCTGGCGACGCTGAACCGGGTGGATCACCCGGTGTCGCCGGCGCTGCGCCTCGGGCTCGTCGTCAGCATGGGCGAGTGGGACGGGCTCGCGGCGCTGGCGGCCGAGGCGCGGCGGCGGGGCGATCGCGCCGAGCTGGCCGAGATCGCGGCCTTCCTCCTCTGGTCGCGCGGCAGTCTCGACGTGGCGGGTGAGCTCTTCCGGCTCGCGCTCGACGACGGGAAGCTCGGTCGTCGGCTGACGCTGGCCGTCGCCGGACGGTGGGCCGAGCTCGTCGAGCTGCTCGGCGAGGCGCGCGACGCCGACACGCTCGCCGAAGCCTCGGCGCTGGCGCAGGATCGACTCGGCGACGTCGCCCTGGCCGCCAAGCTCGCGGAGCGCGGCTGGGAGCGCCAGAGCCGCTCGCTGCACGCCATCGAGCGCTTGATCGAGGTTCAGTCACCGCCGACGGCCGAGGTGCTGCTCGGCAAGCTGTCGACGATCGGCATCGAGCCGACGAGCCAGGGGGAGCGCGCGGCGACGCAGCTGCAGCTCGCATCGGTCTACGAGGCGTCGGGCGCGCTCGCGGAGGCGGCCAACTCGATCGCGCCGCTGTGCGGCGGGGACATCGAGCCGAAGTTCGGGGTCCGGCTCGCGCTACGGATGCGGGCGCGGCTCGACGTGGCGCGCGGCGAGTGGCTGCGCGCCAGCGAGACCTATGAGCAGCTCTCGACCGAGCCGGGCAGCTCCGCCCTCCAGGTCCGCTACCTGCGCCGCGCCGCGCAGCTCGCCGACGCCAAGCTCGAAGAGCGGCAGCGGGCCGAGCGCTTGTGGGCACGACTCGCCGAGCGCGAGCCTGGGGATCTCGAGGCGGCGCTGACGCTCGCCCGCTTGCGGCTGGCGCGCAACAGCGGCTCAGAGGCGCTCGCGGCGCTCGAGCGCACGGCGCGCGCGCGCAAGGACAAGGAGCTCATCCAGCTCGTCGCGCGTGGGCGCGAAGCGCTGGCGGGCGCGTTCGCGTCGGCGGCAGCACTCGAGCCAGCGCTGGCACTGTGGCGACTGCTGCTCGAAGAGAGTGAGCCGCTGCGGGGCGATCGACAGACCCTCGAGGCGCTGGCGCGTCTGTATCGACGCAGCGGGGAGCGCGGCAATCTCGCCGCGCTCTATCGCAAGATGGCCGACGGTATGGAGCCGCGGCGTGCCGCCGCCTACCTCTCCGTCGCTGGAGCGCTGGCGCTCGACGCGGGCGTGACCTACGAGGCCGAGCAGTGCTTCGCTCAGAGCTCCACCCTGGCGCCCGACGATCTGCTCGTCCACGCCGGCCGGGCGCTGCTCCATCAGCGCAGCGGCAAGCCCGCCGAGCTGCAGAAGGCGCTCGAGGCGATGCTCGGCTCGGTGCGCTCGCGCGGCGCCGAGGCGCGGCTTTATCGCCAGCTGGCGCAGCTCGCCCTCGATCAAGAGCGCGATCTGAAGAAGGCCACCAAGCACTTCGAGAAGGCGCTCGAGCTCCAGCCCGACGATTGGCTGACGATCTACGCGCTGGCGCAGCTCGAGGTCGAGGCGGGCGGTTTTGGGCGCGCCACCGAGCTGTTGTTTCGCGCCGCGAGCCACGCCGAGGGAGCGCGGGCCGCGGCGCTGCTCTCCGAGGCCGCCGAGCTTCAGGCCGTGCGCCTCGGCGATGATCAGAAGGCGCGCGAGGCTTACGAGCGTGCGCTCGCCGCGTCTCCGAGCCACGTTCCGGCGCTGCGCGGCCTCGCCGACCTGCATCGCAAGCACGGCCGCACCGCCGAGCTCCTCGACGTGCTTCGTCGCACCCAGGCCTCGGCCCAGGATCGCGACGCCCAGCTGCAGCTCGGGCTCGAGATCGCCCGCCTCGCCGAGTCGATGAGCGCCGAGCCGCGGATCGCGCTCGAGGCCTACCGCGATGCGCTGCGCGTCGATCCGGGCAACGCCACGGCCCTCGACGGGACGGCGCGCCTCTGCCAGAAGCTCAAGCTCTGGGATCTGCTCCTCGAAGCGGCGGAGCGCGCGCCGCGCTCGACGCTGTCGCTGCGGCTACGCGCCGAGGCTCTGGCGCAGATGGGGCGCTTCTCCGAGCTGGTCGCGGTCAAGGAGACGGAGCTGCAGCTTCTGACGGAGCCGCAGAAGATCGTCGAGCTTGGCAGCGAGATCGCACAGATCTACGAGCAGAGGCTGTCGGATCTCTCGAGCGCCGCGCGCATGTGGCAGCGCGTCGACGAGGCGGATCCGCGCCGACCCGAGGCGGCGCGAGCGCTGCAGCGGCTCTACGCGACCCTCGGACGCTGGCAGGACGCGGCCCTCGCCTATGAGCGCGAGCTGCAGCTCGGCAACGACCTCCCTTCGAAGCGGCGCCTCGATCTCTGGGTCGAGCTCGGCGAGCTACGGCGGACGCGCCTCAACCGTCCCGACATCGCCGCGGAGGCCTTCGAGCACGCCTTGCTCGTCGACCCGACCGACGCTCGCTCGCTCGCGGCGCTCTCGGAGGTGTACGCGTCGATGCAGCGCGGCACCGAGCTCAACCGCGTGCTCGACCTGCGCGCTGCGGCGTCCTCCGACCCGCAAGAGCGCGCCGCGGTGCTGCTCAAGAAGGCAGAGCTCCTCGAGAAAGAGGGGCAGCTCGACGCGGCCTTCGAGGCGTACCGCGAGTCGTTCGAGATCGATCCGGCCAGCCGGCTGAGCTTCACCGCGTTCGAACGCGCCTGCTTCCGACGCGAGAAGTGGGTCGAGGCGATGACGATGTACGACCGCGCCATCCACCTCGTCGAGGTCGATCGCTCGCGCGCCTATCGGCTCGTCGATCTCTACGTGCGGCGGGCGCAGCTCCAGCTCCAGTACCTGCAGCAGCCGGCGGAAGCTGCCAAGACCTACCTGCGCGTCCTCGAGCTCGACCCCGATGGGGACACGGCGCAGAACGCGCTCGAGAGGATCTACTCGCAAGAGGGGGCGTGGACGACCCTGATCGCCCTCTACGAGCGCCGCGCTGGGCTGGTGCACGACGAGGCGCGACGCTCGGACATCCTGCGTCGCGCGGCGCGGATCGCCCAGGCCAAGCTCCGCGAGCCGGCCGAGATGGCGCGCCTCTACGAGAGACTGCACGCCTCGGATCCGACCGACGCCGAGGCGCTCGACGCCCTCGAGAAGCACTACGACAAGCACCGCGACTGGAATCGCCTGGTCGAGATCCTGAAGACCAAGCTGGCCTTCACCATCGAGCCGACGGACACGCTGCCGATCCTGGCGCGCCTGGCGCGCGTCTACGAAGAGGGGCTGCGCGACGCGACCAACGCGATCGAGTCCTACGTCAAGATCCTCGAGGTCGATCCGGTGCATCGCGAGGCGCTCGACGCGCTGTCGCGCCTGTACGAGTCGACGGAGCGCTGGGCGGAGCTCATCGAGGTGACGCGGCGCTTGATCCGGCTGGTGACCGATCGCGCGCAGAAAGCGCTGCTCTACTTCAAATGCGGATCGGTCACGGAGTCGAAGTTCAATCGCGAAGACGACGCGATTCGCTACTACGAGGCGGCGATCCGCACCTCGCCGGCGTGTCTGCCGGCGGTGCACGGGCTGCGTGATCTGCACTTGCGCCGGCAGGACTGGCAGAAGGTCATTCAGTCGCTCGAGCTCGAGGCGAAGCTGTGGACCGACGACAAGGAGCGCGCCGGGGTGTTCGCCCACATCGGCCAGATCTACGGTCTGCGGCTCGGCGAGGAGGAGCGCGCCATCCAGTACTACGAGTCAGCCCTGCGGGTCGATGCGGAGTGCTTACCCGCGAACCGGGCGCTCTTCGATCTCTACTTCTCGCGGCACGAGTTCGCGCGCTGCGTCCCCCTCATCGCGGTGCTGACGCAGAAGGTGTCGCGGGAGGGCGATCCGACGGAGCGCTCCGAGTTCTATCGCAAGCGCGGCGTCGTCGCCGAGAAGACGCACGATCCCAAGAGCGCCGCCGAGGCCTTCGTCGTCGCCCTCGAGATCTGGCCGGACAACCTGGCGGCGCTCGACAACCTGCTCGCGCTTTGCAAGAAGGCGCCGGCGGTGTTCGACTTCGTCGGCACGTTCGGGGAGCTCGAGCGCGTCTATCGCAAGCGCAACGCGCCGCGCCTCCTGGCGCGCGTGCTGATCGCCAACGGCGCGATTCGGGATCAGAACTACGACGTCGAGGGCGCCGAGCAGCTCTACCTCGAGGCGTTCAAGCTCGATCCCGACGAGTATCAGGTCGTCGACGCGCTGGTGTCGCTGCATGAGCGGTGGCGTCGCTTTGAAGCGGGAGCCACGGTGCTCGAGGCCTTCCTCGAGCGCGCCGATGGGCGCGCGGCGCGGGCGTCGGCGCGGCTCCGACTCGCCGAGCTCTACAGCGAAGGCGCGATGGATCCGGCGCGCGCCGCGCAGGTCCTCGCCGAAGTGCTCGAAGAGGATCACGGCCACGTGCAGGCGCGCTTTCGCTTCGCACAGGAGCTCTACCTGCGCGGTCAGCTCGACGTCGCGCTGCAGAACGCGCGCCTCGCCGTCGAGTACGCGGCCGAGCCGCAACGCGGCGTGACCGATCGCGAGCGCGCGACCATGCACGCCTTCTTTGGCAGGCTGCTCGACGCGACCAACGATCCGCACGCCGCGACCAAGGCGTATCGCGAGGCGATCGATCTCGATCGCGCCTGCCTCCCCGCCTGCATCGCGCTCTGTCGGCGCGCCGCCGCCGTCGGAGACATGCCACAGACCCAGACCCTCATCGAGGACGCCTTGCGCCTGGCGCGCGGACGCTCGACGGAGGAGGAGCTCGATCTGCTGCGCAGCCTGGCGCGCTTCTACGTCTCGATCGACGAGAACGGTCGCGCCCTCGATTGCTATCGCACCGTGCTCGCCCAGTCGCCCGACAGCGCTGACGATCGCATCGCGCTCGGCGAGTTGCTCGCGCAGACGGAGGAGGCGTGGCCGCAGGCGCGCGAGGAGTTGCTCGCCGTGGTCAATCGCGCGCCGCGCTACGCGCCCGCGTATCGGGCGCTGCAGCAGCTCTACGTGCGGGCCGGCGACTTCGAGCGCGCCGGTCGCGTCGCCGCCAGCCTGCAGCTCCTCGGCTTCCAAGATCCGAGCGATCGGACCGGCTCCTTCCGCGCCAGCATTCGACGCGGCGTGGTCCCCGATGACCTGAAGCGCGCCTTCCTGCAGGTCGGTGGGCCCGCGACCGCGTATGGCGAGGCGCTGTCGATCGCGCGCGAGCTCCTCGATCAGATCTACGGCGCCCAGCCGATCGCCGGCGCGGTGGCGCTGCCGCAGATCGCCGATCCGGCGCTCAAGCAGGCCGCGGCCGACTGCGCCCGCCTCGTCGGGGTGCAGGCCGAAGTCGCGGTCGCCAACAACGTGCCCGGCCTGCTCGCTCTGACCGACGAGCCTCGCCCGAGCATCACGCTCGACGCGACGCTCCTGCAGCTTGGAGAGGGCGAGCGCCGCTTTCTCCTCGGGCGGGCGTTCGAGATCCTCCGACATGGCTGCGGCCTGTTCACGCGCCTGTCCTCGGTGCAGCGGGATGAGGTGCTGACCCTGCTCGAGCAGATGCTGCGCCCCGAGGATCGCCGGAACCCACAGGCTACCGAGTTCCTGCGCGCGCTGCCCAAGAAGCAGCAGAAGGGCCTCGAGCGTCTGCCCACTCTCGAGCGGCCTCCCTTCGGGGCGCTCGAGTGGCTCGATCGCGTCGAGCGCACGGCGAACCGCACTGGCCTCCTCGCCTGCGACGACGTCAGCGCGGCGGTCCTGGCGCTGGCGCAGCTCCGCGGCAACGCGCCCATCGAGGGCAGCGGCGTCTTGATCGGGGAGGTGCTGGGCGGCGCGCCGCTGGTCTCGTTCTTCCTCTCTGACGAGTATCACGCGCTGCGCTCGTCGCTCGTCGCGTAGCGGCTTGCCGACCGACAAGTCGATCGAGAGCGCGGTCGAGGCGCCCGGAAGAGGCCGCGACGGCAATCCCTACGGACGCGCGAGGCGCGCTGGCATGCTGACGAACCCGCGCTGGTAGCTCGATGGGCGGCGCGGCCAGACGCCTCGGCGCTCCAGGTGAACCGGTGCGTCGCGCCACGTCTCGACGAGCGCCCGCAGCACCCTTCGGCTGAGCGCCGCGCCGACGCAGCGATGGGGGCCGGCGCCGAACGCGAGGTGCGGGTTCGGCGCGCGCCGCGGATCGAGGCGCTCTGGAGCGACGAAGACGCGCGGATCACGGTTGGCGGCGCCGAACCACAGCACGACCTGCTGACCCGCTTCGATGGTGCAGCCGCCGACGGTGGTCTGGACGACGCAGCGCCGCGCGAACTGCGCGATCGGCGCGGCGAGCCGCAGCAGCTCCTCGAGGAGGCGCGCCAGAGCGGCCGGCTCCTCGAGCCCGAGCGGCGCGGGCCCCGAGAGCAACAGATCGAGCGCGCCGCCGACGGCATCGGCCAGCGTCGGCAGCCCCGCTTCGACGAACAGCGCCGCCAGGCCGAGGGCCTCCGCGGCGTCGAGCTCGCCCGCGGCCGCCGCAGCCCGGAGCACCGCCAGCGCTGCTCCATCGGTCGCTTCCGCGAGCGCTTCCTCCAGGGCCGCGGCCAGCGCCTCGGTGGCAGCGTGGGCGGCGCTCGACGCCTCGGTGCGCTCGGGTGCGTCGCCCGGCGTGTCGAGCAGCTCTGCCCCGCGACGGTGGACCTCGTCGACGAGGCGCCAGACTCGTGCCGCGCTCCTCGCCGACAGCCCGAGCCACTCGCCGAACAGGTCGATGCACAGGGGCACCACGAGTCGCTCCTGCAGATCCACGTCGCCCTCCTCGGAGAGCGCGGTGAGCCGAGCGAACAACCAGCCCCGGGCTCGCTCCTCGAGCGGGTCGAACCGGTGGGCGCCGACGGCGTGCTCGGCGAAGCGGCGCAGCCTGCCGTGCGCCGGTGGGTCGAGGTTGTGGAGCGGCCGCCGGGCCCCGGGCGGTCGCGAGACCTCCGGCCGCGTGCCCCAGTGAGACGAGAAGGTTGCCGGATCGCGAGCGATCTGCAGCAGCTCGGGATGGCCGGTCACCGACCAGTAGCCGGCGCCGCGTCGGCCTGGGCACCAGGCGACCGGTGCGGTGTCGCGGATCGCGGCGAAGATCTTCCACAGATCGTCGCGGGTGTGCAGGCTCGGATCGAGCAGGTCGATCGGCGTGATGATCACCGCGCCGCCTCGGGGAGAAGGTAGACGGTGACGCGCGGCGCGCCGTCCTGCCGCTGCAGCGACACGAAGTGGTGGCGAGGCGCGAGGGTCGCGACGACCTGGCGGTACGCGGTCGCGTCGATCCGGAGCGCCGCGCACAAGGCTTCGACGCGCGCGACGACCTCGCGCTCGCCGAGGTGGCGGTAGATCGACAAGTGGAGCGCGGTGCTGGGCGCTGCCCCCGCGCCGCGATCGACGAACGACCAGCAGGTCAGCCAGCCGAGCTGAGCCGCTTCGTCTCCGAGCATGCAGCGCGCGAGCAGGTTGGCGTCGTCCGCGGCGGCGCGCGGCACGGCCTCGACGGCGCGGCAGGCCGGACGCAGGCGATAGATCTTGGTGCGCCCAGCCGCGTCGAGGTCGAGCGATAGGATCGTGAGGAGATCCCCGGGCCGGCGATCGATGGCGGCCAGGGCGTCGTGCAGGCCGAGGCGATCGAGCGCCCGCTGCAGGCGCGCCTCGCTGCGCTCGAGGTCGTCGCTGCCGTCGGGGTTTGCGCACAGGTAGACGCGCGCACGGGGCGGTACACCAGGACGGAACGCTACCGCGTGCCACGATCGAAAGCGCGCCCCCTCCGTCGGCACGAAGAGCTCCTCGACGGCGCTGAGGCGCTCGAGCTGGGCGCCTGGCAGCGCGCCGACGAAGCGCGAGACCGCGCGCCCGGCCTGCCAGTAGGCCGCTGCGCTTGGTGGATCGGCCTGCGCCTCGACGAGCAGCCGAAGCTCAGGGGCGCCAGCCCCGAGCACCATCGACCAGCCCCATGGGACGCCATGGCGAATGCCCGACGGCAGCAGCGGAAGAGCGGCGGAACGATCTCCCCAGCCGCACCGTTGGGCCAGCGTCGTCACGACCGGCTGCACGGCGTCGACGGCGATCCCGGTTGCAGCGGCGAGGCCGCGGAGCGACTGCAGCAGCTCCTCGAGTCGGGTAGTCACCGCCGTCGAGCGTACCGCAAATCCAGGGCTCGCCGTACGATGCGGCTCGCATGATGCATTCGACGACGTTCCTGCCCATGGCGGCGGGCTTCCCCGATCTGGCGGGGCACCACCGCCACCTCCTCGACGATCGCGTCAGGACCGAGGCCTTCCTGCGGGCGCTGCGTCGCGCGGTTCGCCCCGGCATGGTCGTCGCCGACGTCGGCACGGGCACCGGCATCCTGGCGATCGCCGCCCGCCGCGCCGGTGCCGCGCGCGTCTACGGGATCGAGACGCGCCCCATCGTCCACGTCGCTCGCCAGCTCGCGGCGGCCAACGGCGTCGATGGCATCGAGTGGGTGGAGGGAGACGCCACGCGCGTGCTCCTCCCCGAGAAGATCGATCTGGTGGTGTCCGAGTGCTTCGGGCCAATGGCGATCGGCGGCAGCATGATCGAGGCCGTCGCGAGCCTCGCCGCTCGGCATCTGCGACCTTCGGGGAGCGTCGTTCCCGGGCGCGTGAGCCTCTGGCTGGCGCCGGTCGAGGCGCCGCGCGACTTCGCGCAGCTCATCGCGCCTAGCCGCCGACGGTACGGGTTGTCCTGGGCGGCGCTGCGCGCGCTGATGACCCACAACCTCTACAACACCGAGATCGCGCGCGCGGCGTTGCTCGCGGCTCCTGCGTGTGTCGCCGAGCTGGATGCCCGGAGCGGGGTGGAGGCGACGCTTTCCTCGACGGTCGAGTTCGCGTGTCGACGCGCCGGGCGGGTGCACGGCTTCGCCGGGTGGTTCGAGGCGCAGCTCAGCGACGGCGTGCGGCTCTCGACGGCGCCAGGGCGGCCGAAGACGATCTGGCGCCAGGTGTTCTTTCCCCTCGGGGAGGCGCGGCGCGTTCAGCGCGGCACGCCGATCGAGGTCTGCTGGACGGCGACGCGGGCGGCGGACGCGCGCCAGGTGCGCCACTTCGACTGGAGCGGCTCCATCGGCGGCTGGGCGTTTCGGCAGTCGACCCGCTACAGCGTGCCCGACGGGTGGGGGGCGCCCGCTTCGCGCAGCTCCTGAAAGATCCGATCGGCGCGCGCGGCCAGGAAGCCGCCGCGTGCGAGGAGGGCGTCGATCGCCGCGCGGGCCTTTTGTAGACGCTCAGACCAGGTCCCATCGAGCGTGACCAGCGGCGCCGCGCCCCGTCGCCGGAGCTCATCGTCGAGCCGCCGTGCGAAGGCGGCCCGTTCGAGGGGGCGGTCCCGCTCGGCGGCCCCCACGAACGGCACGTCGGTCCAGCAGTGGAGGTACAGATCGTAGCGCCGTGCCGCCGCCTGCTGCCGCAGCCACGGCGACGCCGCCGTCGAGAAGAGGCGCTCGTGCCAGAGCTCCATCGTCAGCACGTCGGTGTCGCAGAACAGGAGACGACTGGCGATCGCGGCCGCCTCTTCCTCGGCGTCGATCTGCCCGCGTGCCGCGGCCTCGACGTCGTTGCGTTCGAGCCGCCCCCCTTGCAGGGCTGCGAGCGTGCGCGCGTACTCGGGCACGAACGTCGTGTCGTACTGCTCGGCGAGCTGCTGACACAGCGTCGACTTGCCGGTCGACTCGGCGCCGAGCACGACGACGCGCCGCACGAAGCAGGGGCGCGCCGCCGACGCGAGATAGTCGTAGTGGGTCAGCAGCTCCTCGCGCAGCATCGTGCCCGAGATCGGCACGATCACGCGCGCCGGATCGACGTAGACGAGCGTCGCACCGAGCGCCTCGGCTGCGACGCGCCCCGAGCTCTCCGACGAGAAGAACAGCCGCTCGCCGCGCGGCTGCCAGGAGCGGCAGGCCGCCAAGAACCGCGCCGCGAAGTCGGGCGCCTCCGGGTCGGGGCGCGGCCCGATCACTGCGTCGATCTCCAGCGACGGCATCTGGGCCCGCAGCCAGGCGACGCGAGCGTGCGCCGGGATCGGATCGTCCTCTTGCGCGAACACGAGCACCGTCAGCTTCTCGACGGAGTCGCGCGCGTACTCGAGCAGCATCGTGTGGCCGCGGTGGAGGGGGAGGAAGCGTCCGCAGACGAGCCCGCTCTTGCCCTGGGGCGGGCTCGGCCCGAGCTTGGGCAGCGGCGTCGCCGGCGTCGGCTTCGTCCGCGGCGGCTCCGGCTTGGGCGCCGCCGGTGGGTCGGGAGGTGGATCGGGGGTCCAGCCGCCGCCCCCCGCCCACAGATAGTCCTCGCGATCAGCCACGCGCGCCTCCTCTCTTGACCGCCAGCGCGTCGATCCGGCGCTGATTGTCTTCGGTGCGGCCGATCGGCCACAGGTCGTAGCGCCCAAGCCAGCGCGGCTCGTCGGAAGCGACCAACAAGAAGGGCGCATCGGACTGTGCGACCTCGACGCCGAGCGCCTCGAGCGCGGCCGTGAGGCGCGCGCGCTCGCGCTGGTTGTGCTCGATCGTCAGTCGAAGATGAGCACGATCGGCGAGCGCCGCGAGCGCCGCGCGGACCGCCGCGGCGTTGACGCAAAAGGGCAGCGCCGCGGCGCGGACATGCTGGGCGATCTCGGGCGGGGCGACCGCGTAGCCGACGCGCAGCCCGCCGAGCCCGTAGGCTTTCGAGAAGGTGCGCAGCACGATCGCGCGTCGCTTGACGTGTCGCAGCCATCGCAGACCGTCGAGCGCCTCCGGTCGCGACACGTACTCGACGTACGCCTCGTCGAGGATCAGCAAGACGTGCGCTGGGAGGGCCGCGGCGAAGCGACCGAAGGTCTCGCTGTCGAGCGCGGCGCCGCCGGGGTTGCTCGGGCTGACGAGGTAGACGACGCGCGTCGCGCTGTCGATCGCCTCGAGCACGCGCGGCAGCTGCGCGTCGACGCGCCCGTCGACGACCCGGTAGGGAACGGCGCGCCAGGGCAGGCCCAGCTGGGCGCAGAGCGCCTCGAAGAGCGGCCACGAGGGCGCGTTGGCGACCACCGCCTCGCCCGGACGGAGCCAGAGCCGCAGGCAGCGCTCCAGCAGCTCGCTCGCGCCCGCACCGACGGAGAACCAGTCGGGGGGCAGATCGTGGTGACGCGCGAGTGCGCCGCGCAGCAGGGCGTAGCTTGGGTCGGGGAGCTCGGCCAGCGCCGCCGGATCGTCAGCGAGGCCACGGAGCGCGGTCTGCACCGCGGGCGACGGACCGAACGGATGGACGATCCGATTGGCGTCGTCGAGCGCGAGCGGCGTCGACGCGCCCAAGGGGGCGGCGAGCAGCCGCTCCGCGTCGGGATCCGCGTCGAGACGCCAGGCCGCGAGGGTGCGACCGTGGACGTCGTCCGCGCTCGCGCCGATCGCCGCGACGATGGCACGCGCGGCCTCCTCGGGGGCCGGCAGGCGCGCGTGAGCGTCCTCGGAGTAGACGCGTCGAGTGAGCTCCGTCCGATGCGCGCCGAGCTGCACCGCGACGACGCAGACGCCGCTGCCGTGGAGATCCTGCGCCATCGCGCGGGTCATGCCCTCGAGCCCGTGCTTGCTGGCGACGTAGTCGGTTGCCATGCTCGGCGCGCGCGCCACCGCGCCGCTCGAGACGTTGACGATGCGCACCGTCGCGCGGCTCGGCACCGCCCAGGCGATCAGCGCCTGCGCGCACGCGAACGCCGCCACCAGGTTCGTTTGCTGCGTCGCAGCAAAATCTTCGCTCGACGCTTCCCACACGGGCCTTGCCGCGGCGCTCGTGCCGGCGTTGTTGACGAGGACGTCGATGCGGCCGTGCTGCGCGAGCACCCGCTCGACGAACGCGCGCGCTGCCCCGGGCATCGTCAGATCGGCCGTGATCGACGTTGCAGTGCCCGGCGGCAAGCTCGCGACAGCCCCAGCGAGCGCCTCCTCGTCGCGGCCGTGCAGCACCACGTGGGCGCCAGCAGCGACGAGCGCGCGCACGGTCGCCAGGCCGATACCCCGCGTTGCACCGGTGACCACGCAGATCTGGCCGTTCATGGCGGTCGGCAGGGTGCCACGTCCCACCCGGCAAAGCACCCGATACCGCACGCGCGTCGGCCGAGCCGCTTCGGAGCGGTGGCGCCCAGCTCTGGCGCCACCCCCGACGTGGGGCTATACTCCGAAATCCAGTTGAGGTAAGTGGACAGCTCCCAGGCTTGGCCCTAACATGACGGTTCGCATATGAATCCGAAGTTTCAAGCTTCGGTGAACGCTCGCGACGACGTCTCGTACGTCAAGATCGGCGGCATCATCGATGAGGACAACGAGCTCGGTTCGCTCGCCGACCGCATCGGCGCGGGGACGGCGATCATCGACCTGTCCGACGTCGAGCGCATCAACTCTTGTGGCGTGCGTGACTGGGTGAACTGGCTCGGCAAGGCGGAGAAGGGCGGCGCGCGCGTCGTCCTCGTGCAGTGCTCGCCGGCGATCGTCGCGCAGATCAACCTGGTCAACAACTTCTCCGGCAACGGCGTCGTGAAGAACTTCTTCGCGCCGTACTTCTGTCCGAACTGCGATCGCGAGAAGGTCCTGCTCGTCGAGACCCGCGACGTCGTCGGTCAGAAGCCCTTCCGCGCCCCGACCTGTCGCTGCGACGAGTGCGACGGGCCGATGGACTTCGACGACATGGAGG
>CAZPEY010000084.1:0-17629 GCA_964585665.1 uncultured Polyangiaceae bacterium | reverse complement strand
ACAGCCGCGATCCGAACAGCCCGCGCGCCGGCATGGGCGATGGTCCCGACGGTCCGATCAAGGATGAGTTCCCCCCCGACGCCAAGCTCTCCAACGAGCCGGGCACGCTGTCGATGGCGAACACCGGTCGACCGAACAGCGGTTCGTGCCAGTTCTTCATCAACACGGTGCACAACGCCTACCTCGACTGGTTCACGCCTGGGCAGAGCAAGCACCCGGTGTTCGGCAAGGTCATCGAGGGCATGGACGTGGTCAAGAAGATCGAGAAGACCAAGACCGACTCGAACGATCGGCCGATGACGCCGGTCAAGATGATCAAGATCAGCGTCCAGGGGGCGTAGCGTGTCCGCCGCCGCGTGCCCCTGCGGCAGCGGTGCCGAGCTCGCCGCGTGTTGCGCTCGCTACTGGCAGGAGCGCAACGCGCCAACGGCCGAGGCGCTGATGCGCTCGCGGTACACCGCGCATGTAGTCAACCAGATTGACTATATCGTCGCGACGCACGACGCGGCGACGCGCGAGCGCATCGACCTGCCCGCCGTCGAGCGCTGGGCGAGGAGCTCGGAGTGGATGGGCCTGCAGATCGTCGCCTGCGAGCAAGGCGGCGCCGAGGACGAGCAGGGCATCGTCGAGTTCAAGGCCAAGTACCGCGAGAAGAAGGGCGCGATCGTCGTCCACCACGAGCGCTCGCGCTTCGTCAAGAGCGACGGACACTGGTACTACGTGGACGGGATGCAGCCGCGGCCGGAGCCGGCGCGACGTTCAGAGGATCAAGGGAGAAACGAGCTGTGTCGGTGTGGCAGCGGCAAGAAGTTCAAGCGCTGCTGCCTGGGGAAGAGCTAGCGGAGATCTAGCAGAGGGCGCCGTCCGGGATGCACTGGAACGAGCCCCAGCAGTAGCTGCACCACTGCCCGTCGCCGCAGCCGTTGGCGCGGCAGTCGTCGGCGACGCACGAGCACTCGTACTGGCTCCACTTGTAGCCCGCCGCGCACTTGGCGGTCAGGCCGCTGCAGATCGAGTCGCGGCAGACGCCCATGCAGTCCGCGCCGCCGTTGTTCGGATCGCAGTCGTCGTTCGGATCGTCGACGCAG
The DNA here is from genome assembly GCA_964585665.1 of uncultured Polyangiaceae bacterium. GTDB lineage: Bacteria > Myxococcota_A > Polyangia > Palsa-1104 > Palsa-1104 > CAZPEY01. The sequence continues at coordinate 16,541 of CAZPEY010000084.1, read as the reverse complement.
ATGTCGCCCGAGTCGCACTGGAAGCCGGCGATGCCGCCGCAGCGCTTGGTGCAGCTGCCCGGGGCGTCGTACGCCATCTGCTTGCCCTCGCAGACGTAGCGCGGCGGGCACTGGTGCGGGTTGAGCGTGTGGCCACCGCAGGCGATGTCGGCCGCGGCGACGGCGACGCACTTGTTCTCCTGGCACTGCGCCATCGCATCGGACGGGAACACCGTCGGGCACGCGAGGCGCGGATCACAGCTCAGGCTCTGGTGGAAGGCGTCCGCCATGTCCGTGCGCACCGCGACGAACTCGGCGCCGCAGCAGGCCGCGTTGACGAGCGTGCAGTCCGCGTCCATGGTGCAAGGGGCGTCGTACGAGGCGGCCTTCTTGCCGTTGAGCGTGACCGAGAACTTCATCGCGCGGCGCTTGTACTCGCGGACGACGATGAAGAACGTCGTGTTGGCGCCGTCCTTGAGGGTCAGCTCGATGTGCGAGTTGGTCGAGCCCTTCCAGTCGTCGTTGTACGCGAGGATCTCAGAGGACTTGTCGACGATCCACGCCACCGTGTCGCCGTTCTTCGAGGACACGTCGACGGTGATCTGGTCGCCCTTCGAGCCCAGGAACTTGAGCGCGCTCCACTTGCCGGCCTTGTGCCAGAACGGCCCCTGCGTCTCGCCGTAGCCCATCGACCCGACGATCGTCATCTTGCCGGTGAACTGGTCGGACTTCTCATCGAAGCCAGCCAGATCCGTGAAGGTGTCATCGGCGGGCTCTTTACCGCCACAGGCTGCCAGCAGGGCACAACACACAAACGCTAGTTTTCGGCTCACGACTCTCTCCAATAAGGTGGTGGAACGTCCAACGGGCTCGTTTTGCAGGCCACGTGCCGCGGCGTGAGAGCAGATTGTCTCGAGCAATATCAGCTGGTTGAGTCCTGGGAGGGGCTGGCGGCGGAGGGAGCCGGCGACTCGTCGAGCGGCCAGCAGATTTCCGGTCAGCTCAGTTTTTCGAGCCAGCGCTTGAAGAAGGCGACCTCCTTGGGCCAGGTCGAGTGGAGCTCCTTCTCGACGGTGGACTCGAGGATGCCGCCCAAGCCGAACACCTTGCCTTCGACGGTCACCTCGTCGGTGCGGCGGCACTTGCCCTCACCGTCCGCGACGACGCGGATCGTGCCGGCCGTGGTGAGCAGCGCCTTGCCACCGGGAACCATCTTCCAGGTCCAGACGCCCCGGGCGCGGTCGAGCGTGCCATGCTCCTCGTAGGCGAAGCTGTCACCGAGCAGGTTGGCGATCGGGCCGGGGAGGTTGACGCGCGGCACGATGCGCAGCTTGCGGGCGCTCTCGCTGCTCTCGAGGAGCTTGAAGTCCTTGAACTTGAGCTCGTCGAGATAGAGCGCCTTCGAGTAGGCGGGGTCGAAGAACACCTGCCAGAACGTGTCGACGGAGCAGGGGAGCGAGAAGCTTTCGGTGACCTTCTTCATGGTCGCCGTGTAGCACGATTCAGGGAGCGATGGCGATGACCGCGGTCCACGCCGTGCCGGTGAAGGTGCCCTCCATCGAGCCGCTGATCGCGCCGGACGCGCCCGTCGCTGGCTTGGGCGCCGAGCCGATCATCTGCGAGGTCCAGTCCCACATCGAGCCGCCACGATCCGCGATCGTGGTCAACGAGGTGAACCCCGTCGGGAAGGTGAAGGTGTTGGTGCCCGGCGAGCCCATCCAGTCCGAGCCCGCGGCGTAGACGAGCAGGCAGTTGGGGACGGTGGTGGTGACTCCCGTCGAGACGGCGGGGACGGGCGTGACCGCGGTGCCGGGATCGTACTCGGACAGGAACGCGTTGATGGGCGCCGTCTGGTTGGCGCCGGAGACGGCGATGAGCGTGATGGTCGCCGAGCCGCTGCCGACGCCCGATCCGTAGGTCCCGCTGTAGGTCGCCGGCTCGCCCTTGGCGAGTTTCCATGCCACGACGTACGACTGGCCGTCGCCGCCGTAGAAGGCCTGCGCCAGCTGCGTGAAGCCAGGCGCGATCGGATTGGGCCAGATCGTCCCTGAGCCGTTGTCGATGTTGGCGATGAAGAGGACCAGATCGCCGTCGACGATACCGGTCGTGCTGATCTCGAAGCTGGTCTTGGACATGCCAGCGGGGAACTCGAAGGTCGAGCCGCTGTGATCGCTGTAGTAGGCGTTGCCGATGAGGCGGGCGACGGGCACGGGCTTGGCGCCGCTCAGATCGCTGGTGGGGCCGAGCAGATCGGCGGGCGTGCCGAGTAGATCGGTGGTGGCGCCGAGTAGATCGCTCGAGACGCTGGCGGCCAGGTCGCCGCTCGACCCGAGGTCGCCGGGCAGGTCGGGCAGTGCCCCGAGATCTCCGTCGGTCGGATCGGCGAGCGACAGCGACACCTTGAGCTGGACGTGCGGCTTGCAAGTGATCGCGGCGTGCGCCGTGCGCGTGCCCGAGGCGAGGTGTCCGACGAGATCGATGGTGACCAGCGCCGCGACGTCGGGGAGCTCGATGACGATCTTGCCGGGGAGGGTGATGCCGTCCTGGCCGAGGGGCAGCGTCTTCTGCAGGCTCCCCGCCGTACCGACGCTGATCTTGACATCGACCGACGTGATCGAAGCAGGCCCATCCAGCTCCAGCAGCAGGGAGGTCTTCCCTTCGGTGCAGCCGCCACCGGCCAGCCCCGCGATCAGCGCGAGCCCGGCCAGCAGCCGGAGCATGCCGACACGCCGCATCGTTCCATCGTATCAGATCCAGCGAGGGTTCGCGTTGCGGCGAGGTGGATTGCGATGCGCGTTGGGTCGTGCGAGCCTGCGATCAACACAGATGGGCATGATGGCTCCCCTCAAGACAGCCGTGCTGTTCGCCTTGGTCGTCACGGTGGGCGGCGCTCGTCCGGCGCGTGCCGAAGTTGGCGTGCCCTTCACTCCTGACAAGGTGATCGTGCATCCCAAGGGCGCCGGCTTTCTCACGCGCGCCGCCCGCACTGGATCGCGCTGGCTGTTTCAGTACTGGAAGCGAGGGCCGCTGGCGGCTGTGGAAGAGTGGAGGGCAATCGAGGTCGCCTTCTCCGCGGACGGTGCCCAGCTCGCCGTGCTCGAGAGCGAGGAGATGCTGCGGATCGTCGAGGTCTCCCGGCTCGCCACGGTTCGCTCCATCCCGCTCGCGCCACGGATGAAGGTGCACGGTCTCGCCGGCTGGCTCCCCGATGGCAAGCGACTGCTGCTCGCGACGAGCGACTGGCAGGACGATCGCAACGTCGTTCTCGAGGTCGAGGTCCAGCAGGGCACGATCACGCCCCGGCGCAGCCTGCGCGGAGCCCCGGCGCTGGCTGCCCCGAACGTCAGCAAGCTGAGCCCCGACGGGCGCTGGCTCGCGGTGCGGCGACGCGACGCGGGGCGGGCGCTCGTCTTGTGGGAGCTCGCGACTGACAAGCTCGTCGACCTGGGCTGCCAGGAGGGCGAGCGGCTCGAGTGGAGCCGCGATAGCCGAAAGCTGGCCGCCGACTGTGCGCTCAACCTGAGGGTGTTCGAAGCGGCCAAGGAGTGGAAGTCACCGCGGCTCTTCGTCGCGGCGCAGCCCGGCGAGCTCGCCTTTTCGACGCGTGGCGATCGGCTCTTCGCGGCGCGCACTGCGAGCCAGCGCTCCGTGTCGGTCGTCGGCACCGAAGGCACCAACGACGCGGCCGACTGGATCGATGGGCTGCTCGCCTGGACGAGCGACGACCTGTTCGTCGTCGAGCGCGGGCAGCAGCTGCAGCTGGTCGACGCCAAGGGGCGCGTCGTCGAGTCGGCCGGGTTGTCGTTTCCAGTCGAGGCGAGCTTCGTCGCACCGTCGCTGTTGCGGCTCGCGGGTGGCGGCTTCGAGTCGCTCGTCGATCTCGACAGTGGCGAGGTCATCGCCTCGCCCGCCAACCGGCCGGTCGAGCGGCGCGGCTTTCGCGTGCTCGGCGATCGGCGGCGCCTCCTCGGCCTGGCCGGCACCGGCAAGCAGCGCCCGATCGCGACGCTGCCCAACGACATCGCTCCCGAAGACGCGGTGTCGCTGTCGCCGGACGGGCGCTACCTCCTGACGGCGCGCGGCCAGGGGAACCCCTCGTTCATCGTCGATCTCAAGCAAGGCACTCGCAAGTCGCTCGGGCTCACGGATGTGATCGCGGTCGAGTGGGCGGCCGATTCGAGCGCAGCCTGGGCGGCCAGCCTCGACAAGAGCGTCGTGTGGAGCGCGGCGCGGCCGGACAAGCCGCAGCCCGTGGGGCTGCGCTCGCACGAGGGGGCCGAGCGCGCGGCGTGGTCGAGCAAGGGGGCCCTCGCCGTCGCCAATCAGAGCGCCCTGTGGCTGTGGAAGGGCGGCAAGGCCTCGCAGGCGCCGGCGCCCAGGCTGCGCGATCGCTCCGAACAGGAACAGGCCGAGCGGCGGCTCGAGTGGTCGAGCGATGGCAAGCAGCTCACGGTCCGTTCCTGCGGCAACCGCGACTTCGACGAGCTACAGCGGTACGACGCGCAGAAGGGCAAGCCGAACGGCAAGGCCGAGCGCGCCTCGTGCAGCGGAGCGCCGGAGGCCAGCGGCCAGGTGCCCGGGGAGGAGAGCCCCCTCAAGACGAAGTGGCGCCCGGTCGGCGGGTCGGCAGATCGCGCGCTGCAGGTTCTCAGCGACGGGGACGCGGTCCGCGTGCTGAGCGTGCGCGATCGACGGATGGTCGAGCTCCACGCGGTCGACGCCCGGGCGGATGGAACCCTCGGGGTCGTCGCGCTCGACTCCGTGACCGGCAAGCGACTGCCCCTGGCGGAGGCGTTTCGCCGCGCGCCTTGACCGCGATCAAGTCTGGCCCGGACCTTGAAGTGCCCTGCCCGCGACATGCGGCGGATCCGCCGCGGGAAGGGATAAGTCGTGAAGAAGCTTTGTGCCGGAATCGCTACGCTCGCCCTGGGGATGGGTCTGCCCGCCTGCGCTGGTCAGGACCATAGTCACCAGGAGGCGCCGACCCTCACCGATGAAAGCCAGCACCACCATGGCACGCCGAACACCCCGGCGATCAAGGAGTCGGGGCAGGACGACGAGGTCGACGATGGCGCCGCGATGGCGACGCTCGACGACAAGTCGGATCAACCCGTGCAGGCGACCCTGCGGCGCATCGCCAGCTACTCGTCGGGGCTGCGCATCCCGACGGCGCTCGACTTCAACCCGCGCAAGAACGGCGAGCTGTGGGTCGTCAACTACGGCGATGACAGCATGGTGATCATCCACAACGCGACCTCGACGGGGCGCAAGTCGGTCGAGCACCGCAAGGACGGCTACGCGCTGCACTTCATGCCCGCGCCGACCAGCATCTCGTTTGGCGCCGACGAGACGAGCTTCGGGCTGCCGGGCACCTTCGCGACCTGCGGTGAGTCCCGCAACACCTACGAGAACATGGCGGCGCCCAACGACTTCATGGGGCCGACCTTGTGGTCGTCCGACCTCGACATCTTCGCCAACGAGAACCCCTACGGCCTCGGATCGCACATCGACATGCTGCACGAGACGCCGCTGTGCATGGGCATCGTGCACGAGAAGAAGAACGTCTACTGGGCGATCGGCGGCCTCACGCCGGCGGTCTATCGCTATGACTTCCAGGTCGACCACAACATCGGCGAGGACGATCACTCGGACGGCACCGTGGCCGAGTACGTCGCGGGTCAGGTCTCGACCGTCGAGCAGGTGCCGAGCCACCTGGCGATCGACAGCGATGGCTCACTCTACATCGCCGACACCGGCAACTCGCGCATCGCCAAGCTCGACACCAAGAGCGGCAAGCGCGGCTCCCGGCTGTCGACGCCCGAGCCACTGCAGGACGCGTATCGCGTGACGGGCGCGACGCTCTCGACCGTGGTCTCGTCGTCGACCGGCCTGCTCAAGTCCCCATCAGGGCTCGTGCTGCACGACGACCTGCTCTGGGTCACCGACGCGGAGACGAGCCAGATCGCGGCCTTCACCAAGAGCGGCACGCGCAAGCTCTACATCAACACCGGCCTGCCCAAGTGGGCGCTGTCCGGTCTTGCCTTCGGTCCCGATGGCAAGCTCTACATCGTCGACCGCATCGGCAATCGGATCCTGCGCGTCGAGATGACCCTGCCTCAGTAGCGCGCTCTCAAAAACACATCAGATCGGTGCGGATCGTTCCGCCGCTCAACGTCCCGTTGTTGCCGAAGCTGCTCGAGTCGCTGGCGGCGACGGTGCTCGCCTGGCTGAAGTGATACAGCCCGAGCGTCTGCGGATCGGGGGACGCCTCGAGGGCGATCGGATTGAAGGACATCGAGTAGCGGTTGGTGTTGCTGATCCGCACCTCGTCGACGGAGCCGGTGTACTGCGCGTACATTTCGCTGCCGTTGTTGCCGGTGCCAAGCTTGACCGTCTTGTTGCTCGCGAGGTTTCCGCACGGGATGACCTGGGTGGCACCAGGCTCCCCGTCGACGAAGACCTGCGCGCTTCCCGCGTTGCTGTCGTAGACGAGCGCCACGTGGCTCCAGATCCCGGGGCGCAGCGGGCGACTCGCGAACTCGCTGCTGGTCATGGAGGTCCCGTTGGCGCAGCGGGCGGTGAGGCCGACCTGGCCGCCCTTGGCCCACAGCGTGAGCGTGCGCGCCGTGTCGCCGTACGCCGACATCAGATCGAACACGGTCGCGCTCGTGCCCCAGGTGGTGTGGTGGAACCAGCCTTCCATCGTCAGCGAGCCGATCGGAAGGACTACGGGCAGCGTGGCGATGCCGCCGTTGAGCGTGAGCGTGTTGCAGCGGTACGGCGCGCAGAGGCCGCCGACCAGCGCCGCGCCGTTGCTGATCGTGGCCTTGGTGGCGTTGACCTCATTGGTCGGCGTGCTGCCTGGCGGCTCGTCGAAGTGGTAGAGCGCGAAGGTGTCGACGTCGAACTGGAAGTGCCCGAAAGGCGTGAAGGGTGCGTTGTAGCGGGCGTACTTCGAGACGCGAGCCTCATCGAGGTAGCCAAGGTAGCCGTCGGTCGCGACTGCGTTGGATCCGGCGAACGAGATCGCCTCCGTGCTGTTGGCGATCGGCAGGAGCAGGGTGGTCGCCGTCGACGGTGTGCCGTCGACGAAGAGGGTGACCGTCGGCGTGGTGGTGTTGTCGTAGGACACGGCGATGTGGCTCCAGCGCTTGAGCGCCACGCGCCCGCCGTCCGCGGTGAACGGCGAGCCGTCGCCCAGCTTGGCCTGGAACCGAAGCATGGGCTCGCCCGAGGCTGCGTTCGCGAGTCCGAGCGACCACGTGTCGCCGCGGTGAACGGCGCTGTAGACGGGGGTCGGCGCGTCGGTCGGTCGAATCCACGCCTCTGCGGCGAACGATCCGTTCGGCAGCAGGTTGGTCGTCGTGTCGGTCACCGCGGAGGCCGTCTGGCCGTCGACCGACAGCGCACCGCACGGCAACCCCGTCGGCAGCTGCGTATCGGCTTGCCCTCCATCGACCGCACCGCTGTCGGTGGGCGCCCCATCGAGCAGCGATCCGCCGTCGAAAATCGGCGCGCCCTGGTCGAGGTTGGGCTCCCCGGTGAACGGCAGCGGCATGATCTGGGTGCACAGGCCGTTGGTCGTGCAGACCTTGTTCTCGATGGCGCAGTTCTTCTGCAGACACTGCGGCGAGATCGTGAAGTCGAGGCGCGCGCTCGTCTCCTTGGCGAACGAGAACTCGACGGCGTCGTCCTGCACGGTGAAGCCACCCTGCATCGCCTCGACGTGGAGGCGGACCGGATCGGTGGGGCTGAGCACGCCCGGCACGAGCGTCATCGTGAGCGGGAACCTCTCGCAGTTCGTCGCGAGGCTGGGGTGGCAGAGCAGCACGGTCTGGGCGGCAAAGACCTCGCCGCGCTCCGGGTGCTGCGGGTTGGTGCCGCGGATGCGCACCGTGTCGACTTGCTGCGGGATGCCTACGCCGCCGTTGCTGATGACGACGAAGACCTCGGTGCGGCCTGGATGACACGCGCCGCCGAAGAGCGTGACGAGAGCGGCGAGCAAGACAGGAGCGCGGCTCATCGTGTCGCCTGAAAGGTCCCGAGGAGCGACTCGGTCGGCGCTGGGGTATGCGACGACTTGATGCCGCCCACGATGCCGAGCGTCAGGACGATGGCGACTACGGCACCAACGGGCAGACCGATGGCGAGGCCGAGCTTGCGTCGTCGCGCGGCTGGGTCGGGTGGCTTGGCCACGAGCTGCGGGTTGTTGATCGCCGGTGCGGACGTCGCCCTGGCCCGCTCCTCGGCGAGGCGCGCCGCCTCCGCCTCGGCCCGCTGCTTGGCTTCGAGCGCCTCCTTCTCCGCGGCAGCGCGCTGCGCGGCCTCCGCCTTCTGCTTGTTCTCGCGATCGAGGATGCGCTGCGCCTCTTCGAGCGCGACGATGCGCTCCTCGATCGGCTGGCGATCGGGGGTGCTCGGCACGACGCGCAGGTACGAGCGCAGCGTCTCCGCGGCCTCCCCGGGACGGCCGCCTTCCTTGAGCGCCGAGGCCATGTTGAAGAGCAGCGCCGGCCGCTGCGAGATCATGTAGGCGTTGCGAAACTGCGTGTACGCGGTGTCCCAGTCGTGCTTCTCGAACGCGGTCTTGCCGAGGTCGTAGAGCCGCCGCGCCTCGGAATCGCGAGACTCATCGGCGAGGGTAGGCCGGGCGATGGAGAGCAGCAGCACGAGCGCGATCAGAGAACGCACGCGTTCATCGTATCACAACCGAGGCGATCGACGCTCGTGTTGCTTGCGATGGGCGGCGCCTGTGTGTAGCGTCGGCCGCCTCATGCGCGTCTACCAGATCGTTCTCGTCGCCGTCGTCGGCGGCACGCTGGCCCCGGTGTGGCTCCACATGCGGGCGCATGGCTTCGACGTCGACCAGGCGGGGATGGCGTTCTTCCTCTGGCTCAACACGATCATCGCGCTGTGGGAGATCTGTCTCTTCCTCCGCATCGATCACATCGAGCAGCAGCACGCGCGCTTCATCACCGAGTACAAGGGGCGCGAGCTCGATCGGGTCAAGGACTACTTCGGCACCAAGGTGTCGCTCGGCAAGATCTTCTCTCCGACGCTGTGGGCCGAGATCTGGTCGAGCTACTCGATCTTCGACGAGTCGTACGCGAACCGGAAGTCCTACGGCTTCTTCATCGACATCGGCAACGGGTTCACGACGCTCATCCCCTCGCTGCTCGTACTCTACGGCATGACCTACGAGCTCTTGCCGGCCCGCGTGCTCGGGCTGGTGATGCTGATCCTCAACTACCAGATGTGGTACGGGACGCTGCTCTACTTCACGAGCTTCGTGTTCAACAAGCGCTACGTCGGACACACGCGCCTCAACCTGGCGCTGTTCGTCGGACTGTCGAACGGGCTGTGGTTCACGTTTCCGCTGTGGGCGATGTACCTCGCCGTGCAGCTGATCTACTCGGGCACCTACGCGGTCTTCCGCTAGCCCGCAGGCGCTCTCTCGGGTTCGTTGATGCGAGGACGCGCTACGGCGTCGGCGACGGCGGCGCGCTCGAAGCCTCGGCGGCGGGGGGCGCAGTCTCGATGCTGGCGAAGAGGGCGCGGTAGGCGCGGTCGCAGGCACGGCGTGCGTCCTCGTTGCGCGGACAGGCAGCGGCCAGGTTGATCTCGTGGGACGCCACGGCGCCGGCCTTGGTGTGAAGCAGCGCGAGCGACACCTCGGCGTCGCGGAGCAGCAGCTCCCCTTCGATCACCGTGGAAGAGCCCGGTGCGCCGACCTTCTCCTTCCAGTGCTGCTTGCCGTCGAACACGGTGGCGACCTCGGCGGGCTTGTAGCGATGTGCCAGCGCGCGCGTCGCCATGCGGCGCTGGAGCGGGGCCAGGTCGTACGAGTCACAGCGAGGGGAGACGAACAGCTCGAAGCGCGCCTGTGGGCCGGTACCTTGCCGCGGGGCCGCGAGGATGAGCAGCTCGGGGCGCTCCTGCGCGACCTGCCACCCCGATGGGAGCTTGATGCGGAAGTCGGTGTCGGCGACGCGCGCCTGGCCCGACGCGGCGTCGAGCTGCCACGCAGGGAGCTGCGTGTCGACGCAGTTCTGCCCGGGGAGCAACGGTCCCTCGAGCGCCAGGGCCAGCGGCGGCGCGACGTCGGGGGTGGAGGCGCAGGCAGGCAGCGCGAGGGCGAGCGCGAAGGCGGGCGAGCGGCGGAGCGTCGTCATGGTGGACGGAAACTACCCTGAAACGGCGGGGAAGGGCGAGCGCGCGATCGTCGACCACGCCATGCCCTCGCTTGCCCCGGCGGCGCGGTCCGTGCCATGAGGACGGAATGAGCGGCTTTCGCGTCAGCGCGATCTTCGGTGGCCTCGTGCTCGTGCTGGCGATCGTCTCGGCGGCGCTCAAGCAGGCGCGGCCGTGCGGCGGGCTGTCCCCGACGTATCCGACGATGATCGCGTTCGAGCTGGCCCGTACCGACGACGACCTGCACGCGATCTTCGGCGGCGGCGCGAGCGAGTGTCGCGACTCCGTGGCGGCGATGCTCCACCGCGCCAACGTCGGCGACTCGGTGATCTTCATGGAGTGCTATGGCATCTTTCTGTGCGCGTTCTTCATCGGAATGCGGCGCCTCGGCGGTGCGCCGGGCCTGTGCAGCGCGGGCGCTGCCTTGTCGGCGCTCGCGGTGCTCGCCGATGGCGTCGAGAACTACTACCTGTTTCGGATCCTGGCCTCGCTCGATGCAGCGCGGCCGTTTCTCTCTGGGCTGATGGTTGCGACGGGGTGCAAGTGGGTCAGCCTCGGCGTCGTAGGGCTGCTCGTGGCGCTCGTGCTGCCGCGCGCGACGAGGCTCCGCGTGATCGCCGCCGGCGCTGCGGCGCAGGCGCTGCCGGTCAGCCTCGCGACCATGCTATGGCCGCGGGTGCTCGGGCCGTTCCTCAGCATCTCGGTGGCGCTGTCCTGGGTGGTCGTCTTGATCGTGGCGGCGAGCCGGGCGCGTACGAACGGGCCGCGAGCCTGATTCCCGCTCTGGGACGATTGCAAAGTTGGCAATCGTCCGTCGCTGAGCCGGGAGGATTTGGCAAGCGCGCCGGCCAAGCCCGCAGACCCACGGGGCTCGATCGGGTGGTACGAGCGTTGCTGATACCCGCGGCATGACGTGGGTCTCTTGGCTTCGCGCTCTTCGTTCCCCGATCCTTGGGGTGTTCCTGCTCGCTTCGCTGCTCGCCAGTCGGCGCGCCTGGGCGGCCAAGGCGGTCGACGTGGTGGCGGCCTCACCCTCGGTGGTCGAGGCAAGGCCGCGCCCAGGGGAGAGCGAGATCCTCGGCTGCCACCGCTACCCCGAGGACAAGCGCTTTCGGTGGGGGGTGCGTGGTGAGGTCGGGGTGGGCGAGCTCGTCGCCTCGCTCTCCGCCCTGTCGTGTCGCACGATCCTCGTCGGCGGCGGCGCCGTCGCGCGCGGTGGCAAGGTGACGATCGAGGTGCCCGATCTGCTGACCGCACAGGAGATCACGCGCCTCTTCTATGCGGCGCTCGACGTGCTCGGGCTGACGGTCGAGGTGCAGGGCAAGACGCTCAAGGTCGTCGATGTCGTGCGTGGCAAGGAGGTCTCGCGGCCGCTCGACGCGAGCAGCCCGACCCCCGTGGGCGATGGCTGGGTGACGCGCCTGGTGCGTCTGCGGCACGCCCGCCCGACGGACATCGCCGAGGTGCTGGGCAAGGTGCGCAGCAAGGACGGGGAAGTCGCCGTCTATGCGCCGACGCAGTCGCTGCTGATCACCGAGCGCGCTGGCAACGTGCAGCGCCTCGAGGAGTTGATCGCGATGCTGGACGTGCCGCGCTCCGAAGCGGGCGATCGGCTGTTCGTGCTGTCCGCGCAGAGCATGACGCCGAGCGATCTGGTGGCGGCGATCGAGAAGGTCTTCGGGGCCGGTCGTCGCGATGGCGGAGGCGACGCCAAGGGCGGCGGCGCGGCCGCGGCGCCCTTGGCCGAGGGGGTGGTCGCGCTCGTGCCGGTCGAGAGCGCCCGGCTGGTCGTCGTCGTCGGCAGCGAGCTCGGCTTCGCGCGGGTGCAGACGCTGGCGCGGCGCATCGACCCGGTTCTCCCCGATGACGCCGGCATGGCGCGCGTCATCTACCTCGAGCACACCAACGCCGAGGAGATGGCCGCGGCGCTGCAGACGATCGGCCTGCAGGGCAGGACGGTGAGCGCGACGCCCGGCAAGCCAGGCAGCAGCGGCACTGCCTCGAGCGAGCTCCGGATCGGCGTCGACAAGGTGTCGAACTCGCTGCTCGTCTACGCCGGCGCCGTCGAGCTGCAGATGATCCGCGAGCTGGTGCGCAAGCTCGATCTGCCGCGCCGACAGGTCTACATCGAAGCGACGATCCTCGACATCTCCGTCGACAAGGGGCGCAACCTCGGGCTGTCGTTCCACGCCGGCCGGGGCAATGGCGAGGTCGGCGGGGTCGTCGCTGGCAACGAAAAGGGGCTCAACACGCTGGCGATCGATGCGGCCTCCTTGGCCACGGCCGCGTCCGGCGGCGGCCTGCTCGCCGGCATCCTCGGCAAGTCGCTGAGCGTCGCGGGCTTCACGCTGCCCTCGTTCGGCGTCATCTTGCAGGCGCTCGAGCACTCCAAGGACGTGAGCGTGATCAGCAAGCCGCACCTGCTGACCATGGACAACACCAAGGCGACGCTCTCGGTGGGACAGAGCATCCCCTACGCGGCGCAGTCGCTCGGCTCGGCCGTCAGCGGCGCGAGCTCGCTCATCACCAGCTATCAGCGCTTCGACGTCGCCTTGAAGATCGATCTGACGCCGCACCTCAACGACTCGGACTCGGTGCGGCTCGAGCTCGACGCCGAGATCTCCGACGTGCCGGACGGACAGTCGGCGGGGCAGCAGGGCGGTCCTACGACCAACAAGCGCACGCTCAAGACCGCGATCGTGGTCAACGACGGCGAGACGGTCGTGCTCGGCGGGCTGCAGAAGGAGAGTCAGTCGCAGACCACCGACAAGATCCCGGTGCTCGGCGACATCCCCGTGCTGGGCAAGCTCTTCCAGACGCGCGGCAAGCAGCGCACCAAGCAGGATCTCCTCATCGTGCTGACGCCGTACGTCATCCGCGGCCCGAGCGATCTGCGGCGAATCTTCGAGCGCAAGCAGGCGGAGCGGCGCGAGTTCGTCGAGCGCTTCTCGGCGTTCGCCGACGAGTCGGTCTTCGACGCGCACGTCGACTATCGGCGTAAGAGAGGGCTGCTCGAAGAGATCAACCGCCTCGCGGTCGACGCGGAGCGCGAGGCGCAGGCGCTCCGCGACGCACAAGGCAAGATTCGACGGCGCGTCGTCGACGGGCCGATCCCACCGGTTGTCGGCGATGCGACGATCCCGACGTCGCCCTGAGCGTAGCGATGGCGTAAGGTCGCGCCATGCAGAAGCTGACCGTCGTCATCACCAGCACGCGCGAGGGCCGCATCGGCGGCACGATCGCCGAGTGGTTCACCGCGCTCGCTCGTCGCCATGGCAAGTTCGTCATCGAGGTCGTCGACCTCAAGCAGCTCGCGCTGCCGCACCTTCACGAGCCGAACCACCCGAGGAAGCAGCAGTACCTCTCCGAGCACACCAAGGCGTGGAGCGCTCAGGTCGCGGCGAGCGACGCGTTCGTCTTCGTCGTCCCTGAGTACAACTTCTCGATGCCGCCGGCGATGTTGAACGCGCTCGACTACCTGTACGCCGAGTGGAACTACAAGCCGGCCAGCTTCGTCAGCTACGGCGGCGTCTCGGGCGGGCTGCGCAGTGTGCAGATGGCCAAGCAGGCGCTCACCGCGCTCAACATGATGCCGATCGTCGAGGCCGTGGCGCTGCCGTTCGCGGCCAAGCAGATCGACGCGCAGGGTGTGTTCGTCGCAGGCGATAGCGCCGAGCGCGCCGCGACGACGATGCTCGATGAGCTGGTGCGCTGGGCAGCGGCGCTGGCGACGCTGCGGAGCTGAGGCGCTAGCGAGCGTCGCTCCGGGACGCCGCCGCGAACTGTGGATGGCGCGCGAGGGTCGCCAGGGCGTCGGGGGGCGCGTCGTCCGGCCAAGGCGTCGTCGGATCGGCGCGCTTCTTGAGCCATGCTCCGTCGAGCGGCCGCTCGAGGTCGGCCGCGTCGAGCGCAGCCACGGTTGTCTGCGCCTTGTCGCCAATCGCCGCGCCGATGCCAACGCACCAGCCGGCGAGGAGCAGCGCCAGGCGGACGCGCGTCGAGCCGCTGTAGGTGACGAGCAGGCAGCGGGGCGCCGCGCAGCGGAGGAGCAGCGCGAAGGCCGCCACGCTCCACAGCGTCGGGTTGGCGCGCGGCGAGAACGGATCCCAGAAGATCAGATCGGCTCGCGCCGGCTCGCGCGCGAGCGCCTCGCGTAGCTCAGCGAGCCGGAGCTGCCAGTCGGTGTGGTGCGTCGTGTGGCGTCCTCCGCGCAAGAGCGCCGTCGCAGCAACGCGCGCGTCGTCGTCGATGCCGAGCTCGCCGGCGTGTTGCAGCGCCAGGTCGAGCGCGTCCAGATCGCGCTCGAAGCTGACGATCTGAAGCTGCGCGCCCTCGGTCGTGCACGCCTCGCTGACGGCGCGGGCGGCGAGCGCGTTGGTGCCGGCGCCGAGACCGACGTCGAAGAGGACGAGCGGGCGGGGCGCGGCCGCGACCAGTCGCTCGGCGAGGCGTGACTGCGCGACGTAGAGCTCCTGCGCCTCGCGGAGCGGACCCACGCCCGGGTGCATGACCTCGCCGTCGACGAGGCTGCGTACCGCGAGCGCGCCGCCCTTGAGGCGCACCAGCTCGTGACGCGCGCTCGTCTTCTCCCTCATGCGCGGCGCTCGGCGTGCTCGTGGCGATCGATCTCGTCGAGCTTCTGACGCGCGAACGCGGCATAGCTGCCCGCCTCGATGGCGCTCCGCGCCTCCTGCATGAGCTGCAGGTAGTGATGCAGGTTGTGGATCGACAGCAGCCGCGGCCCGAGCGGCTCGCTGCACTTGAACAGGTGGAACAGGTAGCTGCGCGAGAACGATCGGCAGGTCGAGCAGGCGCACGCGCCGTCGAGCGCCACGTCGGCGGTGCGGTTGGCGCCGCGGGTGACGCGGACGCGTCCCGTCGAGGTGAAGGCGGTCCCCTGCCACGCCAGGTGGGTCGGCAGCACGCAGTCGAACATGTCGACGCCGCAGCCGATCGCGTACAGCAGGTCGGGCGGCGTGCCGACGCCCATGAGGTAGCGCGGTCGATCGGCCGGGAGCAACTCGGCGGCGAAGGCGGTCATCTCTTCGCGCTCGGCGCGTGTATCGCCCACGGCGAGGCCACCGATCGCCAGGCCGTCGAAGGGCTGCTCGGAGAGGAACGCGGCCGACTCGCGGCGCAGCGACGGGATGATGCCGCCTTGGACGATCCCGAACAGGGCCTGCTCGGGGTTGGTGCGCGCCCGCAAGCTGCGCAGGGCCCATCGGTGCGTCCGCTCCATCGCGGCGCGCGCCAGCGACTCAGGCGCGCGCGCGTCGATGCACTCGTCGAGCACCATCATGATGTCCGAGCCGATCGCGGTCTGCATCGCGATCGACTGCTCGGGCGACAGCAGGTGCATGCGCTGATCGACGTAGCTGCGGAAGGTCGCGCCCTCCTCACGGATCGTGCGGTCGCTCTGCAGCGAGAAGATCTGGTAGCCACCCGAGTCGGTGAGCACGACGCCGGGCCAGCGCATGAACTGGTGGATGCCGCCGACGCGCTCGAAGAGCTCGGGGCCGGGGCGCAGCATCAGGTGGTACGTGTTGGACAGCAGCACCGAGGCGCCGAGCGTCTGCAGATCGTCGGGCGTCAGGCCGGTCACCGTCGCGCGTGTCCCGACCGGCATGAACACCGGCGTCTGGACGACGCCGCGCCGGGTCCGCAGCGCGCCGCGCCGGGCGCGCGAGCCCGGGTCGGTGCTGACGACGGAAAAGCCGATGGCCATGCGCGCAACCTACACGAACCCCCGCCGGGCGTGCAGCCGCTTTGCGCTACTCGATGCGCAGCAGGCCGCGCTTCTTGTGGTTCGTGCCGTCGACGGTGTCCATCGCCTTCCAGAGCCGCTCGGAAGACACGAGCCAGGGTTGAAAGGTGCGGTTCACGTCGAGGATGAACACCAGATCGCGATCGGCGAGGTAGCCCCCGATCGGCGAGTGGTGTCCACCCCCTCGCCGGAAGAGCGGCGCGCGATCGAAGTTGATCACGTAGCGACGTGCGGGATCGTTGACCTTGGCCAGCTCGGCGCGAAACGCCGCGAGGTCGAGATCGCGCAGCACCGTGACCGTCCGCTTGGTTCGTTGGCGCGTGACCTCGGCGAGCTCGTCGAGGGTCAAGCCACCGAAGCAGATCCCGAGCGAGCACTTGCCTGTGTTGGCGACGACGCCATCCGGCGTGAGCGGCGCCTCGCCGGTGCTGCTGAGCGCGTTGGCGATGCTCGTCGGGCCGCAGTAGGAGCCGTTGGGTTGGGACACCAGACCGGCTTTTTGATAGGTCGCAGCGACCGGGAGCGCCCAGGCTTCGGCGAGGAGCTTCGGATCTTGGTAGGGCGCCTCGGTCTTGATCGACACGACGTCGAGCTCGGGGCGAAACAG
>CAZPEY010000083.1:0-17663 GCA_964585665.1 uncultured Polyangiaceae bacterium | reverse complement strand
CCGCCGTCCCCGCGCCCCCCAAACGAGCAAACCCACGGCCCGCCGCTCGCCGCCCCGCACCGCCCGCGAGGAAAGTGCCGAGCACGGACGGACGGACACCCTGCGTCCCCGGCACGTTGGCCCTCCGCCGTCCCCGCGCCCCACGCCCGGCAACACCGCTGTGGAAATCTAGGACACGGCGAACTCCCTCCCGTTGCACGAAATCCCGCACTGCCAGCCGCCTCAGAGAAACGACTTGACCCGGGGCGCCCGTCGGTGCCAACCGTCCCGACCAGTCGGGCCGGCGCGCGGTCCGTCAGGAAAACTCCGGGGGTTTCGTCGTGAAGTTGCGCTCGCTCGTCTTGGCTTCGATCTGCGGTCTTCTCGTCGCTGCTGCTGGCTGCGACAACAACAAGAACAAGGGCAAGGGCCACGACATGGCGCCGCCCAGCGACGGCAGCACGGCGATCAGCATCACGGTGACCATCGTCGGCGAGGGCGCGGTGCGCATCAACGATCAGATCGCGTGCAGCTCGATCAACGATCCGTGCACCCTCACCGTCGCGATCGGCTCGACGACGACCGTCGCCGCCGATCCGGCGCTCGGCTACCAGTTCCAGTCGTGGAGCTGCATGGGCCAGATCTCGACCAACCCGACCCTCGACCTCACGCTGCAGAGCGGCGCCCAGTGCACGGTGACGTTCGCCAAAGAGAGCGAGACGCTGATGGTCAATGTGACCGACGGGCGCGGCGGCACCGGTGGCGTCGTGACGTCGAGCCCGGCCGGCATCGCCTGCGGCACTGGCCAGACGATGTGCAGCGCGGCGCTCGAGTGGGGCACCGCCGCGACGCTCACCGCGACCGCGGATCCGTTCTACACCTTCGTCGGCTGGGAGGGCGACTGCAGCGGCACCGAGCCGATCCTCGCCGTGTCGATCAGCAAGCCGGTGTCGTGCACCGCACGCTTCGCGCACGTTCAGAATCCGCTCACGGTGATCGTCGTTGGTGAAGGCGTCGTGCACGCGACCGGTGGCGCGCCTGCGGCGGCGCTGCTCGACTGCAGCACCGGGACCTGCGGTCCGGTCGACGTCGACTCGCCCACCGTGGTCACGCTCGACGCGGCCCCCGCCCTCAACTGGCGGCTCAGCAGCTGGAGCGGTGACTGCACCGCGACGCCCGAGCTCTCTTCGACGACGGTGACGATGGACGCGGCCAGGACTTGCACGGTGACGTTTGCGCTCGTCGATCGTCTGCTCGTCACCCAGGCCGAGGGCGGGGGCGCGATCACCCGCAGCCCGCTCGGCACCGAGACCAGCGACGGCGCCTCCTACACCCACGGCGCGACCGTCGAGCTCACCGCGATTCCGGACGAGAACAAGATCTTCATCGGCTGGTCCGGCGACTGCGGCGGCACGGAGGCGATGACCACCGTGACCATGGACGCGGACAAGCAGTGCAAGGCGACCTTTGCACCGACGCCGCGCACGCTCGTCGTCTCGGTCGTCGGCCCCGGCAGCGTCACCTCCGCACCGAGCGGCATCGACACCGCGGCCAACGACGGCGTCGAGGTCTACGATCACGGCACCAGCATCACGCTCACCGCCAAGCCGGCGGCGAACTACGAGGTCGCTGGCTGGACCGGCGACTGCTCCGGCACCGCGCTCGAGGCCACCGTCTTGATGGAGGGCGATCGGAGCTGCGTCGTCACCTTCCAGCTCGTCAAGCACCCGCTGGTGGTCACCGTCCTCGGCTCGGGCTCGGTGACGAGCGCACCGGTCGGCATCGACACCACCGTCGGTGCGTACGAGGCGCTCTATGACTACGACACCGACGTGACGCTGACGGCGACGCCGAACACCGGCTCGCTCCAGATCTCGTTTCTCAAGTGGAGCGGCGACTGCGCGAGCTTCGGCAGCAACCCGATCGCCACCGTCGATCTGACCACAGCGCGCGCCTGCACCGCCGAGTTCACGATCACGCCGTACGACCTCACCGTCGCCGTCGCGCCGTCGGGCGGCGGCAACGTCCTCGGCCAGAAGAACGGGACGGGCAGCAACGTCATCGACTGCGGCACCGGCTCGGACTGCGGAGAGACCGCGATCCCGTCGAACGAGAACGTCGTCCTCGCCGCGACACCCGCGAGCGGCTACCGCTTCGACGCGTGGAGCGGCTGCTCGACCAGCACGAGCCCGACCTTGACCGTGCCGATGAACGCCAACAAGAGCTGCACCGCAAACTTCGTCAAGCAGTGGCGGCTGCGCGTCTCGCGCGTGGTCAGCAACGGCGTGACGACGCTCGATCCAGGCGCGATCGCCGGCCAGGGCATCGACTGCGGCGCCGACTGCGCCCGCAACGGCATCGACGCCGATCAGACGGTCGCGCTGACGGTGAGCAGCCAGCCCGGCTTCGTCTTTACCGGCTGGAGCGGCACCGCGGTCGGCTGCAGCGGCAGCGCCACCACGGTCACCGTGGGCACCGGGGGCAACGCCGGCGCGATCTACACCTGCGACGCGACCTGGGATCAGACGGCGCGCGTCGTCGCCGCCGTGGCCCCGAGCGCCGTCGGCACGGCCACCGGTCAAGGGACGGTCATCGTCGGCGGAGCCAGCGTCGGCACGACGGTGACGCTCACCCGCCCCGCGGACAGCGGCAGCTATCAGTTCACCGGATGGTCAGGATCCTTTACCACCGGCTCAGGCACCGCGACCGGCTGCAGCGGCACCGGCGCGACGGCGACGGTCGGAATCACGAGCGCCTCGGCGGACGCGATCTATACGTGCACGGCGACCTACAACACGCTGTGGAACCTCACGGTGAGCAAGAGCCTCACCAACGGCTCGACGAGCGTCGACCCCGGCGCGATCACCGGCGGCGGCGTGATCTCCTGCGGCAGCGACTGCAGCGAGAGCGGCCTCGGCTCGACAGCGACGGTGACGCTCACAGCGCCGCAGCCCGCCGGCTTTACGTGGAAGGGCTGGAGCGGCACCGCACCAGGCTGCAGCGGCACGGCGGCGACGATCACCGTCAGCTACGGCGGCACGCCCGGGACGACCTACACCTGCAACGCGTCGTGGGACGAGCTCGGCACGGTCGTCGGCGCGGCGAGCCCGAGCGCGGTGGGCTCGGTCACCGGGGGCGGCACCGTCATCGTCGGCCCGACCGGATCGCCCGGCACGACGGTCACGCTGTCGCGCCCGGCCAACAGCGGCAGCTACCAGCTCGCCGCGTGGAGCGGCTCGTTCACCACGGGCAGCGGCACCGCGACCGGCTGCTCGGGCACCGGCGCCAACGTCACCGTCGCGATCACCAGCGCGACCGCGGGCGCCGTCTACACCTGCACGGCGAGCTACACGACGCTGTGGAACCTCACCGTCGGCAAGAGCCTGACCAGCGGCGCGGCGCCGACCGGCGGCCTCGATCCCGGCGCAGTGACGGGCGGCGGCGTGATCAACTGCGGCGGCGACTGCGCCGAGAGCGGCCTCGGCTCGACCGCGACCGTGACGCTCACCGCGCCCACGAGCGTCGCCGGCTTCGTGTGGAAGGGGTGGAGCGGCACTGCGTCAGGCTGCAGCGGCACCTCGGCGTCGGTCACCGTCGGCTACGGCGGCAGCGCGGGAGCGACGTACTCGTGCGACGCGAGCTGGGACCAGGTCGCGACCGTCGCCGGCGCCGCGAGCCCCGGCGCGGTCGGCTCGGTCACCGGCGGCGGCAGCGTCCTGGTCGGCCCGACCGGCACGCCCGGCACGACGGTCACGCTGAGCAAGCCCGCCAACAACGGCAGCTACCAGTTCACCGGATGGTCAGGATCCTTTACTACCGGCTCGGGCACCGCGACCGGCTGCACCGGCACGGGCGCGACCGCAACCGTGGCGATCACCAGCGCGTCGGCGGGCGCCGTGTACACCTGCACCGCGACCTACAACACGCTGTGGAACCTCTCGGTGAGCCGCAGCCTGTCGAGCGGCGCCGCGATCACGAGCGGGCTCGATCCCGGCGCGGTCACGGGCGCGGGCATCTCGTGTGGCAGCGACTGCAGCGAGACCGGCCTCGTCTCGACGGCGACGGTGACGCTGAGCGCGCCGGCCGGAGGCTCGTTCGCCTTCCGCCAGTGGAGCGGCACCGCGCCCGGCTGCACCGGCTCTTCACCGACGGTAACTGTCAGCTACGGTGGCACGCCCGGCACGACCTACACCTGCAACGCCGAGTGGGACCAGACGGTGAGCGTGCTCGCCACGGCGAGCCCGAGCGCCGCTGGAGCGCCAACCGGAGCGGGCGTGGTCATCGTCGGCGGCAGCGGCGCGACGCTGACCCGCGCGGCGAACAGCGGCAGCTACGCGTTCGTTGGATGGTCAGGATCCTTTACCACTGGTACGGGCACAGCGACGGGTTGCACGGGCAATGCCGCGTCGACGACGGTCGCGATCTCGAGCGCCTCGGCGGGCGCGGTCTACACCTGCACCGCGACCTACAACACCCTGTGGAACCTCACCGTCGGCAAGTCCCTCACCAACGGGGCGACGATCAGCGCGTCGCTCGACCCGGGCGCGGTGACGGGCGCGGGCATCAGCTGCGGCACCGACTGCGGCGAGACAGGTCTTGTCTCGACGGCGACCGTGACGCTGACCGCGCCGGCGCCGGCGGGCTTCGTCTGGAAGGGCTGGAGCGGCACCGCCCCGGGCTGCAGCGGCACCACTGCCTCGGTGACCGTCAGCTACGGCGGCACGCCGGGCACGACGTACACCTGCAACGCCTCGTGGGATGAGGTCGCCTCCGTCGTCGGCACAGCAAGCCCGAGCGCGGCCGGTACGGTCACGGGGGGCGGCACGGTCGTCGTGGGCAGCGGAAGCGTCGGCACGATCACGACGCTCACCCGCCCTGCGTCGAGCGGCAGCTACACCTTTACGAGCTGGTCGGGGTCCTTTACCACCGGATCGGGCACCGTCGCCGCGGGCTCGTGCAGCGGCGTCGGCGCATCGACGACCGTCCAGATCACGAGCTCGTCGCCGGGTGCGGTCTACACCTGCATCGCCAACTACGGCTCGCTGTGGAACCTCACCGTCAGCAAGTCGCTCACCAATGGTGCGGCGCTCGATCCGGGGACGATCAGCGGCCCCGGCATCGCGTGCGGCGCCGACTGCAGCGAGAACGGCCTCGCGACCACCGCGA
Source organism: uncultured Polyangiaceae bacterium (assembly GCA_964585665.1). Lineage (GTDB taxonomy): Bacteria > Myxococcota_A > Polyangia > Palsa-1104 > Palsa-1104 > CAZPEY01. The sequence goes on along the minus strand of CAZPEY010000083.1, from coordinate 12,518 downwards.
CCGTCGCGCTCTCCGCCACCAATGTCCCATCGGGCGGCGGCTTCACGTTCGTCGGCTGGTCGGGCACCGCGCCCGGCTGCTCTGGCGCGACGTCGTCGGTCACGGTGAGCTACGGCGGCACGCCCGGCGCGACCTACACCTGCGACGCGCTGTGGGCGCAGACCGCCGCCGTCGTCGGCGCGGCGAGCCCGAGCGCGGTCGGGTCGGTGACCGGCGGCGGCACCGTGACCGTCGGTCCCCCCGGCGTCGCGACGACCGTCACGCTCATCAAGCCTGCCAACAGCGGCAGCTATGCGTTCACCGGGTGGTCAGGATCCTTTACCACTGGCTCGGGCACCGCGACGGGCTGCACCAGCAACGGCCCGTCGGCGACGGTGACGATCACGTCGGCCACCGCCGGGGCGGTCTACACCTGCACGGCCAACTACTCGACCCTCTGGAACCTCACCGTCGGAAAGTCGATCACCAACGGCGCCGCTGTCGATCCCGGCGCGATCACCGGCGCCGGCATCTCGTGCGGCGCCGACTGCGGCGAGACCGGCCTCGCGTCGACGACGACCGTGACGCTCACCGCGCCCCAGCCGGCCGGCTACACGTGGAAGGGCTGGAGCGGCACCGCGACGGGCTGCAGCGGCTCGGCGACCTCGGTCACGGTCAGCTACGGCGGCACCCCGGGCACGACCTACACCTGCAACGCGGCGTGGGATGAGAATGCCACGGTCGTCGGCGTCGCCAACCCGAGCGGCGCCGGCACAGTGACCGGCGGCGGCGGCGTGATCGTCGGCGGCGCGGGCGTCCTCCTCAACCGCCCGGCCCCGAGCGCCAGCTACGCCTTCACCGGCTGGTCGGGCGCGTTCACCAGCGGATCGGGCACGGCGACGGGCTGCACGGGCGCGACGGCGAGCGTGACGGTGGCGATCACGTCGGCCACGCCAGGCGCGGTCTACACCTGCACGGCCAGCTACAACACGCTGTGGAACCTCAGCGTCCAGAAGACCCTGACCAACGGCTCGACGACGGTGAACCCAGGCACGGTCACCGGCACGTCGAGCAGCGCCACGATCGTCTCGTGCGGCGCCGACTGCGGTGAGACCGGCCTGCTGTCGACGGCGACCGCGACGCTCACCGCGCCCAACGTCCCGACGGGGGGCGGCTTCACGTTCGTCGGCTGGTCGGGCACCGCGCCCGGCTGCAGCGGGACGGGCGCCTCGGTGACCGTCAGCTTCGGAGGCACCGCGGGCGCGACCTACACCTGCAACCCGACCTGGGATCAGACGGCGCGCGTCCTCGGCGCGGCGAGCCCGTCGGCGGTCGGCACCGTGTCGGTGACGAGCGGCGGCGTGGTCACCGTCGGCGGTAGCGGCGTCGGCACGACCGTCACGGTCAGCAAGCCGGCCGACAGCGGCAGCTACCGCTTCACCGGATGGTCAGGATCCTTCACCAGTGGCTCGGGCACCGTCGTGGCCGGCTCGTGCAGCGGCGCGGCGGCCACGACGACCGTCACGATCACGTCGGCCACCGCCAACGCGCAGTACACCTGCACGGCCAGCTACGACACCCTGTGGAACCTCTCCGTCAGCAAGTCACTCACCAACGGCGCGGGGCTCGATCCCGGTGCGGTCACCGGCACCGGCATCTCCTGCGGCGCCGACTGCGGTGAGACGGGCCTCACCTCGACGACGAGCATCACGCTCACCGCGCCGACGCCAGCCGGCTACACCTTCAAGGGCTGGACCGGCACTGCGTCGGGCTGCACCGGAACGACCGCGTCGGTCACGGTCAGCTACGCCGGCACGCCGGGCACGACCTACACCTGCAACCCATCGTGGGACCAGAACGCCACGGTCACGGGCGTCGCGAGCGCGAGCGGCGGTACGAGCGGGGTCACGCCCGCCTCGACCACCGTCGTGGTCGGTGGCAGCGGGATCGGCACGATCGTGACGATCGACCGCGGCACGGTGCAGACCCTCTGGCGCTTCAGCGGTTGGTCAGGATCCTTTACCGTCGGTTCCGGGACGGTGGCTGCGGGCTCGTGCAGCGGCACCGCGCAGACGACGACCGTCCAGGTGACGAGCGCGAGCGTCGGAGCGACCTACCGCTGCGTCGCGAACTTCGTCCAGCGCGGCACCGTCAACGTCTCCCCTGGCACCGGCGGCAGCGCGACGGTCTCGTCGAGCGCCGCGGCACCGAACAACTGCGCCGCAGGATCGAGCTGCACCGTCGACGGTGGCATCGTCACCAGCCTCAGCGCCTCGCCGTCGGCCGGCTACCGCTTCAACTCCTGGTCGGGCGCGACCTGCAGCGTCGCCTCGACGACCAGCGCGTCGACGACGCTCACCGTCACCGCGGGGACGACGCACAGCTGCACCGCCAATTTCACCCGGACCTACAAGGTCAACGTCCGCATCGTGCCCGCACCGACGAGCGCGACCAGCTTCGGCACCGTCTCGGCGCCGTGCGCGATCGGCAGCAGCGGCTCGGCGTGCTCGAGCACCGTCGACACGGGCAGCACCATTTCGATGAGCGCGGCGGAGAACATCGCGCCTTCGGGTCTGCGCAGCAGCCGCTTCGTGCGCTGGCAGTGCGTCAACGCGACGACGAACGCGACGGTGCTCAACACGACGTCGATGACCAGCTCGATCGGCGGCGTCACCGCCGACCTCAACTGCGTCGCCCAGTTCTACGGCCTGTGGGCACGCTACTACCGCTCGTCGACGAGCGTCTTGAACCTGGCCCCGTCCGCCGTCGACCTGCCGCTGGCGGTTTCGACCACCGATGGGCTGGTCAACTCGTCGGCGCACTTCCTCATCGACAGCGCAAGCACTGGGGGCGGTGCGGCCAGCGACGCCCTGATCGCGGCAGACACCGAGGTCAACTTCCCGGCGCTCGCCAATCGCGCCCTGCCGTCTGTCGGGTACTCGACGCTGCGCCTCCTGTCCGACGGCAACGATCAGGTCACCGCGCTGGGTCGGCACACGCTCGCCAGCGGCTTCCGCGCCGCGTTCTGGCCGTACACGCTGTCGCGCAACGCCACCACCGGGATCGAGAACGCGCTCGGCCGCGAGATCTTCACCGAATACGGCTTCACCGCGCCTCCCCCGACGGGGCAGATCAGCTACTCGTATGACTCGACGTTTGCGAGCGGCGTCTACGCGACCAGTGGGTTCGCGACCGCCGGCACGAAGACGCTCAACGTCACCTACAACTTCGGCTCAGGTCAGACGACACAGTCGCAAGGCGGCGGCTGGGCGATGCTGACCAACCTCGTCGGCACGGCGGCGCGCTCGACGCGCTGGCTCATCCCGACCGACTACACCAACAGCGTGTGCGGGACGGGCGTCGAGACCACCGCGCTCGACGTGATGTGGGATCCGGATCCGGCCAACCCGGGTGGCATCGTCGTGGTCGGCAACTACACGCCTGCGACCAGCACGACCTACAGCTATGTCGTCAAGTTGAGCTCGACGCTGACGCTGGTCGCGCCAGGCATCCGCACCTTCGTGCCCTCGGGCGGCGCCAACCTCACCGGTGCGCGCATCGTCAAGAACCTTGCCGGCAACGGCTACGCAATCTTCGGCGTGTTCGGCGGAGTCAACGTGTCGATGATCGATCTGCCGTACAACCTCACGGGCTTCCCGCCGGTCGACGACGGCTTCTTCGTCATCGATGCGCAGGGGGGCAACATGAACACGACGCTGGGCGATGTGCTCGTCGAGGGTTCGCGCTACGTCGTGCTCGCCACCGGAAACAACCTCGGTCAGAGCGACCTCTATGCGATCTTCATCAACGGCGCCGGAGTCGTGCAGGGCGGCATCGAGTTCGGTACGACGACGCTCTCCGAGGCGGCCTGGCGCATCGTCAAGCCGCGAGACGGCGGCTACCTCCTGACCGGGCACGGCTACCTGGCCACCGATCCGATCCAGTTCGCCGCGTGGACGGCGCGCACCGACGAGAACTTCTTCGTCCCGTGGAACGGCAACGCGCCGACCAACCGTCAGAACAGCATGCTGGCGAGCCGCTTCGGCAAGAGCGATCTCAAGCTCACTGGGGGCACGTTCAACTGCGCCGCGAGCTGGTTCGACACCCAGATGCCGACCGCCAACACGGTCTCCGAGGCGGGCGCGTCGTTCAACGCCACGGTCAACATCCAGGCCCCGTGAGCTGAGCCGCTCTAGTACGATGCGCGGATGATCTCTCTGCGCACGCGCCGCGATCTCCTCGGCACCCTCGCCCTCATCTCCTACCTCTCCCTCTTCTCGTCGAGCGCACGCGCCTGGGACGCCGCTTCCGACGAGCGGCGACGCCAGATGACGATCAACGAGATGAACCGCAACGCGGCGCAAGCGGCGCAGCGCGCCAGCCAGCCGATGTTCGGCGGCGGCCGCTACACGCCGATGAGCTCCTCGCGGACCACCTCGAGCAGCAGCTACAGCAGCAGCCGCTCACCAAGCTCCAGCTACAACACGCTCGACGCGATCGCCGAGTCGCTCGAGCGCTACCAGCAGCGGCAGCAGCAACCGACCCACGTCGTCACCTACACCGTCACGCGCAAGGAGTCGCCGCAGCAGCTCGCGGCGCGCATCCGGGCCAGCGCCGAGCGCGGCGACGTGTTCATGCAGTGGACGCTCGGCCGCATGTACAACTCGGGCGTCGGAGTCAGCGCCAACGCCGCCGAGGCGGTGCGCTGGTTTCGCGCCGCGGCGGAGCGCGGCAACGAGGAGGGGCAGGCCTCGCTCGGCGATATGTACTACGCGGGCAGCGGCGTGCCGAAGGATCACGGGCAGGCGGTGAGCTGGTGGGTCAAGGCGGCGCAGCAGGGCCACGCCGTCGCAGCCAAGAACGCGGGCGCCAGCTATCAGAATGGCTGGGGCGTGCCGAAGAGCGTCGAGCGCGCCCGCGAGATGTACAAGATCGCCGCGGCGACCCGCGAGCCCGAAGCGTCGCTGTGGCTCGCCGAGCTGTATCGCGACGGCGCCTTCGGCGCCCCCGATATGACCGCCGCCTGCCCGCTCTTCAAGATCGCCGCCGAGCAGGGGTTGCTGTATGCGATGGACAGCTACGCCGGCTGCTTCAACAACGACACGACGCTCGTCTGGATCCGCAAGGCCGCGGACGGCGGACTGCCGCGCGCGCGGTTCAAGCTCGGCATGGCGATGCTCAACGGCCTCGGCATGCCCAAGGATCAAGCGGGCGGCGCCAAGCTCATCATCGACTCGGCGCCCGCCGTCGAGGAGGACACCAAGCCGCTGCTCATCGCCGGCACGCTCTACTTCAACGGCGTCGGAGTGAAGAAGAACATCGTCGAGGCGGTGCGCTTCTATCGCATGGCGGCGGAGCGCAAAGATCCCAAGGGGCAACAGGCGCTCGGCGAGGTCGCCCAGAAGGCGCGCGACGGCAAGTTCGGCTTTACCGAGGCGAACCAGGCCTTCGACTTCCTCCAGGGCAAGGGTGTCCCGAAGGATGAGGCCAAGGGCTTCGCGCGCATGAAGGAAGCGGCGGAGGCGGGCAGCCCGGGCGCGATCGGTGTCCTCGCCCACCTCTACCACCAGGGCGTCGGCACCAAGGCCGATCCGGCGATGGCGGCCTACTACTGGCACACCGCCGCGCTCCTCGGCGTGCCCGCGGCCAAGCGCGACTGGGGGGTCATCCACTGCGTCGCCGACGGCGTCGCCAAGGACGAGAGCGAGTGCTTGAAATGGCTCCGCGAGGCCGCCGACGATGGCGATCCGGAGTCGCTGTACCGGATGGGCAAGGTGCACGAGGAGGGCGACGTCGGCCAGCCCAAGGACCTCGCCAAGGCGCGCGCCGCCTACAAGCAGGCCGCGGATGCCGGCTTCGAGCCCGCCAAGCAGGCGCTCGACAAGCTGCCCAAGTAGCCAGCGCGCGAACTCCCTGCGCCTCCGGCGACGCCACGCTATGATGCGCGCGTGAGCACTCCCAAACCCGACTGGGCCGCGATGCTGCCCATCGTCAACCAGGCCTTCCGCAAGCGCGTCCCGCACAACGACGCCCTCGGGCTCGAGCTCGTCGAGATCGCCGACGGGCTGGCGCGCATGAAGCTGCCCTACTCACCCAAGCTCGTCGGCAACCCCGAGTCGGGCGTGCTGCACGGCGGGGCCATCACGTCGCTCATCGACGCGTGCAGCGGCGCGTCGGTGTTCATGAAGCTGCAACAGAACATCCCGATCGCGACGCTCGATCTGCGCATCGACTACATGGGACCCGCCGAGCCCGGGCGCGACGTGCTGGCACGCGCCGAGTGCTACCGTGTCACCACACACGTCGCGTTCGCGCGGGCCATCGCCTACCACGACGACGAGTCGCGCCCGATCGCAACCTCGGCATCGACCTTCATGATCAGCACCAAGGGTCGCTCGGTGATCGGCCAGGCCGTGGCGGAGAGCGGGCGCGACAAGGACAGCAAGGACGGCACGCCATGAGCGAGCCCGGGCCCCCCGCCCCGTCGTCGCTCGTCGCGCGCATCGCCGAGGCCAAGGCCAAGCGCGACTGGAGCGTGCTCGGCTCGGTCATCCCGTACACGCAGCTCCTCGGCATCTCGGCGGACCACTCGAACGACGAGCTGCTCGGGGTGATGCGGTTTTCGCCGTCCCTGATCGGCAACGCGGCGATCCCCGCGCTACACGGCGGCACGATCGGCGCGCTGCTCGAGTCGACGGCGATCTTCCAGCTCCTCTGGGAGTCGGAGACGATCGTGCTGCCGCGCACCATCACGATCACCGTCGACTACCTGCGCTCGGGACGCGCCGTCGATACGTTCGCGCGCGGCACGATCACGCGGCTCGGACGGCGCGTCGCCAGCGTGCGCGTCGAGGCCTGGCAGGAAGATCGCAGCAGGCCCATCGCCACCGCCAACGCGCACCTCTTGATCACCCCGAGCTCCGAATGAGCACCGAGCCGCTGCGCGTCGCCGCGTCCATGACCATCGACCCCGACGGCGCGATGGACGACTGGATCGATCTGCCGCCGGGCTGGACGCTGCAGCCGATCCCGACGCAGGAGATCATCCACCTGGTCGGCGTCGATGGCTATCAGTCGTTGCTGCTCGACGTCGTCGAGCAGGAGCGGCCGGCGATCCTGCTGACCCATCCGCCCTACGACTACGTGACGCAAGCGACGGCGCGCGCTCTCTCGTCGCTCGGCACGCGACTCGTCGGCTACGCCTTCGACGATGACATCTTTGCGCTGCAGCAGAGCCCGGCGCGCGCCTTCTGCGAGCGGATCTACGATCGCTACGTGACGACGCACGAGGTGCGCTGGGCGACCCGCCCCTTGCCGCTCGTCGCGCGACGACCGCCCGAGCACGACCTGGTCCTCGTCGGCCGAGCCTACCCGCGACGGGTCGCGCTCGTCGAGGCGCTCCGGCAGCGCGGCCACCGCGTGACGACGCGTGGTCTCGGCTGGCCCGACGGCTTCGTCGATCGCGCTGGCATGCTCGCGCTCTACGGCAGCGCCCGGATCGTGCTGACGACCGCGGACTGGGAAGACTGCGACGTGCGCATGGTCAAGCACCGCGTCCTCGACACGGCGACGCTCGGGGTCTTCCAGATCGTCGAGCGCTCGGCGGATCTGGCTCAGTACTTCGGCACCGAGGAGATCGTGGCGTACGACGACCTCGACGAGCTCTGCGTCGCGATCGATCGCTGGCTGCCCGACGAGGCGGGGCGCCACGAGATCGCGGCGCGCGCCCGCATGCGCTGCCACGAGGAGCACACGTGGCAGACGCGCTGGCCCGAGCTCGTCAACGGGCTCGAGGTGGTCGCGCAGCCGCGCCCCGGCCAGAGTCGGCTCCTCGATCAGAGCTACGCGACGCTCGCGGCGCGCGCCGAGACCGACCAGCGCTGGCCGGCTGCGCACGCGCTGTGGTCGGCGCTGCTCGCGCGTCAGCCGGGCTCGACGACCGCCACCGCGGGGGTGGGCCGCAGCCTGCTGGGCCTCGGGCGCCCGAACGAGGCGATCGCCCCGCTGGTGCGCGCGCTGTCGAGCCCGCTCGTCGCGGCGTCGTTCCTCTCGGCCGAGGTCGCCTCGCATGGCCTCGGCGCAGCGATGGGGCATCATGGTCTGTGGCCACCGACGGCGGAGAGCGCCGCGCTCCTGGTCGCGGCCTTCGTCGAAGGGGGCCACGAGCGCGCCGCCGTCGAGTTCCTCGCCAACCTCACCGATCCAGCGCTGCGACGGCGGCTGGCCACGGTGCTGCAGATTCCGGACGCGAGCCCCGCCCTGGCTGCGGCGCTCGCACGGTTGGCCGAGGCGCAGGCCAGTAGCGTCGACCCCTGACTCAATGGATAGTAGGGGTATGGGACGCTGCCGTGGCACGGTCACGTGGGCGAGCCGCCTCGTGGCGCTCGCCGCGTTGCTTGGCTGCGCGACGGCCTCCGCGCAGATCCGCTTCTACACGAAGGAGGACTTCGCGCAGGAGATCCCGCAGAGCGTTGCGGAGGCGCGCGCTCGCTTCGCTGCCGATGCCAGCGGCGTCGATGGCTACGGCTGCACCAACGCGGTGCCGGCGTTCCTCGACATCACCAACCACGCCTTCTTCAGCGCCAAGGGCAACCTGGCGGACTACGCCACCATCCCGTTCGTCGTCGGGCAGAGCGAGGGCGGCATCTGGTCGTTTCGCGTCGGCGCCGACTATGGGCGCGGCGGGACCCTGCTCCTCGACGGCAACGAGCTCAAGAGTGGCTGGTATTATCTGTGGTGGGATCAAAACTGGGACTCGGTGAACCACGATCCGCCCCAAGTCCTCGAAGGACAGATCACGTTGACGCCTGGGCTCCACGTCCTCGAGGTGCTTGGGTTCGAGGACTGCTGCGATGGGCCGACTCGCATCGAGTACCGGAGGCCCGGCGGCAGCTACCTGACCTTCGCCACCTCGAACATCCAGATCCCGCAGCCGAGCTGCACGGGGACCTCGGTGCTCGTCTCGGCGTCTGACCTCAGCATCGTGCCGGGCGGGCAGGTGACGATCTCGACGGCGGTGCTGACCCTCGGCTCAGCCTGCCCGGTCACGACCTTCCTCGCGACCGACGTGCCGTCGCCGATGGTGATCGTCTCGGCCAACCCGCCCGATCCACCGACGATGCCCAACGATCCGACCGCCAAGATGTGGACGATCGGCAGCGTGCCGGCGTTCTCGTTCCGAAAAGCCGAACTCGTCCTGCAGGCGCCGCTCGGTACCCCCCAGGGCACCGTCGTCACGGTGACGGGCGGCTATGGCGACGACACGAACGGCATCCTGGCGACCCGCGACGTCTCGATCGTCATCGCCACCCCGCCCGTCCTCGGGCTGGTCGACGGTAGCAGCGGCACGACCCGAACGCCCGGCGAGACCTTCGCCTACAAGCTGCAGTGGTCGAACAGCGGCCCGGTCGCGGCGACCAACGCCAAGCTGGCGGTCAAGCTGCCCGTCGGCGTGAGCTTCGTATCGACGACGGATGGCACCTATGACGCGGGGACGCGCACGGTCACCGCGACCGCCAGCAGCCTCGCCAACGGCGAGCTGCGCACCACCGACATCGTCGTCACCGTCGATGCCGCGCTCGCCAACGACACCGTGGTCGCGGTGCACGCCCAGCTCAGCGCCGACTATGCGGTGACGCTCCAGCGCACCTTCGGTCCGACGGTCAAGCGAGTGCCGAAGGTCACCGTGACGGACTCGCCAGATCCGATCACCTCCCCTGGCCTGTTGACGTTCGTGATCACCGTCACGGCCGACGCGGGTGGTGCGGCGGAGGCGCTGGTCGACATCGCGCTGCCCGCAGGCGTCACCTACGCCGGCGGCTGCGACTCGACGGGAACGAGCAACGTGCACTTTCACGCACCGACGCTAGCCGCCAACCAGGTCGAGGCGTGCACGGCGGCCGTCGTCGTTGGCAGCGGCATCGCAGACGATACACTGCTGAGCTTCCTGGCAACGATCGACACCGCCGCGCCGGTCCCGGCGATCTCGCTGACGACCAAGGTCTTGACGCCGATCCTCGACATGACGGCGCTCGACGATCTGCTCGTGATCGACCTCTCGCCGCCCGCCGACCTTCGGGGGAGCGACGACCTGAGCGTCGTCGCAGGCGATCTTCGAGCGGGCGAGGATCTGAGCGGTGGGGTCGATCTGGGCGCCGAGGATCTCGCTGTGCCCGTCGACCTGCTCCCGGTCGAAGGAGATCTGCTGGCAAGCGCCGCGGATCTGGAGACCGCGCCCGACGGCGGGGCGAGCGACGCGGCGAGCGGGCCCGACCTCGCGGTGCCGCCCTACCACGTCGGTGGTGGGTGCGCGTGCCAGTCGGGCGGCACCGTGGGAGCGCCGGATCTTGCCACCATCGCCGCCTGGCTCGCGCTGCTCCTGTGGGTTGGACGACGGCACGCCCGCCGCGCCTGAGCCCGCGTCCGCCGCACCTCGGAGAGCGCGCGCTTCGCCGTCCACCACCGCCGGCTTGTCCTTGACGCCCACTGCGGGCGGATGTACCCAGCCATCAGGAGAATTTTCCGCGATGGAGCGTGTCCTCGGTATCACCGATACGACGGTCGGCAAGAAGGCGCTGGTCGCCATCACCGGCGTCATCCTGTTCGGCTTCCTGGTCGGCCATCTGCTGGGTAACCTGCAGATCTTCCTGGGGCCGGAGGCCTTCAACAAGTACGCGGCGACGTTGCACGGCATGCCGCTGCTGCTCTGGGGCACGCGCACCGTGCTGCTCGTCTCGATGGTGGTGCACATCGCGCTGACCGTCGACCTGGCGCGGCGGAGCAGGCTGGCGCGCCCGCAGCGGTACCAGGTCAAGCGCGACCTGGTCACCAACTACGCGGCCAAGACGATGGTGCTCTCGGGGCCGATCATCGCCTTCTACCTCCTGTTCCACCTCGCGCACTTGACGCTCGGGGCCAACGTCATCCCCGGGTACACGTTCCAGGCGACCGACGCCTACGCGAACTTCGTGCACGGCTTTCAGTACGTGCCGGTGTCGCTGTTCTACGTGATCGCCAATGTGCTCGTGGCGATGCACCTCTACCACGGCAGCACGAGCTTTCTGCAGTCGCTTGGGTTGTCGCATCCGCGCTACGACCGGCTCGTGCGCTCGGCGTCGCTCGGGCTCGCGCTGTTCGTCGGCGTCGGTAACGTGTGTCTCCCCCTCGCAGTTCTCAGCGGATTGGTGGGTATCTAATGGAGCTCAACGGCAAGTGTCCTTCGGGACCCATCGAGAAGCGCTGGAGTCAGCGACGCTTCGAGTACAAGCTGGTCAACCCCGCCAACAAGCGGAAGTTCAAGATCATCGTCGTCGGGACCGGCCTGGCGGGCGGCGCTGGAGCCGCATCGCTGGCCGAGCTCGGATACGACGTCGCCGCGTTCTGCTATCAGGACAGCCCGCGGCGCGCGCACTCGATCGCCGCGCAGGGCGGCATCAACGCGGCCAAGAACTACCAGAACGACGGCGACAGCATCCACCGCCTGTTCTACGACACCGTCAAGGGCGGCGACTTCCGGGCGCGTGAGTCGAACGTGCACCGCCTCGCCGAGCTGTCGGTCAACATCATCGATCAGTCGGTCGCCTCGGGCGTGCCGTTTGCGCGCGAGTACTCGGGGCTGCTCGCCAACCGGTCGTTCGGCGGCGCCCAGGTCTCGCGCACCTTCTACGCGCGCGGGCAGACGGGGCAGCAGCTGCTCCTCGGAGCGTACTCGGCGCTGTCGAAGATGATCGACGCCGGCAAGGTGACCATGTTCGCGCGGCACGAGATGCTCGACGTCATCGTCGTCGACGGGCGGGCGCGGGGCATCGTCGCGCGCGACCTGATCTCGGGCAAGATCGAGGCGCACCTGGCGGACGCGGTCGTGCTCGCTACTGGCGGGTACGGCAATGTCTTTTATCTGTCGACGAACGCCAAGGGCTGCAACACGACCGCGATCTGGCGCGCTCATCGCAAAGGCGCGGCGTTCGCGAATCCGTGCTTCACGCAGATTCACCCGACGTGCATCCCGCAGGGCGGCGACTACCAGAGCAAGCTGACGCTGATGAGCGAGTCGCTGCGCAACGACGGGCGCGTCTGGGTGCCCAAGAGCGCCGGCGATTGCACGAAGGATCCGGGCAAGATCGCCGAGGCCGATCGCGACTACTACCTCGAGCGCATCTATCCGTCGTTCGGCAATCTCGTCCCGCGCGACATCGCGTCGCGCGCCGCCAAGCGCGTCTGCGACGAAGGCCGCGGCGTTGGACCGGAGATCGCGGGCGTGCGACGCGGCGTCTATCTCGACTTCGCGACGGCGATCAAGCGCGACGGCAAGGCAAAGATTGCCGAGAAGTACGGCAACCTCTTTGATATGTACAATCGAATCACCAATGACGATCCGTATGAGACGCCCATGCGGATCTACCCCGCCACGCACTACCCGATGGGCGGGCTCTGGGTAGACTACAACCTGCAGACGACGATTGACGGCCTGTTCGCCGCGGGCGAGGCGAACTTCTCGGATCACGGCGCCAACCGCCTCGGCGCCAGCGCGCTGATGCAGG
>CAZPEY010000082.1:0-17679 GCA_964585665.1 uncultured Polyangiaceae bacterium | reverse complement strand
CTAGCGACCCCCTTGGGCAAGGAGCCACGACCAACCGAGACCGGCCTGCAGGATCGCCAGGCCGAGCTCGAGCGGCAGGTAGCGCGGCGTGACGCGCGCCGCGAGATAGACGAGCGGCAGCCAGGTGTACCCGAACAGATCCCAGTCGGACGCCATGCCGAGGGTCGACTTCCAGAGGAGCTGGTGGACGAGAAAGCCGCCGAGGTAGAGTCCCGCGAAGCGAGCCTCGGGGGCGCGGAGCTGCGTCAGCGCAGCGCGCGGCGCAGCGACGAGCCCAAGGACGATCGCCACGATCGGTGCAGCGGCCGTGCGGCCGAGCTGGTTGGCGTGCTCGGCGAGGCTGCGCGTCGCCAGCGTCCTGCCGAAATCGTCGAGCAACGAGCTGGCGTGGGCGTGCGCGAAGCCGACCCCGGGAGTCAGCCAGAGCGCGAACAGGGCCGCCACTCCAGCGACGATGCCGAGACCGATCCCAGAGTGGACGGCAGCGGTGCGCACGAACCTGCCGCGGCGCGCCGCGAGGTAGATGAGCGCGAGCACGCTCCACACCGAGACGGCGTGGCAGACGACCGCGGCGGCGAAGACGAGCGTGATCGCGGGCGTGGGCTTCACGTCGCGCTCGACGACGAGCAAGAAGCCGAGCGTCAGCAGCAGCGACGAGAGCTGGTAGTTCTCGACGTAGCCTGCGAACTGCAGCGAGTGCGCCGCGCCGAGCAGGAGCAGCATCGCGAAGCGCGGCGACGGCAGCGTGTTGGCGAGGCGGTGCGCGACGAAGAAGAAGGCGAGGCCGCAGCTCCAGGACAGGGCGCGATACGCGGAGAGGATCGCGGTCCGCACCTCGAGGCCGAGGTGCTCGACGGCGAGGCGCGCCAGGCGGAGCGGTAGCCACATGCCGACGAGCTCGTCGTAGTACGTGTACCAGCCACCGCTGCCGATCCTTCGCACCGGATCGCGGAGCAGGTTGTTCGAGTCGCCGAGCTGGTGGCGCTGATCGTGAAACAGGACCAGGAGCGCCAACCAGAGGAGCGCCGCGCCGACGAGGCGCAGCGGCGCCCGCCGGCGATCGCCGAACGGCGTCACGACCACGACCGCGAAGAGCGCCACGCCGCCGCCGAAGAGCAGGATCGGCGGCAGGTTGCGATGGTAAAGGTACTTGACGAACGTGAAGGGCGCGCGCATCCACCCCGCGTGGACGGCGATCACGCCGAGCACTAGCGCCCAGACGACGAGCGCCGCGACGCGCACGCGCAAGGACGGGGGATGGCCAGGGGCAGGGGCGGCGGCGGAGCTCACGCCCCTGCTTCTTATCTCGGTCGGCCCTGCGCGATCCAACTTTCGACGAGCTGCAGCTGCTCGGGCGAGAGCGCCGGCAGCCCGAGCGGCATGCCGCGGATCTCGGGGTTGATCCGTCCGCGCTCCTCGGCGTGGCGCGCGAGCAGCGCGCCGAGCAGCCGCGGCGTTCCGTCGCCGAGCGGGCGGAAGATGCTCTGTCGCGTGCCGTGCTCGTCGAAGGCCCCCGACGACGCCCCGGTCGCGGTCGCCAGATCGAGCCCGCGCGGCGCAAAGCCGAAGCCTCCGGTGTTGCCCGGCCCTCCGTCGCCGAGCGCGTAGTCCGGCTGCGAGTGGCAGTGCCAGCAGGTGCGGCGAAACACCTTGTCGTTGACCTCGTCCCAGGCGACCCGGCGCTTGAGCACGGGTAGGCGCTGGAGCGGCGGCAGCGACGGTGGCTGCAGCGGGGTGCCGAGCACGAACAGCGCCAGGTCCATCGCGTCCTGCTCGCCGAGCGGCAGCTTGGGCATCAGCGTCCCCGGCTTGGCCGACGGTGGATCGAGCAGCCACTGAACGATCGCCAGCCCCGAGAGTCGATCGCGCGCGTGCCGCAGGTCGGGCGCGAGGATCTGCGCCGGGGCGAGCGGGCTCGACGGCGGCGGGGCGCGATCGACGGCGCTGCCGGTGAAGCGGTGGCAACCGGCGCACGCGAGCTTGTCGAAGAGCGCACGGCCGCGGCTTGGATCGCCGGGCTTGAGCTGTGCCTCGGCGGGCGGCACCCGAACGATCAGCTCCGCGATCGCGCGCGCTTCGGCCTCTGTGATCGGCAGCCGCGGCATCGTCGCGGGCAGGTGCGGCCGCAGATCGTACGGCGTGAGCAGATACGCGACCAGCCACTCGCGTCGCAGGAGGCTGCCGCCGAGCGACGGCGCGACGTTGATCGAGTGGAGGTTCTTCTGCCAGCGTCGCAGCGTCTCGGGGGGCGCGACGAACGTACCGCCGAGGATCTGCTGGTGACACTTGACGCAGTGCTTGTCGGTGAGGAACGCGCGGCCAGGCAGCCCGTCGTGACAGCGCGCGCACTGGAACTTCTCGAGGAGCTGGACCGCCGCGGCCGGGTCGTCGCCGCGTGCCAGCGTCGGGACACCGACGGCGAGCGCGACAAGCAGCGATGCGAGCAGCGGTGGGCGCATGGTCAGGTAGCGGGCTTGCCCTTGCCGGCCGGCGGCTTGCCCCTGGCGCCTGCGCCGCCGCAGATCGTCGGCACCTTGGCGATCGCCTGGCACCTGGTGATCGCCTCCTTGGCGCCAGCCTCGTCATGCGCGGCGTGGCGCAGCGTGGCGAGCGTGCGCCACGCGAACGCGTCCGGCATGAGGTCCGCCTTGACCAGCTCGTCAAGGATCTTGACTGCCTCGTCGCGGCGCCCCGCCACGAAGCTGAGCGCCTCGGCGCGGCGCGCCTTGGCCTCGGGGGAGTCGAGCAGGCTGCGCGCCTCGAACCAGCCGAGCGCCGCCTTGTGCTGGCCGGTGCGCAGCCAGGCCGTGGCGCGCAGGAGCTGCAGGCGGTTGTCGAGGCGCCGATTGAGACCCGGATCGATGGCGCCCGGCGGCGTGTCCTCGAGCTCGAACATCGGTCCGCCGCCGACGGCGATGGGCGGGCTCGGCAGGAGCTTCAAGGCCTGCTTGGGCTGATCCAGCTCGAGCGCCTTCTCCGCCTCGGCAACCAGCCGCGTCGCACGGGAGGTGCTGATGAAGACGGGGTTGCCGCAGGCCAGCGCGGCGCCGCCCGACGAGACCAGGATCGCGATCGCCAGCCGCCTCATCGGGACGCCACCTTGCCACCGACCGCGCACACCTCGGCGCGCTTGGCGATCTGCTTGCAGCGCGCGACCGCGCGCTCGCGTCCGGCCGCGTCGCCCTTGCCGTCGTAGAGCCGCGCCAGGGTCGCCCAGCCCTCGGCGTCGGGCATCACGTCGCGCTTCTCGAGATCGACGAGCCGCGCCAGCGCCTCATCGAGGTTCTTGCCGGCGGTCGTCTGCGCCTCGGCGAGCCGCGCCACGAGGTAGGGATCGTCGGGCCGTTGCTTGACGTGCTGCGCCAGCATCCCGAGCGCGATCGTCACATGGCCGATGCGCAGGCGCGCGACCGCCTGCAGCACCTCGAGGCGTCGCTGCAGGGCGCGATCCGAGACCTCGAGCTCTCCAGGGATGAGGTAGTACGCCTTCTTGGGCTTGCCCTCGTCGAGCGCGGCCTCGACCTTGGCGACGAGCCGTGCCGCCTCCTTGGTCTCCAGCTGCACGGCGTTGAGGCAGGCGCTCGCCGGTCGGGGCGCGGCGACGGCGATCAGCGAGGCGACGAGCGCGGCTCCGAGCGGACGCAGGTGTGGCATGGGCTCCTCCCCGTACAACCTACGTACGGTACCGCGTTTTCCCTCCCTCCGGACCTCGGACGACGGGGCCTCGTCGCGAGCACATAAGAATCGCTGATTGTCGAGTTTGCGAATCGATAAGACGAGGTCCTGGCTCTCAGGTACAAGTGACTCATGGGCCTGCTGCGCTGGTTGCCGCTCCTGCTCGCGTTCGTCGCCGCCGTCGTCGGCGTGCCGGCGGGCGTGAGCTTTCTGCTCGGCGCGGCGCTCGCGGTGATGCCGGTTCCCTCGGGCCAGCAGCTCGCCGAGAAGAGCAGCAAGCCGCTGCTCCAGGCGAGCGTCGTCCTGCTCGGCGCGGGCGCGTCGCTGTCGACGATCTCGGCGCTCGGCCTGCGCGGCGTCGGCCTGACGCTGGCGGTGCTGCTCCTGACGCTCGGGCTGGCCGCGCTGCTCGGCCGGATCTTCGCGCTCCCGAGCGAGGTCAAGCTGCTCATCGCGTTCGGGACGTCCATCTGTGGCGCGAGCGCGATCGCGGCGGTGGCCGCGAGCCGCCGCAGCCCGCCGGCCGCGACGGCGACGGCGCTCGGGGTGGTCCTGTCGCTCAACGCGCTGTTGCTCTACGTCTACCCCTGGGTGGCGACGCAGCTTGGCCTGTCTCCCGTCGAGCTCGGGGTGTGGAGCGCGCTCGGCATCCACGACACCAGCTCGGTGGTCGGCGCGGCGCTGCGCTACTCGGACGCGGCCGTCGCGCCTGCGACGACGCTCAAGCTGCTGCGCGCGCTCTGGATCCTGCCGGTCACGGCGCTGATCGGCCTGCAGCGCACCGCGCAGGACGACACCTCGCTGATCGCCAAGCGGCCGCGTCCATGGTTCATCCTCGGCTTCTTCTTCGTGGTCGGTCTCGCGTCGCTGATCGGCGAGCACCACCCGATCTCGAAGGCCATGGCGCTGGTCGGCCGTCGGATGCTCGGCGGCGCGCTGCTCCTGGTGGGCTGGTCGCTGCCGCT
Organism: uncultured Polyangiaceae bacterium; assembly: GCA_964585665.1. Taxonomy (GTDB): domain Bacteria; phylum Myxococcota_A; class Polyangia; order Palsa-1104; family Palsa-1104; genus CAZPEY01. Next base: position 13,039 of record CAZPEY010000082.1, on the reverse strand, counting down.
GTCACGGCTGCGCCAGATCGGCCTGCGGCCGTTCGTGTTCGGGGCGCTGCTGGCGGCGCTCGTCGGGGGCGCGGCGCTGGCGATGGTCAAGCTGGTTTACTAGAGCAGCGCGGGCTTCCTTGGGCTGAGTGCCGCGGCGGGTAGCGGTCCGCCGTGCAGGCGATCTGTAGCCTGACCCACAGGCACGGACCGAAGGAACCAGTACGCTTCGTCGATGAAGGCTTGGTACTCGCTTGGCTTGGTGACAGCGCTGCTCGGGTGCGGAGGCGCCACGGCGAAACCACCGCCGACGGCCGACCAGATCGCCGCTGCGCACGTCGACATCGACGCCTACCTCGATCAACGGCACGACGGCCCCACCGATGCCACCGAGGTCTTGGTCAAGCGACTTGACGATCAGGGCTTCACCGCGACGGAGGTCGAGGCGATCCTGCGCGCCGGGCGCGCCAGCTATCCCGCCCCCGGCGTGCCGCTCGGCGGCAGCGCCACCAAGCTGCCGATCGACTGCTACCACGTCGTCTACTCGTCGACGTACTACCTCTACGTCCCGACGACGTACGACGCCAGCCAGGCGACGCCGCTCATTGTCGTCGGGCACGGCGGCAACTCGTCGATGACCCAGGACGAAGCCGAGTCGACGGCGCTGTCGTACATCCAGGCCTACAAGAAGCTCGGCTCTGGAGAGCTGCACGCGATCCTGGTCGCGCCGGCGACGACGGTGGGGTGGAGCCCGGCGGGCGACTCGCTCATCGAGTCGACGATCTCGAAGGTCAGCCGCGACTACCACATCGATCCCGATCGCGTGTACCTGCTCGGGCAGTCGATGGGCGGCCACCTGTCGTGGCGATCGGCGATCACGTATGGCGACCGCTTCGCGGCGTTCTCGCCGCAGAGCGGCGGCTACACGTCGTTCATCGACAACCACCAGATTCAGAACCTCTACACGACGCACGGCTACACGACCTTCGGCACCGTCGAGCCGTACGATCTGACCGCGACCAACGTGGCGCTGGGCGCGTGGCTGACCGAGCACAAGTTCGACTGGACCATCGTGCAGAAGAATCCAGGCGGCCACGAGATCTTCGCCGACGAGCTGCCGAAGATCGGCGCGATGTTCGCGCAGCATCCGCGCGACCTGTACCGCAAGGACACCTACTATCAGGCGGCGGGCGCGATGCGCTACACGGCCAACTGGGACGGACAGGACTACATGATCCTGCCCAACCATCCGCTGCGCTCGAACTACCATCACTTCGTCGAGATCACGCCGCGGCCCGAGATCACCGAGCGGCTGACGTTCTATGCGCTCAACCGCGGCGACAACACGATCGAGCTGCACACGCAGAACATCCGTCAGGCCAAGGTGCTGCTGCATCCCAAGCTGGTCGATCTCACCAAGAAGGTGACGATCCTCGTCAACGGACAGACGCTCTACTCCGCGGTGCCCAAGGTCGATCTCGGGCAGCTCCTCGAGCGCGTGCGCGACTTCGACGACCGCGGGCGGATCTTCTGGGCGGCGGTCGATCTGACGATCGCCACCGACGAGGAGATCCCGGACCCGAGCTACCCGTGACGGCGCGCGACGGCAGGCGCCTGGTCTGGCTGGTGTGGGGCGCGACCTGGCTCGCGGGGTGCATCGGCGGCGCGGACGAGGCCGTCGGGGCCCGGGGCGCGGCGATCCTCGGCGGGGCGGTGGCGACCGGCGATCCCGAGGTCGGGATGCTCGAGTTCTCGACGGGGCGCTTTGGCACCGCGACGTTGGTAGCGCCCAGCGTCGTGCTCACCGCGGCGCACGTCGTCGGAGGCAACATCCAGGCGTTCTACACCGGGCAGGGCGTGCCCTCGCCGCCGCTCGACAACACCGTCTCCTCGCCGACGATGACGCGCCACGAGATCCTCGCCAAGGAGACGCACCCCTCGTACGGCTGCTCGATGGCGGTGACCGGCTGCGACGAGTGGGGAGGCGTCGATCTCGACGTCGGCGTGGTGAGGCTCAAGGAGCCGATCACCACCCTGCAACCCTACACGCTCGACGCGACGGTGCCGGCGATCGGCGATCCGTGTCGCACCGTCGGCTTCGGCACGTACCTGCCCGAGGGCGGGGTCGACTACGACATGGCGACGGTCAAGCAGAAGCGGGTGGCCGACGTGATCGTCAAGGATCTTGACGAAACCTACGTGCTCGTCGAGTGGGTGACCGGCATCCCGGATCATGGCGACTCGGGCGGGCCGCTGTTCTGCGGCGGCAAGCTGGTCGCGACGACGACCATGCGGACCGACGGCGAGCTGGCCAAGCATCGGCAGGAGTACGACACCCGCGTCGACAAGGCCCTGCCGTGGATCGAGGCCAAGCTCGCCGAGTGGGGGCCGCCGCAGGATCTCGGCGTCGCCGACCTGCAGCAGGCAGCGCCGCCGCCTTCGCAAGGCTGCGCAGCGACGGGAGAGCCGGGATCCTTCGCGCTCGGGTGGCTGGTGGTTGCGAGGCTGGCTGCGCGCCGGCGTCGCCGCGCTACTTCTTGACCAGCTTGCCGCGCGCCACGAGCATGCCGTGGTCGCGGTACTCGTTCTCGGCGGCCTTGAGCAGGTGGCTCATCGTCATCGGCCCCTTCTCCGCGGCGGCCAGGTAGGCGGAGCGCAGCACGATGTTGCGGATGTGACCGCCGGCGATCTCGAAGCGCTCGGCCATGAGGTCGTAGTCGAGGTCGCCCTCGATCGGCAGCTCGGTCGGCATCATGCGCCGCCAGATCTCGGCCCGCTGCTCCTCGTCGGGGAACGGGAAGCGTAGCTCGAACGACAGACGACGAGACAGCGCCGGATCGATCGAGCTCTCGAGGTTCGAGGTCAGGATCGCGATGCCGTGGAACTGCTCGAGCCGCTGCAGGATGTAGTTGGTCTCGATGTTGGCGTAGCGATCGTTGGCGCTCTTGGTGTCGGAGGTGCGCTTGCCTAGGAGGGCGTCGGCCTCGTCGAAGAGCAGCACGACGTGGCCGGTCTCGGCGGCGTCGAACACCTTGGACAGGTTCTTCTCCGTCTCGCCGATCCACTTCGACAGGACGCGCGACAGGTCGATCTGGTGCAGCTCGAGGCCGAGCTCCTTGGCGATGAGCCCCGCGACCATCGACTTGCCGGTGCCGGGCTCGCCGGAGAAGAGCGCCGTCGTGCCGACGCCCTTGCCGAGCTTGCGCTGGAAGCCCCAGCGACCGAGGACGGTGGCGCGGTGGCGGAGCTGATCGACGAGCTCGGCGATCGTGCGGCCGGTGTCCTCGGGGACGACCAGATCGTCCCAGGTCTGCGAGACATCGATGCGGGTCGCGACGGTGCCGAGATCGGTCTCGAACTCGGCGCGCACCGCGGCGCAGACGTCCTCGTGGGTCGGCTCCGGCGCGCCGCGCACCTGGGCGCGCAGGCGACCGCCGTTGGCGACGCGCCCGATCGCGCCGATGCCGATGCGATAGAACGACGCGGTCTGCTGTGCGTCGACCTCCGGCATGACCTCGGCCCAGACCTCCTCGCGCTGCTCGGCAGAGCAGATGCGCAGATCGCGCGCGACGATCGTCCGGCCTGCGCCGAAGCGCGGCGACTCGGTGCCCGACGTGGTCAGGAGCAGCGGCCGCGTCGACGAGCCGAGCGCCATGCGCAGGCGCGCCGCGTTCTCGTTGACCTCGCTCATCGCGTCTTCGCAGCCGATGACGATGATCTGCGCGTCGAGCAGCAACCCCTCGCGCAGCAGCGCGGCGGCGGCGTCGGCGGGGCTCGGCTGCGCCAGCATCTGCGCGGCGCGCGTCACCAGCGCCGGCAACCCGAGGCGTCGACAGGCCTCGAGCGCGATCTCGCTGCGCCCGACGCCGCGCGGACCGCGGAGCACCATGTCGGCGGTGCCCTTCAGCTGCGCGCGCTGGCGCGTCAAGAAGAGCTGCACCTCCTGGATCGTCTTTTCGGCGGCGCGCTGCGCGGCCGGTCCGAGGGGGCTGTCGAGCGGCAGCATCAGCTCGGCGTACTCGGAGACCTCGTCGTCGATGCCGCCCGGCTCGACGAGCCAGCGGAGCAGGCGCGCGGCGACGCGCACGGTCGCAGCCGCGACCAGATCGCCCTGCCGATCGTTGACCTCGACCAGGCGGTGGCGGCGCGCCGGCGCGCCCTGCGCGAGCGATACGAGCAGCGCCGGTGCCTGCGCTTCACCCAGCCCGAGGACCAGGGTCCCAATCGTCAACGTGTGTTGCCCGGAGTTGCCGCGCAGGTAGCCGGCCAGCGAGCGCGACAGCGGATCGATCTCGACGGCCAGCAAGACCGCGAGGACCTCCTCGACGATGGGCCCGCACCCGATGCCCTCGAGCAGCGCGCGCAGCCGCGCGACCGGGCTGCGCTCGACGGGAGACGGCGGCGTCGTGGCCGGCGCGGGCTGCGCCGCCTCGATCTGCTCGAGCAGCTTGCCGACATCCTCAGCGCCGAGGACCGAGGAGAACAGGCCGTCGGCGGCGCGGGACAGCACGTTCTGTTGCCAGGCGTTGCGCACCGAGCGGGCGAGCAGCCTCCGGCCCTGCGCGATGATCGCGCGAATGTCCTGATTGAGGCCGCCCGTGGGTCGAAGGTTGGCTGGTCGCAAGCGCCTGACGATAGCGCGGAAGGAGGGGCGGCGGCAATTCGCCATCCATCTATAAGGAAGTGAACGGGGAGGTAGGAGGCTCGGCCTGCCGTAGCGTTTTTCCCCGCCCATGTTGCCCTTGGCCACGAGCCGCGGCGCGCAGCGACGGCGATCTCGCTGCGGGGATCGCGTGATCTCGAAGGGTTCACTCTGCTGTGGACTCTGGCTTCTTGTTTGCTTATCGTGCCGCTTCGTCATGCCCCCAAGGTGAGGGGCTCATTTCCGACCCGCGCAGTCGCAAGGAGATAACGGATGGGCATTATCAAGACGGTAGCCGATGCATTCCACGAGGGCGATTGGCCGATGTGGCCGATCCTCGCAATCCTGGTCTTCTCCTGGGGTATTGCGATCGAGCGCATCATCTACCTGCGCAAGGCCGGCATCGACAAGGAGAAGCTGCTCGCGCTCCTCAAGGGCCAGATCATGGCCGGCAACGTTCAGGGCGCCATCAAGGTTTGCACGGGCAACCCGACGCCGCTGACCCGCATCATTGCCGCGGGCCTCACCAAGTTCAACCGCCCCGACGCCGAAGTGCAGGCCGCGATGGACGAGGCCGCGCTCCGTGAGATGCCGCGCCTCGAGAAGCGCACTGGTTACCTCGCCATGCTCGGCAACGTCGCGACGCTCGTCGGTCTCCTCGGCACCATCATCGGCCTCATCCACTCGTTCGCCGGCGTCGCCGGTGTCGACCCGTCGATGAAGGCGACGATGCTCTCGAAGGGTATCTCGGAGGCCATGAACTGCACCGCGTTCGGTCTCATCACCGCCATCCCGGCGCTCCTCGCGTTCGCGTTCCTCAACGGCTGGACCCAGGGCATCATCGACGACATCAACGAAGTCTCGGTGCAGGTCCTCAACCTGGTCGTCGGTCACCGCAACGCGATGAAGGGCGGCTCGCAGGCTGCGTAAGCGGCCTGCGAACCCTCGCTACGGAGGCACCTAAATGGGTGGAGCAGCACCAACACCAAGTGGCAAAGGCGGTCGCAAGCCGCTCGATGCCGCGCTCAACCTGGTGCCCTTTATCGATCTGCTCTCCTGCTGTCTGGCGTTTCTCCTCATGACAGCAGTGTGGAACACGGTCGCGCGCATGAACGTCGCGCAAAAGGGCATGGGTCAGGCCGGCATGGAGGACAAGCCCCCCGATACGCCGCAGGTCAACTTGACTCTGTTCATCGACAAGGACGGTTATACGTTCGCCAAGTCGACGGGCGAGTCGACGCCGATCCCGATGAAGGGCGAAGGCGAGTACGATCTGGCCAAGCTGGGCGAGGTCTTGAAAGAGGCCAAGACGGCGTATCCCGACAAGAACGACATCACGATCAAGTCGGATGATTCGGTGCTCTACGACAAGGTCGTCCAGACGATGGACATTGTCCTGAGCTCGAAGTTCCCCGAGATCGCGCTGTCCGACAAGGGCGCGGGAGGCTAGCCGATGTCACACAGCGATAGTCACGACAAAGGCCTCATCCACAAGCCGGGTCCGCGCATCCGCAAGTACGTGCCGCTCAAGTTCGTGCGCGGCGGTGCGGGTGGCAAGCGCAACACGTACGCCGATCTCAACCTGACGTCGCTCGTCGACATGTTGACGATCCTCGTCGTCTTCCTCCTGCAGCTCTTCTCGGCGTCAGGCGAGCTCCTGACCGTGCAGAAGAACATCAAGCTGCCGGATGCGAAGAACTTCAAGGATCTCGAGTCCGCGCCGATCATCGCCATCTCGGCCGATGCGGTCACGCTCGACGGTCGCTCGGTCGCGTCGGCCGAGCAGCTCAAGAAGGACGAATCAGCCGACTGGAAGATCGTGGACCTGCACGATCAGCTCGTCACGCTGAAGAACAACTTCAAGCTGCTCCATCCGTCGGATCCGTTCACCGGCATGGTGAACGTCCAGGCGGACAAGAACGTCGACTTCAAGGTGATCAAGAAGGTGATGTACACCTGCGGTCAGGCCGGCTACGCGAACGTCAACTTCGCGGTGCAACAGAAGGCTGCGGGTAGCGGCGGATAGCCGAAACGAGAAACACCGAAAACGCCGGCGTCATCCGCCGGCGTTTTTTTTTGCGCTGCAGCAATCGCGGGGCGCCGACACAGGCTTGTATTTCGTCTCTCGACGGGATACGAAGGCGCACCGCCTACTTTCGTGGGGAGGATCTTCATGCGGTTTGGTGCCCTTATTGCCGTCGCTGCGTTGCTGACCGGCTGCGTCTCGGATCCACAAGATCCAAAAACCTGGATCAAGAAGCTCAGCGATCCGCGTGAGTCCAAGCAGGCGGTGCGTGAGCTCCAGCGCCTCAACAAGCCCGAGGCCGTCGAGCCGCTCATCGAGCTGTACAAGAAGAGCAAGGACCCCGAGGTGCTCAAGGCGGTGGCGCAGTTCAAGGACAAGCGCTCGCTCCAGACGATGATCGATGCGATCGGCGAGTTCACCGAGGACTCGTACGACAACGCCGCGACCGCCGCCACGGCGCTCGGCGATATCGGCGACACCTCGGCGGTCGACGCGCTCACCAAGGCGGTCCTCAAGCCGCTGCCGGTCAAGACGCGCGCCAACGTCGTCAAGCTCGAGGCCATGAAGTCGCTCGGTCGCCTCAAGGACAAGCGGGCGGTCGACGCGGTCATCAAGGTCGTCGAGACGCCCGCCGACGAGCAGGACTTCTTCCTCAACCAGGTCGCGGCGCAGACGCTCGGCGAGCTCGCCGATCCGAAGGCGGTGCCCGCGCGGGTGCGCGGCCTGTTCATGACGGGGCGCGGCTCGGACATCTTCCAGCCTTGCCGCCTCGCGCTGCTCAAGATTGGCGCGCCGTCGGTCCAGCCGCTCATGGACGCGCATCAGCACAAGAACGACAAGCTGGAGGCGGACGCCAAGAAGTACGAGTTCCGGGCGGGTGTCATCGAGCAGAAGACGGCGCTCGTCCTCGGCGACATGCGCGCCAAGGAGGCGCAGCCGATCCTCGTGGCCGAGCTGAAGAAGCCGCTCAAGGGCGACAACCACACCGGCGCGCTGTTCGCGCTCGGCATGCTGGGCGACGCCGCGAGCGTCAAGGAGATCGTCTCCGTGCTCGTCGACTCCAAGCGCGACTGGAAGGTGCGTGTGTCCGCGGCCGAGGCGCTCAACCTCGCGCAGGATCCGTCGTCCCTGCCGGCCCTGCTCAACGTCGCCAAGACGGGCGATGTCGTCAAGGAGGGCGAGAAGTATCCGGACGTGCGCATCGCCGCGGCGATGGCCTACTCGCGTTTCGGCGGCAAGGCCGAGGCGGCGGCGTTCGCGCCGGTGGCCAAGGCGGAGTCGGCGGCCAAGGCGGTCTTCGACGAGTGCGCGCAGCGGCTCGACGTCGCGGCCAAGTGCGAGTCGGACAAGGATCGCGCCTGCTTCGAGAAGGCCCTCGACGACAAGGTGCTGGCCAAGCAGGAGAAGGCAGCCTTCTTCCTGGCGCGCTTCGGCAAGGACGCGCTGCCGGCGCTGACCAAGAAGCTCTCGCACAAGGAGCCGATCGTGCGCCTCGCCGTCATGTACTCGGTCGGCAAGGTCGCGACGGCCGCGGATGCCGAGGTCCGCAAGGCGCTCGACGCGCAGATCGAAGTCGATCGCACCAAGCCGCCGCTGCGCGGCCTCGTCGAGGAGATGCGCGCGCTCGCCGCAATCCTCGCCAACAAGAAATAGTCGCCCGCTCGCCTGCCGTTCCGCATGCGAGGATGGTCGCGCATGCGAATCCTCGACCTCCTGTCGCTCTCGTTGCTCCCACTCACGGCGCTCGCGTGCACGGCCGCGCCGAGCTCCGGTGTCGACGCTGCGGTCGCAGATCTGGCGACCAGCCTGCCGGAGGATCTGACCGCTGGCCTCCCAAGCGACCTGCTCGGGCAGGCCGATCTCTCGGTGGCCTCGTCTGCGGATCTCCTGCCCCTCCTGCCCGAGAGTGACACCTTCTCCGCGACGGCCCTCGACAGCCGATGGAAGATCTTTCATCCAGGCGTCATCTCGGTGGCGACGAGCGGCGGCGCGCTACACATCACTCCAGGTGCTGGCTCGCTCTGGTTCAACGACCAACAGGGCGGCGCGGTGTATCAGGAGGTCACCGGCAACTTTCGTGTGAGCAGCCTCGTCCACGCGCATCGGGTCGGCATGGGCAACTCGGTCGCTCCGACCAGCGCCGTGCACCTCGCCGGCCTGATGGCCCGTCGCGACGTGCCGCTCGGGCAGGGCGGCCAGGAGGACTATGTGTTCGTCGTCGTTGGCTTCGATGTGGACGATCTGTCCGTCGAGCACAAGACGACGGTCGACGGGGTCAGCACCTATGAGGGGCCGAGCTGGGCGGGTGGCGGCGAAGCGGAGCTGCGGATCTGTCGCATCGGCTCGCTGTTTCGCCTCTACAAACGCCCGACGAGCGGCGGTGCGTGGACGCTCGCCGCGGCGTACGATCGGGTCGATCTTCCGTCGACGCTCCAGGTCGGCGCGGTGACGTATTCGAGCCAGGCGAGCCCGGACGTGACAGGAAGCTTCGACAGCATCGACTTCGCGCCCGTCGCCAGCGAGAGCGACTGCACGAACTGACTCTCCGCCCTTCGGTGCCGGGCGCGGCGGCCGCGATCAGGTGTCGTTGAGGCAGGCGTCGGCAGACGACTTGCACACCGAGGGTGCGCAGTCGGTGGTGTCGGTGCAGGAGTTGCCGGTGAAGCCTGTCGCGGCGTTGTAGAGGCAGTCGTCGCACGAGCCCGCAGGCTTGCCGAACGCGTCCACGTAGGACTGCGTAAAGTCGTCGAACTCGCAGTCTGCGGCGAAGTTGACGCAGTAGTCGTAGATGCACTGCGCGGCGGCGTTGAACTTCGTCTGTCCGTCGCTGTCGATCTTGGCGTCGCAGCCGTCGTAGCACGCGGTGCTGGTGCACGACATCAGGCACTGGACGTAGACGCCGCAGCTGCCGGCGCCGGCCTGCTGCGCCATGTCGCCCTTCTTGATGTCGGTGCCCTTCATGTCGACCGGGCCCTGGCCGGCGAGATCCTCGTCGCCGTTGTTGTTGTTGTTGCTCTTGCGCTTGCTTACGCAGCGCCCGTTGACGCACTGCTGGCTGTCCGGGCAGGGGGGATCGTTGGCCGGGTCGCAGTAGTACCCCGGGCTGCTCAAGTTGGGCGAATAGCAGGCGACGAACAGCGACGCGCCGACGAGGCAAAACGAAGCCAACCAGTACCGCATGGCCGGTACTCGACACGCTTGCTCCGCGGGCGTCAAGCGATTTTGGCGTCGGTGACGAGGCTCACGATTCCGAATCGCGGGCGGCGCCGGGCGCGCTACGCTGGCGGGCATGAAGTGGGAGCAGAGCGGCCCGAGCGCCGACCTGGAAGATCGCCGCGGCGAGACGCCGAGCTACTCGCCGCCATCGGGCGGTGGCGGCCCGCGCCGCCGCGTGCCGTTGACGATGGGCGGCCTCGTCGTGGTGCTCATCGTCTACGCGCTGCGCGCCGCCTTCGACGACGGGAGCTCGCCGCCGCCGCCGCGGCCCTCGCCTTCGTCGCGGCCGACCAACCGGGAGCCCGGCCGCGGTGCGGGTTCGTCGCGCCGCCCCCCGTCGCAGACCGCCGAGGAGCAGACGCTGGTGCGCTTCGTGTCGTTCGTCCTCGACGACGCGCAGCGGACGTGGACCCGCCTGTTCAACGAGCGCGGCATGTCGTACCAGCACTGCAAGCTCGTCCTCTTCCGTCGGTCGACGCAGTCCGCGTGTGGCCGCGGCAGCTCTGACATGGGGCCGTTCTACTGCCCCGCGGATCGCAAGGCCTACATCGATCTGTCCTTCTACGACGAGCTCCGCCAGCGCTTCGGTGCGCCCGGCGACTTCGCGCAGGCGTACGTGCTGGCGCACGAGATCGGCCACCACGTCCAGAACTTGCTCGGTCTCGATGATCAGATGGCCGCGCAGCTGCGGCGCAGCCCAGGCTCGAAGAACAGTCTGTCGGTGGCGTTCGAGCTGCAGGCCGATTGCCTGGCCGGCGTGTGGGCAAAATCGACAGGGGAGCGCGGCATCCTGGAGCCGGGTGACGTCGAGGAGGGGATGCGCGCCGCTGCGGCGATTGGCGACGACAAGCTGCAGCGCGATGCGGGGCGCACGGTGCGACCGGAGAGCTTCACGCACGGCTCGTCGCAGCAGCGCGTCGACTGGTTCATGCGCGGCTATCGCGGCGGGACGCTCGAGAGCTGCGACGCGCAACCCGCGCGCTAGCGGCGAGCAGCACGAGCGACAGCCAGCCCACCACGACCCCGTCGGGTTGCGTCGTGTCACACGCGCAGCCAGACGCGGCACCGGTGTAGACGATCGTCGTGGTCGCCTGGGCGACGATGCGCGGCGCACCCTTGTTGGTCGTGTTCCAGACGGTCTGCAGCGCCGTCGCGGCGGGCAGGCCCGAGCCGGCGAGTGACTCGACATACTCGCGCATCGTCGACTGATAGCGGACGCTGGCGCGCACCGTGAGCGCGGTCTGCTTGGCGACGGCAGCGAGGCGCAGCGCCGGCACGCGCACCACCGCCTGATCGAAGTTCCGCCGTGTCTCCCCGCTGCCATAGTCGTAGCCGACCACCGGCGTCGTCGCATCAGGCCGGAAGCCGAGCGGCGGGATGCGCGTGTCGCGAGCGATCGTGTTCGAGCGCGACAGGTGCCACTCACGGCGATTGCCTCCACCGAAGTGCTCTTCGTGCACCGCCTGGTAGACGCGGGTCAGATCGGCATCCGCGAGCGTCGCGGTCGCCTCGTCGTAGGCGCCGAGCGTCGCGACCACCTGGCCCTGCCCGTTGAGCAGCTCGATGGTGACGAAGGCGCGCCGCCCGTCGGCGTAGCCGGTCGGGAAGCGATGGCCGGACTTGTTCTCGACGCGCAGCTCGACGGCGACATCCCCGTTCTTTTCGGTCACGACGGAGACGATCTCGACCGTGGCGGCCGTGGCGAGGAGCGCCTCGCCGGCCTGCTTGGCCAGAGCGAAGGCGAAGGCGCGATCGGTCGCGATGTCGGGATTCGCTGCCTGCACGGCCTCGAGCCCCCACAGGTTCGCGCCGGCGAAGGCGTGCAGCTTGACGGCGGAGCGCGTCGGTCCGTTGCGCGCTGTGTCGACGTCGCCGCTCGCGGCTGGCATGTGGCAGGCCTGGCACTCCTGCTGGGTCGCTCCGCTGCCGAAGGACGAGCGCGACCACTCGGTGTAGGTCGTGTCGAGCGGGAACGGCAGTCCAGTATCTTGACCATTTTGGTCAAGCAGGTTGACTGCTGGGTTGTAGACCTGATGGCACTGTCCGCAGAGCTGGGAGCGGCTCGTGAACGCCTGCTGCCCCGTCTCGTGGGCGGGGCTCGCAGCGTCCGAGCGCGGGCCGAAGACGCGGCCCGTGTCGTCCCAGACGAGGCGCGCGTTGCCGAGGTAGGCGCCTTGACCGGTCACGCCGCTCGGCGTGCCGTCCGGGTTGCTCGACGGATCGGTCGAGCGATGGCAGGCCTCACACGAGATGCCCTCGCGATCCTGCGCGTCGAGCGCGTAGGGCGGCTGGGCGTGGCCACGCACGAAGGCCTGCGGGGAGTGGCAGCGCAGGCAGAAGCCGCTGATCCCGGCGATGTCGTTCTCGGCGACCGCGAGGGCGGCCAGGAAGAGCGGATCGCGCATCGCGTTGCCCATCATCGTGCCCGACCAGCCGTCCCACGGGCGGTGACGACGGCCGGCTCCGTCGACGTTCGTCGCGTCGCCGCCGTGGCAGTTGCGGCAGCTCGACGGACCGAGCGTGTTGATCCCATCGCCGGGCTGCGTGCCCTCGGGCTCGGGCGGCGGCGCGTCGATGGTAGGCACCGCGAGATCGCCCGCCGGGCGAAGATCGGGACCCGCTGACGCCGAGAGATCGGCGACGCCTCCATCGACCGCGGCGGACAGATCGGGCGGCGACGGCGCCAGATCGGGCGTCGGCGCGATCCCGCCATCGGCGTTGCAGTTGGACGGAGTCTTGGGTGCGAGGCGAACGATGCGACTGTTGCTCGCGTAGAGCACGAAGTAGACGTAGCCGTCGGGCCCGAGCCGCACCGACACGGGTGAGGCGCCGGAGAAGTTGCCGAGGATCGACACCGCTCCGGTGACTCCCGTCGCGTCGGCGTTCGGAGTCAGCATCTCGATCGGGTTGGTCCAGGTGTAGTCCGCGAAGATGTAGCGGTTGCGAAACTCGGGCGGCCACTCGCACGACCGCGTGAAGACGCCGCCCGTGATCGAGGCGCAATCGTCCGAGTGTGCGCACTCCCAGATCGGATCGACACAGTTCGCCGACGGAGACAGCTCGGTGCACGACGAGAGCGCCCAGCCGTGCGCGCCTTCGCGATAGTTCCAGCCGTAGTGCTTGCCCTTCTCGACGTTGCTGACCTCTTCGTAGTGGTTCTTGCCGACGTCGGCGAC
>CAZPEY010000081.1:0-17820 GCA_964585665.1 uncultured Polyangiaceae bacterium | reverse complement strand
GCCAGGCAGCAGCCTAGCCGCGCCGCTCGTCGGCGTGGCGCTCGCGGCCGCGGGGTGCCCCTCGGCCTACCTGCCGATCGGCCATCGCTACATCGGCGCGCCGCAGCTCGCCGATCGCGCAGCGCTCCTGGCTGCGCTCGGCCGCCTCACCGGCGATGCGACCCACCCGAAGATCCTGTTCGACGCCAAGCGCGCCTGGCAGCACTGTGAGCGCCTCGGCCTGCCGCTCGCCGCCGTCGTTGGTGATGCGCAGCTCGCCTCGTACCTCCTCGACGCGAGCGCCGATCACACACTGCCGGCGCAGGCCAAGCTCCGTCTCGGGATCGAGCTGCCCGAGCTCAGCACGCTCGGTGGCAGCGGCAAGCGCTCGACCTCGCTCGAGATGATCGAGGCCGCGGAGGTCGCGCGGGTCGCCGGGCACACCGCCGAGGCGCTGCTCTGGCTGTGGCCGCTGCTGCTCGGCGACGTCGAGGCGCGCGGCGAGCTCGATCTCTTCAACCGGATCGAGCTGCCGCTGGCGCACCTGCTCGCGCGGCTCGAGGCGACGGGCATCCTGCTCGACGTGCCGGTGCTGCATCGCCTGTCCGCCGAGGCGGACGCCGAGCTGCGGCGACTCGAGGAGGAGGTCGCGGCGCTCGTCGGCACGACGATCAACCTCGGCTCCCCCAAGCAGCTCGCCGAGCTCCTGTTCGACAAGCTCGGCCTGCCGCCCTCGAAGAAGACCAAGACCGGCTACTCGACCGACGCCGAGGTGCTCGAGGAGCTGTCACCGCTCCACCCGGCGATCGACAAGATTCTTGACCATCGCGCCACAGCCAAGCTCAAGGGGACCTACCTCGACGCGCTGCCGGCGCTCGTCGACACCCGGACCGGGCGGCTCCACACGTCGTACGAGCAGACCGTCGCAGCGACCGGGCGCATCTCGTCGACCGAGCCCAACTTGCAGAACGTCCCGGTGCGCACCGGGCTCGGCATGAAGATCCGAGCCGCCTTCATCGCGCCGCCGGGGCGCAGCCTGATCGTCGCGGACTACTCGCAGATCGAGCTGCGCGTGCTCGCGCACCTGTCGGGCGACCCGGTGCTCTGCGACTCCTTCCAGCGCGGCGAAGACGTTCACGAGCGCACCGTCGCCGAGATGTTCGGCGAGGCGAAGCGCCACGATCCGGCGATGCGCCGCGTCGCCAAGATGATCAACTACGGCATCGTCTATGGCCTCTCCGACTTCGGACTGGCGCAGCGCCTCGGCATCCCGCGCGGCGAGGCCAAGCAGTACATCGAGCACTGGAGCCGCACCTATCACACGGTGCAGACGTACATGGTCGGCCTCGTCGAGCAGGCGCGGCGCGAAGGGGGCGCCCGCACGCTGCTTGGGCGCTTCCGACCGCTGCCGCAGCTCGCACAGAAGAACTACGCGCTTCGGCAGTACGGCGAGCGCATGGCGAAGAACACGCCGATCCAGGGCACGGCCGCCGACCTCCTCAAGCTGGCGATGATCTCCGTCGACGAGACGCTGGGGCGCGAGTTTCCACGCGCCGCGATGCTGCTGACCGTGCACGACGAGCTGGTGCTCGAGGCACCCACCGCCGAGGCGGAGGCGGTGGCGGCGCGCACCGCGGCCCTGATGGAGGGGGTGATGCCGCTCCAGGTGCCGCTCGTCGTCGAGCACGGCACCGGGCACAGCTGGGCCGATTGCAAGTCCGGCAAAGTCGTGCAGAGTAGCGGCGCATAACCCGCTGCCGCGCCTGCCCTCACGACCATGTCCCGTCGCACCTCGCTCCTCGCCTTGGCCGCTAGCGTGGCCGCCCTGGGGGGCCTTGTGTCCTTCGTCGGCTGTCAGCCGCCGGGCGCGTGGTTGAGCCTGCTGCAGGGGGATCTCGGCGGCAAGGCCGGCTCGAGATCGGCCGCCGTCGATCTGGGGGCCAGCGATCTGGGCGCGCTCGGCTCGCGTCCGTCACGACAGAACCCGCTCGCGCCGCCGCTGCGGCCGGCGCAGCGCTGCTTCCCCCCCGACTCGTCCGCGTCGCCGCCCCGCCCGCTGGCCGCGCTCCTGCAGCGCACCGGCGATCTCATCGAGGCGGGGCGCCACGCCGACGCCCTCGTCTGCGCCGAGGAGGCCGCGCGGGTCGATGGCCGCTCGATCCTGGCCCACCTCGATCGCGCCGTCTGCCTCGCCGAGCTCAATCGACTCGAGGAGTCCGAGGCCGCGCTCTTGCGCGCCCTGGCGCTCGATCCCGACGATCCCGAGACGCTCGCCACCGCCGCCGATCTGTTCGTCTCGACGTACACGCCGTCGGTGGATCACTCCGAGATCGGCCTCGAGCTGGCGCGTCGCGCGCAGAAGAAGCTGCAGCGGAAGTCGGCCAAGAAGGGTGACAAGTCGCTGCACGGCTGGGCGCTCGCCATCGAGGGGCAGGCGCTGACCGACCTCGGACGGCCGCGCGAGGCGCTGGCGCGGCTCGACCTGGCCTGCAAGGCGATGCCGAACGATCGGAGCGCACGGTACTCGCGGGGCGTCGCGCTCTACGAGCTGTCGCGCTTCGAGGAGGCGCTGCGGGTCTTTCAGTCGGTCATCGATGGACTCGGGCAGACCGGTGAGCACGCCAAGAGCGACGACGCGTTCCACTGGAATCACCTCGGCCTCGCCAAGGAGAGGCTCGGCGATCAGAAGGGCGCCGATCTGGCGTTCGCCGAGGCGCAGCGCCTGTCGCCGGCCGACTTCCCGCCGCTGCAGAGCGTCTCGCCCGCGGAGTTTCGCAAGCTCGTCGACGAGGCGGTCGAGGCGCTCGACAAGCGCGACCGCACCGATCTGGCGCGCGCCGAGCTGCAGACGGCAGACCTGCCCGATCCGAGTGACCTCACCGCCGAGGAGCCGCCGCTGTCGCCAACGATCCTCGGGCTGTTTCGCGGGCTGCCGCTCGCCGATCTCGCGGATCGCGAACCGCGGACGATCGTGCTCTACCGCAAGAACCTGCTGCGCGCGACGCGCACGCTCGGTGAGCTCAGGGAGCAGATCCGCACGACGCTGCTCCACGAGCTCGGCCACCTGCGCGGCGAGGACGACGACGCCCTCCGCTCGCGCGGCCTCGAGTAGCAAGGCGGCGGCGCGCCGTCGGCGTGCAGGTCCGTCGACTCCTCAGACGAAGCTGGTGCGGCCTTCGGACTCGGCCATCTTCTGAAACTTGTGGCGGATGATCGGCGCGATCACCGTGCAGGCGAACCCGAGCGCCCAGCCAGCCCACACGTCGACGACCCAGTGGTGGCGCAGGTACACCGTCGAGATCCAGAGGCTCACGACGAGCGGCGCGTAGATCGCCGGCAGGATCCACTTGTGCCGGAACACGTCGCGGAAGCGCCACGCGTAGACCATCGCCAGCATCGCGATCGCGCAGTGCAGCGACGGGAAGGAGGCGTACACCTTGATCGGGTTGGCGGCGTCGAAGGCCTTGGTCGTCGCCTCGAACACGCCAAAGTACGACGTGAGCTGCGGCGGATCGAAGATCTTGAGCATCGGCTCGTAGAAGCGCGGCGGCCCCGCCGGGAAGATGATGTAGAGGAGGAACCCCGAGTAGAAGCAGAGCACCAGCGACAGGGCCAGCTCGCGGAAGTCCTCGCGACGCCGCCGCCAGTAGAGCAGGAAGATGATCGCCAGCGGCATCGCGAAGTAGAGCACGTAGGCGAAGGCCATGTAGTCGGTGAGCAGCGGGTGGTAGAGCTTCTGGAACCACAGCGTCGGGGAGACGCCGAAGATCTGGCGGTCGAGTTGGTCGAGCGTCGGATCGATCGGGACGTGGCGGATGAGGCCGGTGTACGTGCGCAAGCTCTCGTACACCATCGTCAGCAGCATGAAGGGCAGCCAGTCGCGGACGACGGCGCGCGCCCGCTCGACGAAGGTCTTGCGCGGCCCGAAGAGGAAGGTGATCACCAGGATCGCCAGCAGCGACAGCGCCGGGAGCACGACCGATCCGTCGCGGTACGACAGCTGCGCCCGGTAGACGATCGACAGCGCGACCAGCACCAGAGAGAAGCCGAGCAGGATCACCAGATCCGGTCCAAGCTTCACCAGCAGGCGTCGAACCGTTGACGGGGGGGGGAGGGTCGCGGCAGGCGCGGCGACCGCGATGGCCTCGACGGGGGCAGAGGCTTTCTGGGCGTTTTGTGACCGGTTACTCATGGAGCGGTCGGCTTTTACTGCGTTCATGCGGCCAGGGCTAGTAGCAATCGCTCGGCCAGCCTCTGGTTGGACCACCTCCCTTGGCCGAGGCCTGCCCGGGCTTTTTGTTGCGCCGCACAAGATCGCGCGCGAAATGTGGTAGTACCAGCCCATGTGGATTGTCATGCGCCGCGCCGTCGCCCTGTGCCTCCTGGCGGCGTTCGCAGCGGCCCTCTTCGATGTCGGCTGGAGCGCGCTCGGGAGCCGCGCCCCGCTCGGCGGCCTCGCGACGGTGCGCACCGTCGAGCTGGCGCTCGGCCTGTATGGCGTGCTCGGGCTCCTCTTCGGGCTCGGCGTCGGGCTCGTCAGCTACGGGGCCGAGCGCCTCTTTGGGGAGGCCTGGCTAAGCCGAGCGGTGGGGCGCCTGCGTGCCGACGACCTCCTCGATCGGCGCGTTGCGGCGCTGGTGGCGGCGGCGCTCGTTGGCCTCGGGCTGGTCGCCGCGCTGCTCTACGGCTACCTGCTCGCGGTGGCGCTCGAGATGGCGCGCAAGCAGAACGCCGCCTTGTCGACGGCGCTCGTCGCCCTCGGCGCCATCCCGGCGGGGGCGCTGCTGGCGATCCTCCTGTTCCCCGCGACCCACCTCGTCGTCCGCCTGCTGCCGCGCCCACGCACCCTGGTGCTGCTCGGGCTTCTGCTGCTCGGACTCGTCGGTGGCGTGATCTTCGCGCTGTCGCTCGTCGACTGGCGGGTCCTCGACTTTGGCGCGCCCAAGAGCCTGGGTGTGTTCGTGCTCGTGTTCTTGCTGCTCCGAGCGGTCGCCGCGAGCGAACGGATGAAGGCCCGCGTCGCGGCGCTGCGCCCGCCGATCTATGGCGCGCTGCTGTTGCTGCCGATCCTCGTCGCCGGGCTGACCTTCGGGATCTCGTGGGGCGTCTTCGGCGATGAGCCGCGCTCGGTGGCGTTCGCCAGCTCCGAGTCGATGGGCCTCAAGGTGCTGCTGCGTCTGGCGCGTCGCCTCTCCGATCACGACCACGATGGCTTTTCGGCGCGGTGGGGCGGCGGCGACTGCGACGACAACAACCCGCAGCGCAGCCCCGGCGTCGACGAGATCGCCGGCGACGGCATCGATCAAGACTGCGACGGCGTCGATCCCCAGCCCGTCTCGGCGCGGCCCAAGGAGGTCGAGAGCGCGCCGGCCAAGCAGTTCCAGTGGAAGGGCAACTTCCTGTTCATCACCGTCGACACGCTGCGCGCCGATCGCCTCAACGACAAGATCATGCCGCGCACCGCCGCGCTGGCCAAGAAGTCAACCGTCTTTACCAACGCGTTCGCGCAGGCGCCGAACACGCCGCGCTCGTTCCCGTCCTTCCTGACCTCGCGCTTCCCGTCGGAGGTGAAGTGGTGGCGTCTGATCTCGAACTTCTCGTCGATCCTCGACGTGCCGGAGAACACGACGTTCTTCCAGGCCCTCGCCGCGGGCGGCTACAAGAACTTCGGCTACTTCTCGTCGTTCTACACCGTCCCCAAGATGGGCATCGCGCGCGGCTTTTCCGTCTGGAACAACGACGGCGCCTTCGGCCTGCTCGACAGCAACACCGACATCGCCTCGCCACGCATCGTCCCCAAGCTCCTCGCCGAGCTCAAGCGGCGCAAGGCGGCCGGCGAGCGCTTCGCGCTGTGGACGCACCTGTTCGAGCCGCACTCGAAGTACATGGACCACGCCGAGTACAAGGCGCAGGGCCAGGGCTTCGCCCTCCTCGAGGACAAGTACAACGGCGAGGTGTTCTTCACCGACAAGTACATCGGCCAGATCCTCGACGCGCTCGCCGAGCTCGGCCTCGCCGACAACACGATCGTCGTGATCTTCGCCGATCACGGCGAGGCGTTCGGCGAGCACAAGCTCGGCGGCGAGCGCCTCTTCTTCCACGGCCAGACGATCTACGACGAGCTCCTGCGCGTGCCGCTGGTCTTCTACGTGCCTGGACAGCCGGCTCGCACGGTCGACGAGCGCGTCATGCTGATCGACCTCGGACCGACGGTGGTCGATCTCGCCAAGGTCGAGCGGCCCAAGAACTTCCGCGGCCGCTCCCTCCTGCCCGCGATCCTCGGCGACAAGCTGCCCGAGTATCCGGTCTACGCCGAGCTCCTGCCCGCGCCGTCGTGGAACCACCGCTGGCGCTCGATCGCGCTTGGCGAGCACAAGCTCATCCACCGCATCAGCGACAACAGCTTCGAGCTCTACAAGGTCTCGACCGATCCGACGGAGCAGGACAACCTGGCCAGCCGCGATCCCGAGACGCTTTCCAAGATGCGGCAGCTTCTGGCAAGCTTCTCGACGACCTTGCCGCCATCGCGCGATGCGACGGTTCCTGGACCTCCGGCACCTGGCAAGGGTGGTGAGAACCCCGACGAGGGAGCACCCTGAATGCAACCGACGCGACCCATGCGACCGACGAGCCAGGCCCCCACGCCATGACGACCGCGAGCCACGGCGACGACGCCCCGCCCGGTCCGCTGTCGGACAGCGATGGCAAGGAGCTCTGTCGCATCGCGCTGACGACGCTGCGTGAGTACGCCTACTCGGGCAACCTGCCGCCCGGCGCGCCGCACCGCAAGTCGCTCCTCGTCAAGTCCGCCGCGGCGGTGCACCTCTACGAGGAGCAGAAGCTGCGGGGCTCGGCCATCCTGGTCGAGGCGGAGCACCCGCTCTACTACACTGTCGAGCTCGCCGCGGTGCAGGCCGGCTTCTTCGATCCGCGCGGCGAGCGGGTCACCTCCGACGACGTCAACGACCTGCGGATCGTCGTGACCGTGCTGGGGCCGACGGTGACGCTCGCCGATCCGGCCCGCGAGGTCGATCCAACGCAGCAGGCGGTGGTGGTGCGTCGCGGACCCTGTCAGGGCGCCTTCACGCCCGAGTGCGTCCGCGAGCAGCGCTGGAGCCGCGACGAGTTCCTGGAGGCGGTCTGGCGCAGCGTCGGCGCGAGGGCGGGGGAGACCGATCTGGTGTGGCAGGTCTTCGCCACGCACAGCTTTTCCAGTCGCTGAGACGCCGTGTCGAACGCACCCGACCCTCCTGAGCCTGCGAGCGACACCTCGTCCGTCTACCTGACCGTCGACGGCCAGCGCATCGCGGCGCGCCCGGAGCAGTCGGTGGCGACCGCGATGCTCGCCGCCGACCTGCCGCTGCACACGCGCTCGGTCAAGTACCACCGCCCCCGCGGCGCCTTCTGCCTCGCCGGCCAGTGCGGGCAGTGCCTGGTCCGCATCGACGGTCGCCCGTCGCTGCGCGCCTGCATGACCGGCGCGGAGGCGGGCCAGGTGGTCGAGCGCCAGAACGCGTTTCCGTCGGTGGAACTCGACGTCCTCGCGGCGGCCGACCTCGTGTTTCCGCGCGGCATGGACCACCACACCCTCGGCGCCTGGTCCGGGCCGACGGCGGGCATCGTCGCCAAGGTGGTGCGTCAGATGGCGGGGCTCGGACGGCTCCCCGATCCCGCCCTGGCCCGCCGACCCGAGGAGCTGCCGGCGCCCGAGACGCTGCACGTCGACGTCGTGATCGTCGGTGGCGGTCCCGCTGGGTTGGCGGCCGCGGGCGTGCTGGCCAGGTCGGCGCTGTCGCTGCTGCTGGTCGACGAGCGGCGCCAGCTCGGCGGCTCGCTGCTCGCCGAGGCGCGCGGGGCGGATCTGGTCGGACGGCTCGTCGCCGAGCTCGGCAACGTCCGGGTGCTGCGCGAGGCGACCGCGATCGGCTTTTACGCCGAGGATCAGGCCGAGCCCGAGCTGCCGCCGGGCCTGCTCGCGGTCGCGACGCCAGGCGGCCTCAAGAAGGTCGTCGCCGAGCGCTACCTCTACGCACCGGGGAGCTACGAGCAGAACCTGCTCTTCGGCAACAACGATCGCCCAGGCATTCTCGCGGCGCGCGGTCTGCTCCGTGCCGTCCACCACGAGGGGCTGCGTCTCGGCGGCAAGCTCGTCGTCGTCGGGGACTACTCCCACGGTGCGGCCAGCGCGCTGCAGGCGGCCGGACATCGCGTCGAGCGGCTGCCGCCGGACGCACAGCTCGTCGCCGCCCACGGGCAGCGGCGCGTCGATCGCGTCGAGTGGCGTCGCGGGAGCGAGACCCACCTCAGCGATGCCGACTGGCTGGTGATCGCGTCGCGCCCAGCCCCGGCGACCGAGCTGCTGCGGCAGCACGGCTGCGTGGTCGGCTGGGACGACACGCGCGGCGGTCTCTTCGTCGTCACCGACGAAGACGGGCACACCGATCGCAAGCATGTCTATGCCTGCGGTGACGTCGCGGGCGTGCAGACTGCCGAGCTGTCGATGGTCGCGGGCCGCCGCGCGGCGCTGGCGATCCGGGCGAGCCTGCCATGAAGAAGATCCTGGTCTGCCCCTGCGAGGACGTCACGCTCGACGAGATCGACGAGTGCATTGCGCTCGGCTACACGGACCTCGAAGAGGTCAAGCGCTACACCGGCTTCGGCACCGGGCCTTGCCAGGGCAAGCAGTGCCTGCGTCACGTCGTCGAGCGGTGCGGCCAGCGCACCGGCGAGGCGCAGCCGTTTACCGCGCGGCCGCCGACGACGCCGACGCCGCTCGGGCTGTTCGCCGGACAGCGCCCGGGTGGGCGCGACAAGAAGCAGGGCCGATGAGCGAGCGCTCGGTCGTCTACGGGGAGGCCGGGGCGCTGCCCGCGCGCACTCAGCTCGCGATCATCGGCGGCGGCGTGATGGGACTGTCGGTCGCGTATCAGCTCACTCGCCGCGGCTTTCGCGACGTCGTGGTGCTCGAGGCTGGCTACCTGGCCGAGGGCGCGTCGGGCCGCAACGGCGGCGGCGTGCGGATGCAGTGGTCGACCGAGGCCAACATCCGCCTGATGCAGGACTCGATCGAGCTGTGCCGCACCTTCGCCAGCGACCTCGGCGTCCACAACTGGTTCCGCCAGGGCGGCTATCTGTTCCTGGCGCGCACGCCGAGGATGCTCGCCGCGCTCGAGGCGAACAGCGCGCTGCAGAACACTTGCGGCGTGCCGACGCGGCTGATCTCTCCGAGCGAGATCCGTGAGCGCGTGCCCGATCTCGTCACCGACGGGATCCTGGGCGCCGCCTACAACCCGAAGGACGGCGTGGTCTTCCCCTGGCCGTTCCTGTGGGGGTACGCGGAGCAGGCGATGCGCGGCGGGGCGCGGCTGTTCCTCCACACCCCCGTCACCGCGATCGAGCCGGTGGCGCGCGGCTACTCGCTGACGACCTCACGCGGCGCGATCGTCGCGGATCGGGTGCTGTGCGCGGCGGGCGCGTGGTCTCCCGAGGTGGCGCGCCTCGTCGGCCTCGAGCTGCCGAACAAGCCGCATCGGCACGAGATCCTCTCGACCGAGGCGCTGCGGCCATTCCTCGATCCGATGGTCGCCGAGCTCGAGTCGGGACTCTACTTCTCGCAGTCGATGCGCGGAGAGATCGTCTGCGGCATCTCGGTGCCCGACGCGGGCGACGGCAAGATCCGCATGGGCTCGCGCCTCGACTTCCTGCTGCGGCTCGCGCCGGCGCTGCTCTCCGTCATGCCGCGCCTCGCGTCCGTCAAGGTGCTGCGGCAGTGGGCCGGCCCCTACGACGTCACCCCCGACGGGCGGCCGATCCTCGGAGAGCCGGAGGGGTTGCCGGGCTTCCATCTGCTCTGCGGCTTCGTCGGGCACGGCTTCATGATGGCGCCGGTGATGGGGCGCATCTACGCCGACTACTTCGTCGACGGGGTCGAGCACCCAATCTTCGCCGACAGCCGCCTGTCGCGCTTCGCGCACGGCGAGCTGCACAAGGAGAGCATGATCCTGGGGTAAGGTGCCGGCATGAAGAGCCTGCTCCGTCTTCTGCGTACCGAGCTCGCCACTGGCCTCGTCCTGCTCGCGCCGATCCTCGGCACCGGCTACCTCATCGTCTGGATCGTCCGCACGCTCGATGGCTTCTTCCCCGACGCGTGGCGACCGACGGTGTTCGGTGGACCGCTGCCGGGCGTCGGGATCCTGATCGCGCTCCTGCTCGCGACGCTGTTCGGCATCCTGGCGCACAACTTCGTCGGAAAGTGGTTGGTCAACTTCCTTGACCAGGTGTTCGGCAAGATGCCGATCTTCGGTGGCACCTACGGGCTGCTCAAGCAGGTGACCGAGAGCGTGTTCAGCAAGGGCGGGCACAGCTTCGAGCGGGCCTTGCTCGTCGAGTATCCGAGCGCGGGCTCGTACGCGATCGGCTTTCTGACGTCGGAGCACCCGCTCCCCGTGGTGAGCAAGGATGGCGAGGAGCTGCTCTCGGTGTTCGTACCGACGACGCCGAACCCGACCTCGGGGTTCTACCTCCTCGTCGAGCGCGGCCGGACGCGCGATCTGGCGATGTCGGTGGCCGACGCCTTCAAGCTGGTGCTCTCGATGGGCATCGCCAAGGAGCCGGAGTTCCTGACGACGACGGCCAAGCTGCGCATGCCGCCGCCGGGGCGCAACTGACCCCCTCGCTCCCCCGGGCAGCGTCGTCCGCAGAAGCGCTTTACAGCGTCGGGCTCGCCCTCGATACTGCCGCGCATGAGCTCAAGCGGTGCAGAGGTCGTCTCTTCGGGGGTGCGTCCAGGGCAGCAGAATCCGGCTGATGGCAGTCCGCTCGGCGAGCTGCGCTGGTCGACGGCGGCAGAGGTCACGGCGGCGATCGAAAAGGCGCGCGCCGCGCAGCCTGGCTGGGCCGAGCTGTCGCTCGACGCGCGCGCCGGCAAGGCGCTCCTGCTGGCGCGACGGATCGTCGAGCGCCGCGCCGAGATCGCCAAGATCCTCTCGGAGGAGACCGGCCGCAGCCTGACCGAGTGCCTGATGTCCGAGGTAGTCACCGGGGTCGGCTACGCCAAGGGCGCGATCCGCGCGGGCCGCGCCGCGCTCGCCCCCGAGAAGATCAAGCTCTCGGCGCTCGAGTACCCGGGGAAGAAGGTCGTCGTCGAGGCGGTGCCCCGCGGGGTCATCGGCATCATCGCGCCGTGGAACTATCCGCTCGGCAACTTCATGAAGTCGCTCTACCCGGCGCTGCTTTCGGGCAACGGCGTCGTGCTCAAGCCGTCCGAGCACACGCCGCGCGCGGGTGCCTGGCTGGCGGCGCTGTGCAACGAGGTCTTCCCGCCGGGGCTCGTGCAGATCGTCCAGGGCGACGGCGCGATCGGCCAGGCGCTGCTGGCCGGGGGCGTCGACGGGATCGTGTTCACCGGCTCGGTCGCGACCGGCAAGAAGGTCTCGGTCGCCGCGGCCGAGCGGCTGATCCCCGCGTCGGTCGAGCTCGGGGGCAAGGACGCGGCGATCGTGCTGGCCGACTGCGACCTCGTCCGCACCACAGCGGGCATCGCCTTCTGGGCGATGCACAACTGCGGGCAGAACTGCGCGGGCATCGAGCGCGTCTATGTCGAGGAGGCGATCGCCGATCGCTTCGTCGAACAGCTCGCCAAGGTGTGCAAGGCGATCCGCGTCAACGACGATCCGAGCGGCGCGGCCGACGCCGAGATCGGGCCGCTGCAGAACGCGGCGCAGCTCGCCATCGTCGAGGCGCACGTCGAAGAGGCGCGGCAGCGCGGCGCTGCGATCCTGTGCGGCGGCGCGCGCACCGGCAAGGGCCTCGGCTACCAAGCGACCGTCGTCGACAAGTGTGACGAGTCGATGCGGGTCGTCAGCGAGGAGACCTTCGGACCGGTCGTCGCGGTGATCCGCGTCAAGGACGCTGA
The DNA here is from genome assembly GCA_964585665.1 of uncultured Polyangiaceae bacterium. Lineage (GTDB taxonomy): Bacteria > Myxococcota_A > Polyangia > Palsa-1104 > Palsa-1104 > CAZPEY01. The sequence goes on along the minus strand of CAZPEY010000081.1, from coordinate 5,927 downwards.
CGAGGCGATCCGTCGCGCCAACGACTCGCGCTACGGCCTCAACGGCTCGGTGTGGACGAGCAACCTCGAGCGCGGCGCAGCGCTGGCGCGGCGGCTCGAGGTCGGCGTGGCGCTGGTCAACAACCACGCCTTTACCGGCATCCTCCCCGAGACGCCGTGGACCGGCGTGCGCGACACGGGCACCGGCGTCGCGGCGAGCCGTCACGCCTACCCGACGTTCGTGCGCCGCCGCACCGTCGTCGTCGACTCGAACAAGGATCCGGAGCCGTTCTGGCTGCCGTCGACGCCGGAACTCACGGCGCTGGCCGATACGGTCGCGCAGCTCCAGCTCGGCTCGCTCGGCGCGGCGTTCCGCGCGCTCGGGCTCATCAAGAAGCGCGTCGCGGCGATCAAGAAGCTGGCGGGCGGCTAGCGCGCCCGATGTCCGACAAAGACAGCAAGCTCCCGCAGGGACGCTTCGGTCGGCTCTTCGGCATGGCGCGCGCGGGGGCCGGGGCGCTGCTCGGCAGCGACGAGGCGGCGGCCAAGGCAGCGGCCGAGGTGCTGGGGCGGCTGCGCGGCGTCGCCGCCAAGGTCGGACAGATGGCGGCCTACGTCGATGGCGCGGTGCCCGAGGGGCAGCGCGACAACTACGAGAAGTGGATGAAGCGCCTCTACGCCGAGGCGCCGCGCTCCTCGGCCGCCGCGGTGCGCGCCGAGATCGAGCGCGAGCTCGGCGCGCCGGTCGCCGAGCTGTACAGCGAGTTCGAAGACGAGCCGATCGCCTCGGCCTCGATTGGCCAGGTGCATCGCGCTCGCACCACCGACGGTGTCGCCGTCGCGGTCAAGGTGCAGCACCCGGGGATCGCCGAGGCGATGGAGGCCGATCTCCAGAACGCCGGGCTCATCGAGGGCGCGTTCGCGATGCTCGGGACGCGCAAGTTCGAATCCAAGCGCATCCTCGAGGAGATCCGCGCCCGCTTTCGCGAGGAGCTCGACTACAACCTCGAGGCCGAGCGTCAGCGACGGTACGGCGAGCTCTTCGAGGACGATCCGACGATCCGCGTCCCGCGCGTCTTCGATGCGCTGAGCAGAAAGCGCGTGCTCACCACCGAGCTGGTGTCCGGCGATCCGCTCGAGGTCGCGATGACCCGCAGCGAGGCGGAGCGGCGCGCCTACTGCGAGACGCTGTGGCGCTACGTCTACAAGGGCAGCCTCGTCGGCGGGCTCTTCAACGCCGATCCGCACCCCGGCAACTACTTCTTCGGCCCCGGCGGCCAGGTCACGTTCCTCGACTACGGCTGCATCCAGACGCAGCCCGAGGAGCGCGCCGAGATCGCGCGACGCATGCACCGCGCCGCGCTGCTTGGCGACGAGCCGGCCTTCTATCAGTGCGCGCGCGAGCTGCTGCTCACCGAGGGGGGGATCTACGAGGAGCGGGCGCTCGCGTACGTGCGTCGGGCGTTCTCGCCGCAGCTCGAGTCGCCGTTCCGCATCACGCGCGAGTTCACCGCCGGGCTGCTCGATCAGATGAAGAACATCGCGCTCGAGTCGCGCAAGCGGAAGGACGACAAGTTCGTGCCGATGCCGCCGGGGATGTTCTTCATGAACCGGCTGCAGTTCGGGTTCTACTCGGTGCTGGCGCGCCTCGACGTCGCGGTCGACTACGCGGCGATCGAGCGCGCCTTCATGTTCTGAGGAGCCTCGCTCACAGCAGCGCGGCGAGGATCTCGACGACGAGGCCGAGGACGCTGAGGGCACCGGCGCCGTCTTCGGCCTTGGGCCCGCCGGCGTCGTCGCGCGGCTGCAGGGTGCGGCGACGATCGGCCTCGGCGCGCTGCGCCTCCTTCGCGCGCTCGGCGTCCTTCTGTCGCGCTTTGTCGAGGCCGCCCTGGGCGACGAAGGCGAGCACTTGATCGAGCTCGTCGGCGTCGAACCAGATGCCATGCCCCTTGCACGTATCGAGGATGACGCCGGAGATGCGCGCGAAGTTGACGCGGTTCATGCGCGTCTGGCAGCGGGGACAGCGCACGTAGCGCACCACCTCGACCTTGGCGGTCCCCGTCGGCGAGGGCAACGTCGAGGCGTTGCCGGGCGGAGCGGCGGGGCGATCCTGCAGCCCGAGGAAGCTCGCCTCGTCGACGAACAGGCCGCCGCAGCCGAGGCAGGCCTCGGCGGCGATCTCCCGATGGCGGATCGGCCACAGCGCCTTGTCACAGCGCGGGCAGCGCTGCTTGCTCGGCGACGGCGCGGCGGCGCGAAAGTCGGCGAGCGTCTCGCCGCAGGTCGTGCAGGTGGTGGCTCCGTCGGGGTTGGAGGTCGCGCAGCGCGGGCAGTCCATGCGTCGGGGCTCAGCATAGCACCGCTTGAGGCTATTCGAATGTTCAGTATACTGGAGAGGTGCTGGCTGAGCTCTTGTCGCGAATGCGGGCCGAGCGCGCGCGGATCGAGGCGCGGCAGGAGAGCCCGGAGCGTCCACCGCTGGCGCTCGGGCTGCCGGCGATCGACGCGCTGCTCGGCGGCGGACTGCGACGCGCCGAGATCTGCGAGGTCGTCGGCGCGCGCTCGTCGGGGCGGATGGCGCTCGTCGGCGCGGCGCTGCAGGCGGCGGAGGAGCGCGGCGAGCGCACCGCGCTCCTCGACGCGGCCGATGCCTTCTTGCCGCAGAGCATGCCGTGGCTGCCGCTCGAGCGGCTGCTCTGGGTGCGCCCCCCGACGCTGGAGGCGGCCTTCAAGTCGGTCGATCGCCTGCTCGACGCCGGCGGCTTCGGGCTGCTCGTCCTCTACCTGGTCGAGGTCAACCTGCGGAAGCGCGGGCGCGGCCGCTTTGTCGTCGACGATCCGGGGCTGTGGGCGCGGCTGCAGCGACGGGTCAAGGCGGCCGACTGCGCGCTGCTCGTGATCGGCGACCGGCCGCTCGGCGGCGCCTTCTCGCACACCGTGGTCGAGCTCGCCGGGCGGCCGCGCTGGGACGAGCAGGGGGCGCCGCTGCTCGTCGAGATCGACAGCGAGGCAGTGCTGCTGCGTACGCGCCACCATCGCGCCGAGCCACCGATCAAGTAGACAAGTTGCTTGACGATGTGCGCGGACCCCGCTTTACCCTTACCCTTACACCATGAGCAAGATCCTCGGCGTCGCACCGCTCGGCATGCCCTGGCCGACGCTGGACCCGTTCCTCGTCTGCGTCCCCCCCAACGACGCCTATCCGCGCGGCAACGAGCGCTTCGGCCCCGTCGCCTCGCTCGCCGGTCGCCAGATCGGGCAGGACTTCGCCAACCGCGACGGCTGGAACATGTACCACGGCGACGTGGTGCCGGGCTTCCCGCAGCACCCGCACCGCGGCTTCGAGACGGTGACGATCGTGCGGCGCGGCTACATCGATCACTCCGACTCGCTCGGCGCCACGGCGCGCTTCGGTCAGGGCGACGTCCAGTGGCTCACCGCGGGCGCCGGCATCGTGCACTCCGAGATGTTCCCGCTGCTCGAGCGGGAGCGGGACAACCCGGTCGAGCTGTTCCAGATCTGGCTCAACCTACCGGCCCGATCCAAGCTGGTGCGCCCGCACTTCACGATGCTGTGGGGCGACTCGCTGCCGCGCACTGCCGTCGCGACGGTCGTCGCTGGGACGCTGTTCCCCGACGCGGGAACGGCGCCACCGCCGCCGCCCGACTCCTGGGCCTCCTCCACCGACAGCGATCTGGCGATCGTCACCCTGCGCCTCTCTCCTGGCGCGCCCGTCGAGCTGCCGCCAGCAGCGAGCCCGGCGACGCTGCGCACGCTCTACTTCTTCGCTGGCGACGAGGTGCGCATCGACGATCGGAGCTTCGTCGAGCCCGCCGCCGTCCAGGTCGAGAGCCACCTGCCAATCACCGTCGAGGCGAGGCGCGGCGAGTGCGAGCTGCTGCTCCTCCAGGGACGGCCGATCGGCGAGCCGGTGGTGCAGCACGGCCCCTTCGTCATGAACAGCCGCGAAGAGATCATGCAGGCCTTCGCGGACTATCGGCGCACCGCGTTCGGCGGCTGGCCCTTCGACCGCGACGATCCGGTGCACGGCCCCGAGGTGCGGCGCTTCGCGCGCCACGCCGACGGCAGGATCGAGCAACCGAGATGAAGCTGGCGACCTTCAACGTGCTGTTCGGCGGTGAAGATCGACTCTCGGCGATCTGTGAGTACGTGCGGGCCATCGATCCGGACGTCCTCGTCTTGCAAGAGTGCCTGCAGTGGGATGCCAACGATCGTCTCGGTGACGTCGCGGCCGCGATGGGCGTCGAGCCGGGGCCACACCACGCGGTGCTCGGCCTCGCCAACCGCCGCCCGAGCGGGCGGCAGTTTCACGTCGCGCTGCTCAGCCGCGTGCCCCTCGTGCAGCACCGCGTGCACACCCACCGACTCGCGCACTGTCTCGTCGAGGCGGAGCTGCAGCTCCCCGGCGAGCGCTTCACCATCCTCGGCACTCACCTCATCTCGCGCGATCAGCAAGCGCGCCGCGCCGAGATCGAGGAGCTAGCGCGGCTCGTCCCGTCGAGCGAGCTCGCGACGGGCAACTACCTCCTGCTCGGCGATCTCAACGCGTTCTGCCGGCTCGATCCGTATCCCGACGATCTCGACGAGCAGCTGCAGCGGACCGGCATTCACAAGTACGGTCACCCGCCGAGCTTCGGCGAGCTCGATCGGCTCCTCGGGCATGGCTGGGTCGACGCGCTGTCGCGGCGGGCGCCGGGCACGCCGTGGGTGACGGCGCGCCGCTCGGGACACGGCCACACCGTCGAGACGCGCACAGACTACGCGCTGCTCTCGCGGCCGCTGGCCGAGCGCCTCGTCGCCGCCGAGATCCTCGACATCGGCGACTGCTCCGATCACAACCCGGTGATCGTCACGCTCGCCAATGGAGCGAGCAGCGGCAAGATGCGGTAGGCTGCTGGCGGGGCCATGAGCGAGTCCATCAGCGAGCCAGGGCCGGCTGCGGTCGGGGAGACCATCGCCGGGCGTTATCTCATCGTGCGCATGCTGGGGCAGGGCGGCATGGGTGCGGTCTACCAGGCGACCCAGCTCTCGATGGATCGGCAGGTAGCGCTCAAGCTGATCCACGCGCGCGTCGCCAATCACCCGGACGTCATCAAGCGCTTTCAACGCGAGATGCAGGCGACCAGCCGCATCGAGCACCCGAACGTCATCGCGGTGTTCGACTACGGCCAGGACAACGGTCGGCTGTTCCTGGCGATGGAGTTCCTCCCCGGGCGGCCGCTGTCCAAGGTGATCGAGGGCGGACCCATGCCGGTCGAGCGCCTGCTGCACATCGCGCTGCAGGTGACGCGCGCGCTCGGCGCCGCGCACCAGACGGGGATCGCGCACCGCGATCTCAAGCCCGACAACATCATGCTCCTCGAGCGCTACGGCGAGCCCGATTTCGTCAAGGTGCTTGACTTCGGCATCGCGCGCTTCCTCGACGACGAGCAGCAGCAACAGCAGGTCAGCCAGATGACCGCGGCGGGCGCGATCATCGGCACGCCGATGTACATGTCGCCCGAGCAGGCGCTCGGGCATGCCATCGATCATCGCAGCGACTTCTACTCGCTCGGCGTGATGCTCTACCAGATGGCGCTCGGCGAGCCGCCGTTCTCGGGCCCGAGCCTGGCGTCGCTGATCGTCGCCCACGCCCACCAGGAGCCACCCGCCCCGTCGAGCGTGCGCCCCGGCGCGGTGTCGCCCAAGCTCGAGGCGTTGCTGCTCAGGCTGCTCGCCAAGTCGCCGGCCGACCGGCCTGCGACGGCGGCCGAGCTCCTCGTGCTCCTCGATGAGTGCCGCCTGGAGCGCGCTGCGACCGCGGTGCATGCCGCGACGGACGGCGCGGTCGACGCGCTCGGTCAGACCGCTGCGAGCCCTGGCGCCAGCAGTCCGCCGAGCCGTGGGCCGAGCGCCGCCATGCCGGCGCAGGCGCCCGGCGCAAC
>CAZPEY010000080.1:16747-17864 GCA_964585665.1 uncultured Polyangiaceae bacterium | reverse complement strand
GGCACCAGGCGCGGGCGGCGGCGCTGCCGCACCAGCCGGCACGGCCGGCGGAGCGCGCGGCACCGGGGGGGGAGCAGCCGGCGAGCCGGATCGCGGGTACACCGGCATCGGCTGCGTCACGCTCGTGGAGCGCCGAGGCGGAGTCGTCGGCTCCTCGTGGCCCTTGGCAGCCTCTTCCAGCTCGTCGCTGTCGAGCTCGGCCTCATCCGCCGTCCCGGTATGTCCGGACGAGTCCGGCTCGACCTCGACCGGCACCTCGGGCACGACCGCGATGAGGAGCGCCTTGACGTTGTCGCGATCCGGCGGCGGCGTCTTGGGCGCCTCGTCCTCTTTGGCAGGCGCCGCAGGCGCAGTCGCAGGAGCCGTCGCGGCGCGGAGCAGCGCGGAGACCGCGGCGAGCGGCGGCTTGGGAGGCCGCGGCTTCTCGGCAGGCGCCGGCGCGGACGTCGTCACGGGAGTGAACGGCTCGATGCCCTTCTGGAGCTCGCCGCGCTGCACATGGACGCTGCCCGCGTTGGACTCGCCCGAGAACGCCTGCTCGACGAGCGAGTCGAGCTCGGATCGGTTGTCGTTGGTCGGCCCGCTCGCTTCGCGATGCACCTCGTCGACAGGCACGCGCACCATCGATCGCCGACGCCGCCGCGTGCCTTCCTTGTCTTTCCCAACGAGCTCGGCGTCCATCTCGCCGAGCTCCCCTTCGGAGAACTCGAGCTCGACGTCCGCTCCGACCAGACCCGGGCGCGGGGTGCCGCTCAAGCATTCACCCCGACGGAGCGAGGCGCCTCGATGACCGCACCGATCGCCTCGCCCATGCGAACCGGCTGGCCGCTGGCGACGCCGAGCTCGACGCGACCGCGCTCGAACAGCAAGATCACCGTCGAGCCGAGGTGGAACATCGCCAGCTCCTGACCGCGCTCGACGGGCAACGGCGTCGGATAGTGGCGCTCGCTGCCGAGCCGCCCCTTGCGCCCGCCGAGGTGGGTACGCACGACCGCGTCATAGCTCAAGGTCATGTTGCCGACGCCGGTCGCCGCCACCTTGACGAGCGCGACGCTGCCGCACTCGCCCTCGAGGTACGAGGTGAGCCGCTCGTTGATCGTGAACAGCCCCTGGATGT
>CAZPEY010000080.1:14651-16647 GCA_964585665.1 uncultured Polyangiaceae bacterium | reverse complement strand
CCCGAGCTGCGACACGACGCCATCGACCGGCGAGACGATGACGCCGGGCCGCGGGTCGACGGGACGCTGCCCGACGGCGAGCGGCCGCGTGAAGAAGTCGTCGAAGCGCTCGAAGGCGCCGAGCGGACGATCGAGCTCCTCGAGATCCGCTCCGACAGCACGCGCAAAGCCACGATAGATCGGTGCGCGCAGCCCCTCGGGCACACGGCGCTCGGCCAGCCATCCGACGGCGCGGCTGAAGGTGCCCTTGGGCGACCAACGCAGCAGCTCGACCGTGAGCCGGGTCTTCCAGGTCGCTTTGTGCGCAAGCGCCATCGTCGAAGCATAAGAAATAGAACCACCTCCGGTCAATTTTCTCCGACGTGAGGGTTTGGCGTTGACAGTCCACCGCGCGGAGTCGCAGGGTAAGGGACCATGCTCACCGCCGCTCAGCTCGACCAACTGCGCAACGTCCTCGAGGCGGAGCGCAAGCGCTTGCTGCAAACTGCGCACGACGCGTTGTCGTACGCCATGAACCGCGAGCCGTCTCTGGTGGGCCGGGACTCGATCGACGAGTCGATGGAGGAGGAGATCTTCTCCACCGAGCTGCGGCTGCGCGACCGAGAGAAGTTCCTGCTCGGCAAGGTGATGAGCGCGCTCGGCCGCCTCGAAGAGGGCACGATCGACGAGTGCGACTCGTGTGGCGAGGCCATCGGGTTTCGCCGCTTGATGGCGCGACCGGTGACCTCGCTCTGCATCGACTGCAAGGAAGAAGCAGAGAAGGAAGAGCAGATGGTCACGCAGGCGCGCGGCATGGGCCTGCGCGACGAGAGCGGCCTCGGCGACGAGGGCGTCGAAGCGACCGAGGACTGACGCGCGCAGCTCTCCCGCCGTTTATTTCCCGCCGTTTATTTCCCTTCGTTGCGTAATGCGTTAAAGTAACTGAGCTTCGCTGCCAACTCGCAATGGCCGGCCAACCCAAATACCGCATCACCGACAAGATCGACGCCGGAGGCATGGCGGAGGTGTTCCGTGGTGTCTCCGAATCTTCCGTCGGAAACATCCGCAAGCCGGTGGCGATCAAGCGCATCCTGCCGAGCCTCACCAAGAACAAGAAGTTCATCCAGATGTTCCTCGACGAGGCGCGCCTGTCGATGAACCTGCAGCACGCCAACGTCGTCAGCGTCTTCGACATCGGCGTCGCCGACACGACGTACTTCATCGTCATGGAGCACGTCGACGGCGGCAACTTGAAGTCGCTCGTCGAGTGGATGAAGAAGCAGGGCAAGCGCATGCCGGTCGCGCATGCCGTCTACATCATCATGGAGGTCTGCAAGGGCCTCCAGTATGCGCACGACCTTTCCGATCCCGAGACCGGCGAGCCGCTCTCGATCGTGCATCGCGACATCTCGCCGCCGAACGTGCTCATCTCTCGACGGGGAGAGGTCAAGCTCGTGGACTTCGGTCTCGCCAAGGCGAGCTCGCAGCTCGAGTCGACCGATCCGGGCGTCGTCAAGGGCAAGTTCAGCTACCTGTCGCCAGAGGCCGCGTCGGGCAAGGAGGTCGATCCGCGCACCGACATCTTCGCGGTCGGCATCGTCCTTTACGAGCTGCTCACCGGCAAGCGGCTGTTCTTCGGCGAGAGCGACTATCAGACCGTCGAGCTGGTGCGCCAGGCCAAGGTGCCGCGCATCGACGCGCAGAACCCCGAGGTCGACGCCGAGCTCGACACGATCATCCGCAAGGCGCTCGCCAAGGACGTCAACGCTCGCTACCAGACCGCCGGTGACTTTCAGGAGGCGCTGGCGCAGCACCTCTTCTCGCGCGGGCTCAAGGTCACGTCGCGCGACATCGCCCAGCTCGTCCAGTCGATGGTCGCCGACAAGGAGAAGCAGAAGGCGGGCAAGCCGGCGGGCGACCTCATCGACACGTTGCTCAACGAAGAGATCGTCAAGTTCACGTCCATTGACGACGTCGGCATGAGTGATCCGAGCTTGCCCGGCACGTCGCCGATCCC
>CAZPEY010000080.1:5304-14551 GCA_964585665.1 uncultured Polyangiaceae bacterium | reverse complement strand
ATTGACCATGGACGCTGCGCGACGAGCCACCCCCAACGTGCTGGCCATCGTGCTGGCGGGCGGCGAAGGCCGTCGCCTGTGGCCGCTCACCGAGGACCGGGCCAAGCCGGCGGTGCCGATCGCGGGCCGGTACCGCTTGATCGACTTCGCGCTCTCGAACTTCGTCAACTCGGGCCTGCTCAAGATCAAGGTCCTGACGCAGTACAAGAGCGACTCGCTCAACACGCACATCGGTCGCGGCTGGCGCATGCCGTCGTTCCTCGAGTACTACTGCGAGGTCGTGCCGGCGCAGCAGCGCACCGGGCGTGACTGGTTCAAGGGATCGGCCGACGCGCTCCACCAATCGCTCAATGTCATCACCGACGAGAAGCCCGACCTGACCTGCGTCTTCGGCGGCGACCACATGTACAAGATGGACGTCCGCCAGATGGTAGACTTCCATCGCGAGAAGAACGCCGACGTGACGGTCGCGGTGATCCCGGTGCCGCGCCAGGAGGCGACCGCCTTCGGCGTGCTCTCGGTCGAAGAGGACGGTCGCGTCGTCGAATTCCAGGAGAAGCCCGCCGATCCGAGGCCGATGCCGGGGCATCCCGATCTGGCGCTGGCGTCGATGGGCAACTATGTGTTCGTCACCAACGTGCTCGTCGACGAGCTGACCCGCGACGCGCTCGGCGACAGCGCCCACGACTTTGGGCGCAACATCCTGCCGATGATGGTGCAGCAGGGAAAGCGCGTCTTCGCGTACGACTTCGCGCAGAACCAGATCGCAGGCGAAGAGGGCCCACCCTACTGGCGCGACGTCGGAACGATCCAGTCGTACTGGCAGGCCAACATGGATCTGTGCGCCGTGGTGCCGGCCTTCAACCTCTACAACGAGCGGTGGCCGATCCGGACCTGGACGCGGCCGCTGCCGCCCGCCAAGTTCGTGTTCGCCGACCTCGGCGAGCAGACCGGCGTCCCGCGCGTCGGCATCGCGACCGACTCGCTCGTCTCCGAAGGATCGATCGTCTCGGGCGGGCGGGTCCACCGCTGCGTCGTCTCTCCCGAGGTGCGCATCAACAGCTTCGCGCACGTCGAAGAATCGGTGATCCTGCACGGCGTCGACGTCGGACGACACGCGCGCATCCGGCGCGCCATCCTCGACAAGGGCGTGCGAATCCCCCCCGGCACCGAGATCGGCTACGACCTCGAGGCCGACAGCAAGCGATTCATCGTCTCCGACGGGATCGTCGTCGTGCCGAAGGGCTACGACTTCCAGAATCCGCGTCCAATGCGCGGTCCGCAGTAGTCAGAGCGCATGCCCCTGTCGAGCTTTCGCGGACATCTGGCGGTGCTCCTCCACATGCACCAGCCGCTCTACGTCGATCCCGAGAGCGGCACGGCGCTGCTGCCCTGGGTGCGCCTGCACACGGTGCGCGGCTACTCCGACATCGCGGCGGCGCTCGAGGCGCACCCCGACGTGCACCTCAACGTCAACTTCGTCCCTTCCCTGGCCCAGCAGATCGACGAGGTCGCCGATGGGCAGATCGACGCCTGGACCGAGCTGATGCTGCGCGATCTCGACAGCCTCGGTCCGAGCGAGCGAGCGCTGCTCCTCGAGCGCTGCTTCTCGATTCAGTGGGGGCGCTGCATCGAGCCGCGGCCCCGCTACCGCGAGCTGCTCGAGCGGCGCGGGCGCTCGACACCACCCGAGCGCCTGCTCGAGCGGGTCGGCGAGTTCTCGACGCAGGACCTGCGAGACCTGACCGTGCTGTTCTACCTGGCGTGGTTCGGCTTTTCGCAGCGCCGTACCGAGCCCGGCCTCGGCGCGCTCGAGAAGCGTGGACGGGACTACACGACCGAAGATCTGGAGTGGCTGGTCGAGAGACAGCGCCACGCGGCGCGCATCGTGCTCGACCGCTTCCGCAAGCTCGCCGATCGCGGTCAGATCGAGCTGACTCCCTCGCCGGCGTTTCACCCGATCCTGCCGCTGCTCGTCGACAGCGATCACGCGCGCCGGGCGCGGCAAGACCTGCCGATGCCGACCACCTATCGCGCCCCCGACAACGCCAAGGAGCACCTGCGACGGGCCGTGGCCGAGCACACCGAGCGCTTCGGCAAGGCGCCGGTCGGCATGTGGCCAGCCGAGGGCTCCGTCTCCCCGGAGGTGATCCAGCTCTACCGCGCTGCCGGCATCCAGTGGCTGGCGACCGACGAAGAGATCCTGTGGCGCTCCCTGCGTCAGAGCGGCCGGGCCGACGTGCCGCGCAAGGAGCTGTATCGCGTCTACCAGCACGACGGGATCAACCTCGTCTTTCGCGATCGCGATCTGTCCGATCGCATCGGCTTTCGCTACGCCCACGACGACGCCCAGCGCGCGGTCGGCGATCTGCTGGGGCACGTCGAGCGGTGCATCGAGGCGGCGCTCGGGGATGACGGACCGCCCGTCGTGACGCTAGCGCTCGATGGCGAGAATCCGTGGGAGTCGTTCCACGAGTCGGGCGCGCCGTTCCTCGATGCCTGGTTCAGCGCGCTCGAGCGCCACCCTCGCATCCGATCGTCGACCATCGGCGAGATCGTCGCCAGCAACGGCACGGCCAAGCCGCTGCACCGCCTCCACACCGGCTCCTGGATCGACGCAGACTTTCACATCTGGATCGGGGATCCGGTCAAGAACCGCGCCTGGAACCTGCTCGGTGAGGCGGCGCGCCGACTCGAAGAGGTCCGCCTCGCTGGCCACATCGACGACAAGCGCCTGGCGCGCGCCCGCGAACGCCTCCTCGCCGCCGAAGGCTCGGATTGGTTCTGGTGGTTCGGGGAGCCGTTCCACTCGAGCGAGGACGCGACCTTCGACCGCCTGTTTCGCGCCCACCTGCGCGGCTGCTACGAAGCGCTCGGGCTCCCGATCCCCGCGGAGCTCAACTCACCCGTCGACGACAAGCAGCGTCGGGGCGCGACCCGCCAGCTCGGCTGGGTCCCCCCGACCTCGCTCATCCGGCCGCGCATTGGCGACGCGGGGGCTTACTTCGCGTGGCGCTGCGCGGGGCGCCTCACCATCGGACGCGGCGCTGCGATGGCCGACTCGCCCCTGTGCTCCCGCATCGAGGTCGGCTTCGATCCGTACACCCTGTACGTGCGGATCTCTCCGACGCCTGAGCGCCGCAACGACTGGCTCAACGAAGGTCACTGCGAGCTGCTCCTCGGTACGCCACGCCACCGGCTGCGCCTCCGTCTCGAGGGACGCAACTGGCTGCTCGAGCAAGCGGAGCGCGAGGGCTGGTTGATGCGATCCTCGGGCGGCCCCGTGGCGCTCGGACAGACCGTCGAGTGTGCGGTGCCGCTGGCCAACATCGGCTGCAGCGCCGGCGAGCCGCTGTCGCTGGTCGTGCGGATCACGCGCGAGGAGCTGGTGCTGGGGCGCTATCCTGCAGATGGAGCGATCGAGCTGACGGTGCCCGACGTCGAGACGTATCTACCCAATTGGTGTGCGTAGAGGACAGAGGGCTAGTTCGAGCAGCGGCCGCTGTTGTTGCACGTGCCAGTCTTGCAGACGCGGCCAGGGCAGCAGAGCTCGGTGAGACCACCGCACGCCGCGCAGTTGCTGTTCTGATCGCAGACGTAGGGCGCCGCGCAGAAGTCGTTGCCGTCTCCCGGGCAGCAGCGCTGACCCGCGCCACCGCACGCAGCGCAGCTCCCGTCGGTGCAGCGCGCGAACGGCGCGGTACAAGCGATGTCGTTCGGGCAGCACGCCTCGCCGATCTTGCCGCACGCGCCGCCACCGCACCCACCGCCCACGCACTGGGTGTTGTTGGAGCACATCATGCCGGTGCCGACGCACGTCGGGACGTCCTGGTTGATGCGACGATCGCAGCATCCGCCGTCCGCGCAGAGGTTGCCGCCGCAGCACGGCTCGTTGGCGCCGCCGCACGCCTCGCACTGGTTGCTGTCCGGGTTGCAGGACAGCCCCGAGGCCGTGCAGAACGCCGCGGCGCCCGCGGTCTCGCGGCAGCAATCCTGCCCGAGGCCTCCGCACGGCATGTTGTTGTTGCCGCCCGTCGAGCAGCTCGACGTTGCCCCCTGGCACGTACCGAGGTTGCCGCCGCAAGATGCGTCGGCCGCGACGCAGAACGTGCCGTTGCAGCACGCGCCTGCGCCCGCGTTCGGGCAGGCTGAACCGGCGCAGCAAGGCTCGTTCACTCCACCACAAGCGACCACGCTCCCCGCCGAGCACACCATGCCGCTGCCCGAGAGGGCCTGACCCGACGCGACGCAGCTCGTGCCATCGCAGCATCCGCCACCACCGCAGGTGTTGCCGCCACAGCACGGCTCTCCGGGCGCGCCGCAGACGATGCACTTGCCGCCGGTGCACGCCCCACCCGTCGAGCACTGCACGGTGTCGGCGATGCAGTGGTTGGTGCCCGGATCGCAGCAGCCGCTGTTGCACGAATCGTTCGCGCAGCAAGGCTCGCCAGGACCACCGCACTTGGCGCAGTGGTTCTGCTCGCACGTCAGGTTCGCGCCGTTGCAGGCGCCGCCCGCGCAGCAGAGCTCTGCGGGATCACCGCAGTGCTGGCAGATGTTGCCGCCGCACGCGAGATCGGTGCTGGTGCACGTGTTGTTGTTGCAGCAGGCCTCGCTCAGGCCGCCGCATGCGGTGCAGGTGTTGGCGATGCACGAGACCCCCGAGGCGGTGCACTCGACGCCGTTGCCACAGCACGGCTGGCTTGGGCCACCGCAGGCGCCACAGCTCCCGGCCGCGCACGTCCCGCCAACGACGGGACAGGTCGTCCCCGAAGCGGTGCAGAGATCGTTGACGCAACAGCCACCACCGTCACAGGCGTTGCCTCCGCAGCAAGGCTGGCCGGGGCCGCCGCACGCGGCGCACAGGCCAGCGCCGTTGCCCGTGCAAACCGTCGACCCTTCGCAGGCTCGCCCCTCGCAGCAAGCCTTGCCGAGCCCACCACAGTCGCGACACACGCCGCCGACGCACGCGCCGACGGTGCACGTGTCGCCGCCGCAGCACATCGTGCCGAGCGACCCACAGCCACCGTCGGGGATGAAGCCAGCCAGGTCCTTGTTGCCGTTGGCGAGCGCGTTGTCCTTTGTACAGCTTGACGCCGCGAGCGCGACGAGGACGAACAACAACGCTGGAGCCAGTGAACGAACCCTCGATTCGACGAAGTGCAAGCGGCCAAGCATCATGAAGTCCTCCAAGCTGTCCTCTCTAGTGCCATCGACCGCGCGTTTGGTTGAAAGAGCTGCTACGGTGGAGATGTGCGCATCGCGATCCTCGCGTTGCTGTTGGGCGTCACGAGCGTGCGCGCCGACGAGACGGCCCTGCTGCTCTGGTTGCGCGGCGGGCCGAGCCAGCTCGTCGACGAGAGCGGCCTGCTCGAGTCGGTGGCGATCTACACCCGCGATCTGCGCTATCGCACCTCCGTACACCGAGACGCACCTACCGAGATCAGCGCCGAGACGCTGGGGCAGGTCGCTGCCGATCTGCGAAAGACAGGCGCGCGCCTGGCCTTCTTCGTTCACCCGCGGCGCGGCCCGGAGGGACTCAGCGGCGTGCTCTACGTCGTCGAGGTCAGAGGTCCCGCCTTCGAGGCGCACGCGCTGCCCCTCCCCTCCATCCAACGCGACGAGCTGCCGCGCGTGATCGCTCTCAAGGTGCGCGCGGTCTTGATCGGGCTGGTCGCCAACGAGCCGCGCGAGCCGGCCCCCGCGCCGATCCTTCCCCCCGCGCCCGCGCCACCGCCCCCACCAAGCGCCCCAGCGGCAGCGGCGCCTCCCGTCAGTCCTGCGCCACGCGCGCCCTCGTGGCGCCCCGATCGGCTGCGCCTCCTGGCTGGCTACCGTCTCGTGTTGCCGCTCGAGCGCGCGCTGCTGCGCCACGCGTTGCTCTCGGAGCTCGCCCTCGGTCTCCGCATGCTGGAGGTGTTCGTCAACGTCGAGGTGGCAAGTCGTCCCACGGTGCGCCGCGAGGATCGCGCCGCCAGCCTGTTCGCGGTGCCACTCCGCCTCGGAGTCCGTGCGGGACTACAACGCCGACGCTGGGGCGGAGCGATCGGCGTCGCCGTCGGCGCCCACATTCTCGACGTGAGCGGCAGCCGAGCAGACGGCAGACACGGTGACTCGACGAGCGTGGTGGGATCGGTGGGGATCGGGGCACTCGCCGAGGTGCGCCTGATGACGCACTTGTCGGTGGAGCTGCGCGCTGACGCCGAGTATCTGTTCCCCGACCGCCGCTTCTCCGTCGACGGTGTCACCATGCTCCACGGCACCGGCCTCTACTTCGGTCTGTCGCTGGCCCTGCGCGCGACCGTGCCGATCGTTCAACCAAACGCGAGCCACGGGGTACAATAGAGAGGCGTGTCGAAGCGAACCGACCCTCAGCCCGCCGCGTCGCCTGCGCCACGCGAGGATGACATCGCACTGGCGATGGCTTGCCGCGCGGGTGATCCCAAGGCGCTCGATCGGTTCTTCCGTCTGTACGTCGACCGCGTCGAGCGAGTGCTCGGCCGCCTCGTCGGAGCGACCCCCGATCTCGAAGATCTCGTCCAGACCACGTTCATCGAGGCGATGCGCTCGTTCGCTCGCTTTCGTGGTGAGGCCAGCCTCGCCACCTGGGTGACGCGCATCGCCGTGCACGTCGCGCAGCATCAGCTCCGACGCGGCCTCCGCCGGATGATGCCGCTCGAGGTCCTCGGCGCGCGCGAGCCGGCCACCGACGTCGATCCCAATCGCGCGCTCGGCCAGCGCCAGCTCGCCGCGCGCCTGCACGCCGTCCTCGACGGCATCACGCCTCCGAAGCGCATCGCGTTCCTCCTGCACGTCGCCGATGAGCGATCGGTCGAGGAGGTCGCCGCCTTGATGGGTGCGAGCGTCGCGGCGACCAAATCGCGGATCTGGTTCGCGCGGCGCGAGCTCGCGGCGTTGAGCCGACGCGATCCGATCCTCGCCAAGCTTGCGGAGGAGCTGTGATGGCGTTCCTCTGTCGTCGCTTCGAGCGCCTGATGATCGCGGCGGCCGCAGGCCAGGCAAGCGACGCCGAGCGGCTCGCCCTCGAGGAGCACCTCGCCGAGTGCGAGAGCTGCCGGGCGCTGCACGCGAGCGATGCGCCGCTCCGCCGGCTGAAGGACTGGGAACCGCCGCGTCTCAACGACGCCGCACGTCAGCGCGTCCGCGCCGCCTTCGAGGCGGCGGCGGGGCAGCAGCCTCCCGTCGAGCCCAGGCGTCCGCGCGTCGCACGGATCGCGCTCGCGGTCGCCGCGGCGGCGAGCTTGGCGATCGGGATCGGCGTCGGGTTCGGTGGTTGGCGCGGCGATCCGCTGCGCGTCGCCGGCGGCGGCGTCGAGCTGGCGCAGGCGGGCGACGGGACCCACCTCGACAGCGCTGGGGGCGGGCGAGTCCTCGTCGACCATGTCGTCATCGATCTGGCGCCCGGCAGCGCGGCGATCTGGCGCTCCGCCGAGCACGCGCTTCACCTCGAGCGCGGCCAGGTGACCGTCGAGGTCGAGCGCCGACGCGCACCGTTCTTCGTGCGCACGTCGAAGTTCTCCGTCGAGGTGCTGGGGACGAAGTTCGAGGTCACGCTCGATCGGGTCGCGACGCTCCGCGGTCACGTGCAGGTCCACGCCCCCGAGGGCGAGCTCCTCGCCGATCTCCTGGCGGGGCAGTCGTGGTCGCTGCCACGGCCGCCGTCGGCTGCCCCCACCACGCCTGCGACGCTCGCGCCTGCGGCGGCCGCGACCACCGCGGTACCCGCTGCGGCGATCGCGCCACCACCGACGAGCTCGCCGACTCGCAACGCGCAACCCGCACCGCGTCCGCCCCGCGCGCGACCGCAGCCGCAGACCACCGCCACGACGCCCGACGACCGCGAGCGCTTGGCCCAGGCACGCTCGGCGTTGTCCCGCGGCGCCGCCGAGGACGCCCGCGGCATCCTCGACAAGCTCGACGGCGCCGCGCCCCCGATGTCGATCGAGGCGCAGCTGCTGCGCGCCGAGTCGTACCTGATCGAGCGGCGCTACCGCGACGCCGTGGATCAGTACAAGCTCGTCGTCCGACGCTTCCCGAGCTCGCCGCAGGCGGAGAGCGCGCTCTACGCCCTCGCGCAGCTCGAGCTTGAGCGCGACCGGAGCAGCGAAGGCTTCCGGCGCTACCTCGAGCGCTATCCGAGCGGTCGGTTTGCGATCGAGGCGCGCGCGCGAATCCCGTCGACCACGCCATGATCCGACTGCTGCTCGCCCTGCTGCTGACCGCGGGCGGCTGCTCGACGAGCATCGAGCTCTTGCCTCAGCTCGACGGTGGCAACGGCCCCGGCGATCTCCAGAGCAGCGATGGGCCCGGACTCCTCTGTCCGGGGGGCGGCGATCCGATCAAGCTCGACGTCAGCGGATCTGCCACCTGCGCGAGCGCCGTCGCGCAGCAGCTCCACGCCTTCGCGCTGTGCAGCTGTGACGAGCTCAAGCTCTCGTCCCGCCTCGACAGCATGTCGTTCTCATCGACGGGAGGCACGCCCCAGCGCTCGGCGGCGATCGGAACCAACCGGACGCTCACGAGCGAGGCCGAGCTCGAGGTCGAAGGCAGCGTGTGGGTCGCCGAGGCGCTGGCGGTGCACCTCGGCGGCGCGATCGCCCGCACTCTGCGCAGCGGCGGCTCGCTGCTCGCCGACGAGGGCGAGCTCTCGGTTGGCGGAGACGCCTTCATCAACGGCGACGTGTCCGGCGACGGCCCGATCAGCATCGACGGCACCCTGCACGTCCCTGCTTCTGCGACGATCGCCGCCTCGGTTTCCGCCCAGGCGACGCAGCGCGAGCCCGTGGCGATTCCAACCCCCTGTGCGTGCAACGCCGCCACTCAGATCGATCTGGCGGGGCTGATCAGCGCGGCCGCGACGACCAACGACAACGCAGCCATCGGCCTATCCGTCGACGCGCTGCGCGGCGATGGTGCGCTGACGACGCTCGCGCTGCCTTGCGGCCGCTTCTACGTCAGCGCCATCGAGACGCAAGGCACCCTGACCCTCGACGTCAGCGGCCGCGCGGCGCTGCTGGTTCGCGACGACGTCGTGCTGCGCGGAGCGCTCGAGGTCACGCTCGCCAGCGGCGCCGAGCTCGACCTCGTCATCGGCGGCACGATGACCTCCTTCGGGCGCCATGACATCGGCTCGACGGCCAGCCCGTCGCGCATGCGCCTCTGGATCGCCAGCAGCAAGACGGTGCTGCTCGACGGGGCGCCCGCTCTTCGCGCGATCACGACCGCG
>CAZPEY010000080.1:0-5204 GCA_964585665.1 uncultured Polyangiaceae bacterium | reverse complement strand
GCGGTCTGGGGCGCGTCGGTGGCGAGCAAGCGCCCCAAGTAGTACTCGCTCTCGACGAGGTGGGGCGGCAGGCGAACCGCTTGTTCGAGCGCGCGCCTCGCACCCTCGCGGTCACCGCGCTCCTGGATCGCCAGGCCCAGATAGAGCTGCGCCTCGGCGAGCCCAGGGTACAGCGCGATCGCTTCGTCAAGGTAGTTGACTGCCTTGGCCGCGGCCCCCTTCTCGAAGGCTAGCCGGCCGAGCAGCGCCAGGATCTCCGCGCGCAGAGCGCGGTGCTGATCGGCATCGACCTGCTTGAGCAGCTTCTCGAGCACCGCCGCCGCTCCGCTCTTGCCGCGGTCGACGGCGAGGCGAGCCTTGAGGTACGTGGTCTCCGCCGACGGGTGGAGGCCGATGAGCTCGCGCTCCGCCTGCGCCCAATCGCTCTGGAGGAGCTTGGCGCGCACCTTGGCGGTCCCGGCGTGAGGACCGAGCGACAACGAGGCGACGTCGGAGCCGATCTGCTGCGGAGGACGCACCAGCAGCAGCCAGCGCGCGCGCGCCTCGGCCTCCGCTTCGCTCGGGGCGCCGGACAGCGTCTTGGCGCGATCGAGCTCGATCCCGGCCCGCTCCGCATCGCCGAGGAGCAGGCGAAAGCGCGCGCCCTCGACAGCGGCCGCGCGCGCCGGAATGGTCGCCAGCTGATCGGCCGCGCCCGCCAGATCTCCGAGGGCGGCAGCCAGCGTCGCGCGCTCCTGGCGCATCGCGGGCGAGCCCACGGCGAGGCGAGCCGACAGCTGGAGAGCCTGCTTGGCTCTCGCCGGATCTCCCGAGGCCAGCGCCAGCTCTGCGACGGCGAGTTGTACGTCGGCGCTCATCGGCCGCAGCCGGGTCGCATCGGCCACCAGCGCACGCGCTCGCTCGAGCACGCGCGCTCGGATCCACAGCCGCCCCGCGAGCGCCGCCGCGCTTCCTGTCGGATCGGCCGCAGCGAGCCGCTCGAGGCGCGCCCGCGCCTCGTCGGCCCGTCCCTCGAGGATCTCGATCCGCGACAGCACGACCAGCGCACTCACCAGGCCGGGCGATTGCTGCAGCGCCGCGTCGATCTCGGAGCGCGCCGCAGTCGGGCGTCCGAGGCCGAGCTCGCAGTCGGCCCGTGCCACGCGGCCCTCGGGCGTCGCCTCGCCAGCCAGCAGTGTCAGCGCCTCCTCGAAGCGGCCCCGTCGCTGTACGATCTCGGCCAGGATCAAGCGACCGTTGAGGGCGCCGCTCTCGAAGGCTCGTCGCGCCAGCGGCTCGGCCGCGTCGAGATCGCCGACCGAAGCGAGCGCCGCGCCAAGCTCGGCGCCAAGCGTTGCGTCTGCCGGTGGCTTGAGCGTCATGGCGGCCAGGAGCGCGCGGCGCGCGGCGTCGACGTCCTGGCGAGCGATGTAGAGCTCCGCTTCGGCCAGCTTGGCGCGCGCCTTCTCGCCGGGCGCGGCGTTGCTCGGCCCCTCGAGCCGAGTGAGCCACTGCAGCTCCGACGCCGGCCCGCTGGCACGGATCTCGGTGCGCACCGCCTCGGCTCGGATGAGCAAGATCTCCGGCGCAGCGCTCTCGGCGGCTGCGAATGCGGTGCGCGCCTCAGCGAGGCGACCCGTGCGCGCCTCGGCTCGCGCCCACGCCAGCAACGCGAGGGGATACTTGCTCTCGCTGGCCGCCTTGCGCAGCGTCGTCGCCGCCTCAGCTGGCTTGCCGTCCTGGAGGAGCGCCAGGCCAACGAGATAGTGGGAGCGGGCATCGTTGAACCGCTGCTCGCGCTCGGCCGCGTAGCGCCGCGCTGCATCGCGATCTCCCGCGGCGAGCGCCGCCAGACAGAGCGCGTCGAGGGCGTCGGCCTGATCTGCCCCATCGCTCGCAGGCGCACGCTCCGCTCCTGCGATCGCCCGCAGCGCCTCGAGGTCGCTCGGACGGTCTCCCCCATACCAGTAGGCCGCCTCCGCGGCCACGCGCGCGCGCAGCGGCGACGCCCCCGAGAAAGCGAGCTGCGTCAGCGCCATCTGCAGCTCCGTCCACGATCCGTGCACGAGCTGGCGCCGGACCTCGGCGACGGGCACGGTCTGCACGGGCGCCGCTGCCCCACCCGAGCGCTGCCGCAACGCCAGGTAGGCGATCGCCGCGATCGCGATCAGCACGACAAGGAGCAGGCCAAGGCGACGACGGCGACGACGAACCGCCGCCGTGTCGAGATCGGTGCGCGTCCGGTGGCCCGACAGCGCCTGTTCCTCGAGCGCCGGTGGCGGCGGCGAGGGCGGCGGCGGCAGCGCCGGTGGGACGTTCGTCGTCTCGCCCGCCCCGGTCGGACGCAGCACCGCTTGCAGCACCGGCTGCAAGAGCGGATCGATCCGCGAAGACGGCAGCACGTCGGTGCGCTCTTCAGGCAGCGAGTCCGCGTAGGGAATCGGCACCGTCTCTTCGTGCTCGTCGCTGGGAACCTTGCGCTTGGGCGCCGGTGCCGGCGTGCGGGAGACGAGCCCCTGCTTGCCCGGGATATCGACGCGAATCGCCGGATCGGACGGCACCTCGATGTCGATCTCGGTGTGGACCTCGTGCCCCTCCGGCGACGCCAGCCCGCCCAGATCGAGTGGACCGACCGAGGTCGTCAGCGTGCCACCATCGGGAGACGCAGCGAGCGACATGTTGCGCGGCGCGACCACGATCTCGGGAGCGGTCGGGAGAGTGCCGCCCCGATCCTCGGTGTTGGTCTCGGCGTGCTCGGTCAGATCGTTGGCAGAGAAGCTGCGCGCCGAGGCAGACTTGGCGATCGCCAGCTCGGCCATCAAGTGCTCGACGGCGTGATCCTTCGGATCGAGCGCCTTGGCGCGCTGGAGGCAGTGCTCGGCACCGGTGAAGTCCTCGCCCGACAGCATGGCCTGCCCCCGCAGGCGCCATACGGTCGCCATCGCCGGGGCACCGGCGATCAGCAGGTCGGTCTCGACGAGCAGCTCGCGCCAGCGCCCGAGCGCCGCCAGCGCCTGCGCGAGCAGCAGCCGCGCCTCGTTCTCGAGCTCGTTCTTCGCTCGGCTCTTGCGCTGCTTCTGCGCGGCGACGAGCCCCTCACGGCAGATGCGCACCACGTTGGCGTAGTCGCGTCTGGCGAAGAGGGCGCGGCCCTCGGCTATGAACTCGGGTTCCTTACCCACGGCGAGCAGCCTGCAAGTATAGCTCGACGGTGAGACGCGTGAAAGGCAATGCCGCGCCCCAGCCGGCCCGCGGCTGACGCTTACTCGCGCGGCTTGATCAGCTGAAAGTAGCGCTTCACGAAGTAGCGATACCCCGACGGCACCTGCTCCTTCGTCATGCTCTCTTCGGCGATCGACGAGTAGTCGCCGTAGACGCGCTTGTACGCGCGGGACGCAAACCCCTTCTGCGCGGCCGAGGCGATGGTCTCGCTGCGCGACGGGCCGTCCGCCTCGCTGCCCTTGATGCGCGTCGGCGTCGTCTTGCCCGCCAGCCGCGAGGGATCGCCCCGGAAGTTCGGGTCGTGCTGATCGCCGATGCCGCTGCCCCCGGGCTGATCCCCCGGCTTGTCGCCGCCACCCTTCTGATCGCCTGGGCCCTGCCCAGGCCCCGGCTGCCCCATCCCAGGCATCAGCACCGGCGTCGACCCTGGCTTGCTCGGATCGAGCACCAGCACCTTGGGCCCGTCCTGGCCGGCGCGCTGGTTGAAGTCGTCTAGTAAACCACCTTGACCGTTCTTTCCCTGGCCCTGGCCCTGGCCGTTCTGCCCCTGGCCGGGCTGTTGCTGCCCCTGTCCAGGCTGCTGCTGACCCTGGCCCTGCCCTCCCGAGCGGCGCATGAGCTCCTTGAGCTCCCCGACGTAGACCTGCACCTTCTGGAGCTGCCCCATCTTCTGGAGCTGCTGCTGCATCTGCTGCATCTGCTCGGCCATCTGCTTGAGCTGCTGCGGCGTCATCTTCTGTCGCATCTGCTCTGCGGTGTCCTTCATCTCGCGCTGCAGCCGCTGGAGCTGCCGCTCAGCTTGACGCTGCTCCTGTCGCTCGCGCTCGAGGCGCTCGAGCTCGCGCTGCGTCTTCTTGAGCTGCCGCTGCAGCTCCTCGTTCTGCGGATCCTTCTCGAGCTGCCGCTTGAGCCGTCGCTCTTCTTCCTTGAGCTTCTGCTCCTCCTTCTGCTGCTGCCGCTCGATCTCCTTTTGCAGCTCGCGCGCCGCCTTGTCGAAGGCCTGCTGCAGCTCCTGTCGCTGCTTGTCCTCTTCGCGCTTGAGCTGACGCTCCTGCTCGTCGTCCTTGTTGGCCTCGGCCTTCTGCTTCTCGGCCTCGCGCTTCTCGGCTTCCTTGGCGAGCTTCTGCAGCTCCTCCTTGGCGCGGTCGAGATCTTCGTGCTCGAGCGCGTGCGCAGCCTCGGCGAGCAGCTTGCTGCGCGCCAGCTCGCGCCCCGCCTTCTGCAGGCCGGCGCGCACGTTCTCGAGCTCCTTCTCCGACGGCGATCCGAGCTTGCGCTCGATCGCGTTGAGCTTCTCGAACGCCTCGCTGCGCGACAGGCTCGCATCGCCCAGCTCCTTGACCAGCTGGTTGAGCTCGTTGGTGAGCTGCTGCAGCTCCTTGTCACCGAGCCGCTCGGCCTCGCGCTTGAGCTCCTCGGCCGCCCGCTGCTCGGGCGCGAGCTCGTCCTGCTGGACGACGAAGCGCGGCGGCTTCGGGGGCAGCGGCATCGCCTGAGGCTCCTCGCGCGTCGGCTTGACGAGCGCCAGCAAGATGGTCGTCAGCCCAACGAGGGCCAGGCTGCGACCGATGCGAGGCAGGCGTAGGCGCACGACCCGCCTCGGGTCCACCGACGGCGCGACGCGCTCGGCGTCCTCGATCGCCGCGGCCATCAGGTCGGATTTTTGCTGCAGTGCAGCAAACTCGAGCGCAGAGGTCAGCCGATCGTGCAGCCCGAGCGCCCGATCGGTCAGCCGTGCGACCAGCCTCGTCGGCACGGTGACGATCGCACCGCCGATCGCCGCATGCAGCGGCGGCACCAGCAGCGCGATCGCGATCCACCACCACGGCACGGTGAGGTCGCGATAGTCAGCAACGATCCAGACCAGCGCAGCGAGCGCCGCGCCGACCACCAGACCCCAGCCGGCGGCCAGCAGCGCTCGCGCGAGGCGCAACCGTCGACGAACCCGCCCGAGCGCGCGCTGTAGCTCCATCCTTACTCGTTATACTGGTAAATCTCCAAAG
>CAZPEY010000079.1:0-17874 GCA_964585665.1 uncultured Polyangiaceae bacterium | reverse complement strand
CAGGATCTCTTCTATCGCCTGAGCGTCGTGCGCGTCTTCCTGCCCGCGCTGCGCGAGCGCACCGACGACATCGGTCTACTCATCAAGCACTTCCTCGCCGAGGCGTCCTACAACCGCCTGCCCGACGGCAGCCAGAAGGTGCACGGCATCTCACCGGGCGCGCTGGCGCTGCTGCAGGGCTATCGCTGGCCGGGCAACGTGCGCGAGCTCGTCAACACGATCGAGCGCGCCGTGTCGTTCGCGGAGAGCGATCACATCGAGCCCCAGGATCTGCCGGAGACCATCCGCGGTGAGGGCGCGCCGCGCCGGTCTGCAGCAGCCGCACCGTCGGGGCCCATGTCCGTCGGCGCGAGCGCTGGATCAGGCGGACAGACGGCCCCCAACGCCAGCGATCTCGGCGGCACGTTCAAGGACGCCAAGGAGCGCTGGGTCGCGTCGTTCGAGAGCGACTACATCCAGATGCTGCTCAAGAAGAACAAGGGCAACATCTCGCATGCGGCGCGCGAGGCCGACATCGATCGCAAGTACTTCCGAAAGCTGATGAAGAAGTACGGCATCGAGGGCGGCGGCGACGACGACGAGGACGACGCGACGCCGTAGGCTGGCTGGAGGTCTCTGCGCGGTCGCGTACGAGTCGACCGTGCGAGGGTCTAGCTAGCTAGCGGGCGCCCTCGTCGATGAGGCGCGCCCCCTCCATGAGGAGGTGGGTCGTCGTGGCCTGCACCTCGTCCTCCATGTCGACATCGACGACGGAGAAGTCGAAGCGCCCCGCCGACCAGGTCAGCAGGAAGTAGACCGCCTCGGCGCCCTTCTTGGCGTTGTCGGGCACCTTGCCGTCGCAGCGCGCCGCGATGACGCGCCCTTGCTTGACGAAGATGCGCCCTTTGCAGTCGGCGCGCTCGATGCGCAGGATGCCGGACTTGCGCTCCATCTCGACCATGACGAGCAGGCTCGACAGGCCGAGCTGCTCCAAGTTGCCGTGGATGCCGGCCGGCTTCGGCGCAGCGGCGGGCGGCGGCGGCGGCGGGGGTGCGGCCGCCACGGGCGCCACCGCGGGCATGGGCGGCGGCGCGGCGCTCGGCATGGGCGGCGGCACAGCGTTCGGCACGGCGGTCATGCCACCATCGAGGGTCGGGCGCGAGCCAGCCTTGCGCAGCGCACTGCCGACGCGCAGATCGAGCTCTTCGAAGCGGAACGGCTTGGGCAGGTAGTCGTCCGCGCCGAGCCGAAACCCCTTGATGCGATCTTCATCTCCGCCGAGGGCGGTCAAGAAGATGACGGGAATGAAGGCAAGGTCGGGCCGCGAGCGCAGCGTGCGCACCAACCCCCAGCCATCGAGTCGCGGCATCATCACGTCGGTGATGATGAGGTCCGGCTTCATCTGCTCGGCGCGGCGGAGCGCCTCCTCGCCGTCCCCTGCGGTGCCCACGACGAAGCCCTTCTTCTCGAGCAGCGTCGAAACCATCCTGAGGATCCACGGGTCGTCGTCGACGATGAGGATCCGATGTCCAGACATGGTCGATACTTTACACCAAATCGATCGCTCCGGTACGGGGGGCATGAGCGATTTCCCGTACGGCTGAGGGGGCCGCTCCCCCGCTGTCAGACGGGTCGCGTCGTGCCGCTTGACTTGCAGGTATTTCGTGTCGCAAAACTTTCGCATGCTAAGCACTTTCTTCCGCGAGGAGCACGAGATCTTCCGCAAGTCGCTGCGCGAGTTCATCGCCAAGGAGCTCGCCCCGAACGTCAACAAGTGGGAGGAGGACGAGCTCTTCCCGAACGAGGTGTTCAAGCGCTGCGGCGAGCTTGGCTTCCTCGGCGCGCACTACCCCGAGGAGATCGGCGGCGGTGGCGGCGACTGGTGGTACTCGGCAGTGTGGGCCGAGGAGCTGGTCCGCTCGGGCTCGGCGGGCCTCAACATGGGCCTGATGGTGCAGACCGACATGGCCACGCCGGTCATCGGTGACATCGGCACCAAGGAGCAGATCGCCGAGTTCCTGACGCCGGCGATCAAGGGCGAGAAGATCGCGGCGCTCGGCGTCTCCGAGCCGAACTGCGGCTCCGACGTGGCGTCGATCCGCACGACGGCGCGGCTGGTCGGCGACGAGTACGTGATCAACGGCGCGAAGTGCTGGATCACCAACGGCACGCGCGCCGACTTCATCACCCTGGCGGTGCGCACCGGCGGCGAGGGCTTCGGCGGCATCTCGCTGATGCTGTTCCCGACGGACACGAAGGGGTTCCGGGTCACGCGCAAGATCAAGAAGGCGGGCAACCACGCGTCCGACACCGCCGAGCTCGCCTTCGAAGACTGCCGCATCCCCAAGCGCTATCTCCTCGGCGAGGAGAACCAGGGCTTTTACTACATCATGATGAACTTCCAGGGCGAGCGCCTCGTCGCTGCGCTCGGCTCGATCGCCGGGGCGCAGCACGCCCTCGATCAGACGATCAAGTACACGACCGATCGCACCGCGTTCGGCCGGCCGATCCTGAAGTTCCAGGTGTGGCGCCACCAGTTCGCGCAGCTGGCGACGGAGATCGAGGCGGGCCGCTGGCTCTGCTATCGCGCCACCGACCTCTTCAACCGCAAGCAGGACGCGGTCAAGGAGATCACGATGGCCAAGCTCTACGCCGGCGAGCTGGTCAACAAGGTGATGGACCGCTGCCTGCAAGCGCACGGCGGCTTCGGCTACTCCGACGAGTTTCCGATCTCGCGCTCGTGGCGCGACGTCCGCCTCGTCACCATCGGTGGCGGCACGTCCGAGATCATGCGCGAGATTCTGTCGAAGCGCTTCGGGTGGGGCTAGGCGCGCGGGATCGCTAGAAGCGCAGCTCGACGGTCGGCTGCTGCGCGACGAGATAGCCGCCACCGCCCGCCAGCCCGATCGAGATCAGCGCGAACAGGCTGCCCGGAACGAGCCCCGCCATACCGCGGATCATCGGCCCGTCGTCGCCACCCGGCGCGTCGGGGTTGGCGGGCTGCGAGATCGCCCAGGCTCCGTAGCCGATCGTCGCCGCGGCGATCACCAGCGTCACGCCCATGGTCGCGAGCAGCGCAATCCCAGCGCGGCGACGCGACGCGGAGACGGGTCGAACGCGGAGCGTGCCGGCGCGCGGCGGGATCTCGGCGACGAGGCGCTGAGGATGCACCGACGCCCCGGCGAGCTGCAGCGTAGCGCGCCCCGGCTCGAGCGCCAGCTCGCACGGCGCGGTGCACGCCGCCCCCCCGGTGCTGCCGACGGAGACGGTGAACGCTGGCGCCTCCTGGAGCGGTTCGATCCGAACGGCGACGGGCTCGGCGCGCGCGCTCGGGGGAGCCACCAGACCGATCGAGAGCAGAAGGACCACGACGGAGGGAAGGACACGGAGCGGCCGCAACATTCCGCCCACTCTACCCAGTTGTCCGCGTCGATGTGCGTGTCAAAAACGCCAAATTAGTCGCGAAGCACCTGGCACCCGTCGTATAGTAGGCGTCACTTCGACTAGCGTGACGGCCATGTGTGTACGTCCGGCAACCCGAGCGGTTGCATTCCTGCTGGCAGTTCTCCTCGCCGTCCCCTCCGGGTGGGCGCAAGTCTCCTCGTCGGATCAGGAGGCCGCCAAGGCGCACTTCCTGGCCGGCTCCTCCTACTACGAGGCGGCCAACTACGCAGACGCGGTCAAGGAGTTCAACGAGGCCTACCGGCTCTCGAAGCGGCCCGATCTGCTCTACAACATCGCGCTCGGCTACGAGCGGCTCTCGGACTACGACAACGCCATCGCGACCCTGCGCCGCTACCTCGTCGAGAAGGTCAACGCGCCAGACCGCAACCTCATCGAGGGGCGAATCAAGAACCTCGAGCGCCTGCGCGACATCCGCAACAACCCACCTGTCGCGCCCGCGCCGACGCCCGCGCCAGCGCCTGAGAAGTCGCCCGAGCCAGCGCCCACGCGGGCCAAGCTCAAGCTGCACACGCTCGGGTACGCGGGCATCGGCGCAGGCTCGCTCGGCGTCGTGCTGCTGCTGTCCTCTGTCGGGACGGGCCTCACGGCCAAGAAGAAGGCCGACCAGCTCGCCGAAGACTGCCCGACGCGCGTCAACTGCGATCCGTCGCTGCGCACCGTCCAGCAGCAGGGACGGCGGATGGCGCTCGCCACCGACGTCATGCTGGGGATCGGCGCGGTCGCGCTCGTCGCTGGCGTGGCGCTGCTGGTGGTCGATCTGGTCCGCAAGCCCAAGCCTGCTGCCGAGCCCGCTCCGGAGCCCAAGCCGGAGCCGACCCCGTCGGCCCCGCCGACCACGCCTCCGCCCCCGACCGCTGCACCGGGCCCGTCGGTGAGCTTCACGGGTCAGGGCCTCCTTCTTCACTTCTAGTCGAGCCCATCGATCAAGCTGCGCCGAGCGGCGCCATCGTGGTAAGATGGCAAAGGCGGTGTTTTATGCGGTCTTTGCTTATCCCGACCCTGGCGATTGCGCTGCTTGGCGCGGGCTGTTCGCGCGCGCTGACGTTCGGCTTCACCTTCTCTGAGCTCCCCGACGGCGGCACCGATCTCTCGGCGAGCAACCCCGACCTCCTGATGTCCGTGTCCGATCTCGCCGCCGGATCGGGACACGACCTGGCCTCGACGACCGACCTCGCGATGACCTCGCCAGGCGATCTGTTCGGGGTGACCTCCGATCTCCTGACGAGCAACCCCGATCTGAAGGTCCGCCGTCCCATTGGCGGTCCGTGCGCCAACTCGATGGACTGCAATCCCGGGCTGGCCTGTCTGACGACGTTCAACAGCCTCACTTTCACGGAGGGCTTCTGCACGCGTGACTGCACTCCGGCAGGGCCCGACATGGGCACCTTGCCGTGCGGTGACGCGGCGGCGTGCGTGCCCGCCTTCACCAACAGCAACACGCACATCTGCGCGCCGCTCTGCGCCCTCGGATCCGGTTGTCGCTCGGGCTACATGTGCTGTCCCAGCGTCGCCAGCTCCGCGTCCGAGCCCCAGGTCTGCCTCCCCCCCGCCTCGGAGTACTGCAAGTGAGCCGCGCAACACTCGCGATCTGCGCGGTGCTGCTGCTCACCAGCGGCTGCTCGCGTGCGCTCCGGTTCGGCTACTCGTTCGAATCCTCCGACGGCGGCAGCGCGAGCCACGATCTCGCCAAGCCCAAGGATCAAGCGATGGCGCTCGACGATCTGCAGGGCGCGGATCTCTCGGCGGACCTGCCGATGATGCTCTCCGACGGAGGGAGCGACATGGTCAACCAACTTGACCTCTCGACCGACCTCGCGGTGGCGACCGATCTACGCGTGATCAAGGATCTGCAGCCAACCTCGGATCTGCTCGCCGACCTCAAGGTGCTCTCGCAGCTCGGGGGCCCTTGCGCCGACCACACCGACTGCATCGGTGGGCTGACCTGCTTCAAGGATGTCATCGTCGGCAGCCAGAACAAGCGCACCTTCCCGAACGGCTATTGCACCGTGGCGTGCAGCAGCTCGGTGGATACGTGCAGCGTGTTCAAGGGCAGCTGCGTCAACCTCGGCACGACCGAGATCTGCGTCCGCATCTGTGGCGAGTACTGCCCGACCAACCGCAACCTCATGTTCAGCAACACCGACTATGGGTGCTGCAGCTTCCAGGCGGCGCCCCCCGACGGGCCGATCGTCGAGCTGGGCTGTCTGCCCACCAACTTCACCGATGTGGCAGGCTACTCATGCTTGTAGTGCGTGTCGCGCGGCTGCTGGTCCTGGCGTCGGTGGCGCTGACTTGGGCGAGCTGCTCGAGGGCGCTGCGCTTCAACTTCGCGTTTGGTGGCGACGACCTCGCAGGCGTCGGCAAGAACGACCTGGCCGCGCCGCAGGACCTGGCGATGCAGCTCGACCTGCCGAGCGGCCATGATCTCATGGCGACCTCGTCGAAGGACCTTGCTCCCATCGCCGACCTGAGCTCGACGGTCGTCAGCAAGGATCTGCGCACCATGACGCCGCCCGATCTGCTGGCCGATCTGCCGATCGCGAACAGCAAGGATCTGCTCGCCACCGATCTGCCGCAGAGTGACATGGTGCCTTCGCTGCTCGGCACGGCCTGCAACCCGGCGAACTACAGCGCCTGCGGCGGCATCAGCTCCGGTCTGAGCTGCATCAACAGCTATTCCACCGTCGACGGCTTGGCGGTCATCGTCGAGGGCTACTGTACCAAGACCTGCAGCACCAAGACCGAGTGCGATCCGTACGGCGGGCTCTGTCGCCCGCTTGGAACGAGCGGCACCTACTGTATGCCGGCCTGCACCGACAGCTGCGTGCGTGCCGGCTACACCTGCTGCAACTACTGCGAGAGCACCACCTGCAGCGTCGACAAGGTGTGTGCGCCGCCCTCGGCCCCCGGGTTCTGCGGCTAGCGTCTGGGCAACAGCAAGAACGGGTACTCCAGCCGCGAGACGACGCCCGTCGCCGGGAAGCGCAGCGAGCGCACGACGCGGGAGAGGCACGACGCCTCCTTCGACGGCGATTTCTCCGCCGAGTCGGCGCTCGTCACCTGCCCCTGCTCGTCGATCGTCAGCTTGAGCGTCACCGCGCGGGTGCCGCCGCGGCCCAGGGTCTTGCCGCACGCCTGCACGTTCCGCTCGTGGCTCTCGACGATCTGGTCGACCATCTCCAACTTGAGCGGCCGGATCTCGTCGGCACGGCCGACTCGGGCGCTGAGCAGCGCGCCAACTGCCATCAAACAAGATGTCATTTTGCGCATGCCGAAAGGCAGTTGCACCACGCATGCCTGACCACAGTGGCGGGTAACTCCGCCAGACTCCTACACCAGCCGGGACAGCAGACCTCAGCGTGAGGTCAGCTGACCGAGGCGCGGAGGCTCAGTCGACGCCGCCCGCGTGCATGCGCAGGGGCAGGCCGGGGCGATGCACGACCTCGTCCTCGTGACGGACGAGCGTCGGCAAGCGGGCCGCCGCGTCGGTCTCGTCGACGGCCATGGCGAGCTCGAGGTACAGGTCGCCATGACGCGCCTCGGCATCGAGCAGCTGGCGGTACAGATCCCGCAGTCGCTCGTCGGGCACGGCGTCCGCGAGCAGGACGAAGCGTTCATGGCTCCGCGCCTCGATGAGCGCGCAGCACAGGTACTCGTCGACGCGCCGCTCGGGCCCGCTCGGGCGCGCCGCGGCGAACAGCTGCTGGGCGTAGCTCGCCGACGGCAGATGCGAGAACGGCAAGCCGCGATGCTGCAGCTCACGGACGACCTGCTCGTAGTGGACGAGCTCTTCGCGCGCCAGCTTGGACAGCCGCACCGAATCGGCGTCCGGAAACTTCGACATGAAGCGCAGCGCGGTGTTGGCCGCCTTGCGCTCACAGTGCGCGTGATCGACGAGCAGCGTCGGCAGATCGGCCAGCGCCGCGGCGAGCCAGCCAGGTCGGGTCGGCAGGACGGCGATCATGCGCGGCTCAACCGAACAGCGCCTCGGCGCGCTCGAGATCCTGGACGGTGTCGATCTCGCGCCAGCCCCCGTCGATGTAGGCGACGTTGATGGCGACGCCGTCGGCGATGAGATCGTTGAACAGGTCGGTGACGTAGGCGCGCCGCAGCGACGGCGCGGTGCCGTACGGTTGATCGAGGTGGGTGGCGACGCGCGCCTGGTAGCGCTCGACGAGCTGGCGCGCGCCGACGGCCGACGCGCGGAACAGCCCGATGTACTCGCCGTGCGCTTCGTCGACGGGCACCGTCTTCTTGCCGACCCGGACGACGCGATCGCCCTCGCAGCGACACACCTCCGCCTCGACGAGCGGGTGTTGATCGCGCCCCTCGTAGATCGACTTCCACTGGCGGTCGACACAGAGCACCAGATCGCCGGGCGTGTCGAGCACAGCCCGGACCGCCTCCTTGCCGAACACGATGTCTCCGTACGACGACACGAAGCCCTGCGGCTCGTCCATCCGGTGCACGCCGTGGAACAGGCTGACCAGGATGTTGTTGCTCGCGTAGTCGTCGTTGTCGATGAGCTCGGCGCCAGGCACCACGAGCCGATCCTTGAGGTAGCCACGAATGATCGAGAAGTCGGTCACGCCGGCCGACCAGTAGGCCTCGATCTGCCGCGCCAGCATCGGCTTACCACCGACGGGAACGAGCGTCTTGGGGCGGTCGTCGGTGTATGGACGCAGGCGGCTACCCATGCCGGCCGCGACGATGATCGCTCTCACGGGGTCGTCTCCTTGCGCGGTCGCCCGAGCTTCCACAGCACGACGAGGCCGGTGCGCCCGAGGTAGAGGACATGCGCACCGCCGTACGCGTAGAGGAAATAGTCAAGGCGATTGACTGCACAGACCAGGAGGAACCAGGTTGGATAGTGCAGCACGAGACGCCCGAGCGCCTCGACGAGGGCGAGCGGCGAGAGGCTCTTCGGCAGGAAGGACGCGCGCTCGGTCGCCGGCTGCACCGGCGGCGCACCGACGGCGGCGACATACTCGTCGCGGCGCGTGAACGTGGTCAGCGTGATCCCGCACGCGGCGGCGAACAGCACGCCCAGGCCGAGCAGCAGGAAGAACGGATCGTTGCTCTGCAGATAGAGGCGCACAGCCGAGGCGGCGAGCAGCGCGTAGGCCTTGATCTCGTCGAGCAGGAAGTCGAGCAGCGCGCCGGCGGGCGAGGTCTGCTGGGTCAGCCGCGCCAGCTGTCCATCGACGCAGTCGACGACGTAGGCGAGCTGGAGGAGCGCCCCGGCGACGCCAAGGCCGAGCCAGGTGCGCCAGAAGATCAGCGTCGCCGCCCCGCCGAGCGCGATCGCGATCGCGGCGAACGACACCTGGTTCGGCGTGACCCGGGTGTTCCGCAAGAAGTAGACGAGCACGGCCGCCGGCGGGCGCGACACCCACTCGGTCCAGAAGTTGTCGCGCGCCTTCTTCGATTGGCGGTAGATCGTGCGGACCTCGGCGAGCACGCTGCGTCATAACCGGCTTTGAAACCGGCGGTCAACGGCGACGGATGGAGGTTGTGCTGGGACGCTCGTCCGTGGTAGCGATTTTCGTTTTTGAGACACGGCGCTTTTTAGGAGAACAGCCGAATGGCGAAGGCAAAATCGGGTGCGCAAGCGAAGTCTGGAGCTCCCTCTTCGACGGGAAAGGAGCGCGACAAGGGCGCTGCCCAACCGGTGCCAACCACCGCCGATCTGCAGCCGCTCGTCGAGCGCCTGCGCGCCGGTCGCACCGTGCTGTGCGCCGGCCGCCACCTCGGCCCGACCGAGGGCGACTTCCGGAGCCTCGTCGAGCGCCTCTTCTCGGCGCTGCCCGACGTCGACGTCAGCGAGGCCAAGCGGGTCCTCGACCGTCGACCGCTCGCCGCTGCGGGCTTCGTGCGGCGGCGCCTCGGCGATCGCTTCGCGGTCGCGCTGCAAGGCCTGACCCCGTCGGGCGGTGACCTGCCCGGGGCGTGGAAGATCCTGGGCGATCTGCCGTTCCGCGGCGTCCTGACGACGAGCTACGGCGACCTCGCCGAGCGCGCCTTCGTGCAGAACAGCCAGTCGCCCAAGGTGCTCACGCCGGCCGACCACGAAGAGCTGCGCCACATTCGCGGCCGCTACGTCATGAAGGCGCTCGGCGATCCCCGCCGCCCGGAGACCCTGATCTTCTCGTCCGAGGATCTGCAGAACGCGCTCGCCGACGGCGCCTTCCGCTCGGTGACGCACGACCTCTACCGCAGCAAGAGCTTCGTCTTCATCGGCTGGAAGCCGAGCGATCCCGACCTCGGCGTGCTCCTCGAGCGCATCCTCGCGGGCGCGCGCTCGAGCGACGTCGAGCACTTCGCACTGCTGCCCGAGGTCTCCGAGATCGAGAAGGAGGAGCTCTGGGCCGCCTACCGGATCCGCGTCCTGCCGACCTCCACCATCGACGAGCTCGCGGCGCAGCTCAAGGACGGCGTCGGCGATCTGACCGGCCCGCAGCTCCCCGACGACGACGATCTCGAGGGCTGGCTCGCGCTGCTGTCGGAAGACGGGCAGCGCAAGGACGCCGCGGAGCGGCTCGACGCGCTCGAGGCCAAGCTGCGCGAGCGCGCCGATTGGGACCTCCTCGTCGAGCTCTACCTCGGGCGCGCCGGCGTCGAGGCGACCGCGGCGCGGCGCGGGCACTTCCTGCTCTCGGTGGCGCGGCTGTTCGAGAACGAGGTCGGCGATCTGCAGAAGGCGTTCACCGCCCTGCTCGCCGCCTACAAAGAAGATCCGCTCCCGACGACCTTCTCCGAGCTCGAGCGGCTCGCGTCGGCGACCGGCATGTGGACCGAGCTGCTCTCCGAGCTCGCCGAGATCGTCCCGACGCTGCCGGACAAGGAGCGCGCCGCGGCCTGGATCCGCGTCGCGCGTCTGTACGGAGACAAGCTCGGCCACGGTGAGTACGCGCTGACCTCGCTCGACGAGGCGCTGCGGCTGCAGCCGGAGGGCGCCGATCTGCTGGCGGCGCAGGAGATGCGCATCTCGCTGCTGCGGCGCCTCGAGAAGTGGAGCGAGCTGGCGCAGGCGCTCGGCGAGCGCGCCAAGAGCGAGACGGTGGGTAGCAAGCGCGCCGAGCTCTATCTCGAGCAGGCCGATCTCTTCGAAGGGCGGATCGGCGACGGCGCGCAGGCGATCACGGCCTATCGATCGGCGATCGCCGCCGATCCGAAGGCGCTCGACGCGCCGGCGGCGCTCGAGGCGCTGCTGCGGCGGCGCGGCGAGCACGCGCCCCTCGTCGAGCTCCTCACCGAGCGCGCCAAGAGCGCGGTCGGGGACGAGTCCTTGGCGATCCGGCGCGAGATCGCCGAGATCCTCGCCGAGAAGCTCAACGACAAGAAGACCGCGATCGAGCGCTACGAGGCGATCCTCAAGGAGGAGCCCAAGGATCTTCCCTCGCTGCGGGCCCTCGAGCGGCTCTACGTCGCGGTCGAGCGCCATGAGGACTACCTCAAGGTCCTGCAGCAGCAGTCCGACGCCGTCGACAGCGACAAGGAGCGCGCGACCCTGATCCGCCGCCTAGCCCACGAGTGGGAGGAGCACCCGGGCGGCGGACCGCGCGCGGCCGAGCAGCTCGAGCGTCTCTTGCAGCTCGATCCGCGGAGCGAGGACGCGTTCCGCTCGCTCGAGCGCATCTATCGCACCCACCACGAGTGGAAGAAGCTCGTCGAGACGCTGCGTCGCCACGCTGGCATCGTGCCGGCGCCCATCCGCGCCGAGCTGTTCGCGCAGATCGGCGCAGTGTACGAGCTAGAGGTCAAGGACGCGCCGCGCGCCATCGAGGCGTTCCGCGAGGTCGAGAGCATCCTGCCCGAGCACGGCGAGGCGCTGCTCGCGCTCGCCCGCCTGTTCGAGAAGACCGAGGCGTGGGGCAAGACGGTCGAGATCCTCGAGCGCCGCGCCCAGGTCGCCGAGGTCAAGACGCAGAAGGTCGAGCTGTTCCACAAGGCCGGCGTGCTGACCGCCGAGCGCCTGCTCGACAGCAAGGCCGCCGAGGCGCGCTTCATGCGCGCCCTCGAGCTCGATCCGACGCACGTCCCGTCGATGACGGCGCTCGTCGAGATCTACCGTAAGAACGGCGAGTTCTTGAAGGCGAGCCGCCTCCTCGTCGAGGCCGAGCCGTACACCAACAACCGCCTCGAGAAGACCCGCCTGCTCGTCGAGGCCGCCGAGATCTACCAGGCGCTCGACGACGCCGGCAAGGCGATCGAGCTGTACCTGGCCGCCCTGCAGGTCGATCCCGAGCACGTCGAGGCCGGCGAGCGCGTCGCCGAGCTGCTCTGGAAGGCGGAGAAGCACGCCGAGCTCGTTCCGATCCTCGAGATGCTCACTCGCAAGGACGTCCCGCCGCACGTCCAGGTCGAGCGGCTGATGCGGCTGTCGAAGTCGGCCGCGGCGACGGGCCAGGGCGAGAAGGTGCTGCG
Organism: uncultured Polyangiaceae bacterium; assembly: GCA_964585665.1. GTDB lineage: Bacteria > Myxococcota_A > Polyangia > Palsa-1104 > Palsa-1104 > CAZPEY01. The sequence goes on along the minus strand of CAZPEY010000079.1, from coordinate 6,003 downwards.
CGCGCTCGGTCGCATCGTCGAGATCGATCCGCTGCACGAGGGGGCGCTCGGCGAGCGGGCACGCCTGCTCCTCGAGGCGTCGGACTGGGCCGGCGCGCGCGCCGCGCTCGAGCCGCTGTACGTGCACCACGCCAAGGACATGCCGCCTTCGCGCAAGGTCGAGCTCTTCTACCGCATGGGCCTGTGCGAGCTGCGTCAGGGCAAGGCGAGCGACGCGCGCACCTGGCTGCAGCGGGCGCTCGAGGTCGATCCGACGCACCGCCCGACCCTGCTCCTGCAGATGGAGACGGGCGAGGCCAAGCCCGAGTCGCTCGTCGACGCCAAGAAGGCGCTGCTCGCCACCGCGGCGCCCGAGGAGAAGGTCCGCCTGCTCACCGAGATCGGCGACCTCTACAGCGACAAGCTCGGCGACTCGGCACAGGCGATCTCGGCCTATCGCGAGGCGCTCGAGATCCGTCCCGAGGAGCGCCGCCTGCTCCACCGCTGCCTGGAGAAGTACGTCGATCAGAAGGCCTGGGCGCCGGCGCTCGAGATGCTCGAGCGGCTGATCGTCATCGAGAAGGAAGTCAACGTCCGCGCCAAGTACCGGCTGGCGGCGGCGCGCCTGTGCCGCGACGAGCTCGGGCGCCCGGAGCAGGCCGCCAAGCTGTTCTCGGAGGCGCTCGACGACGACGCGTCGCTGCCCGGCGCGGGTGAGGAGCTCGAGGCGCTGCTCGTCGAGCGGCAGGAGTGGAAGGATCTGGCGCGCTTCTATCGCCGCGCGCTCAAGCGCCTCGGCGCCGAGACCTCCGACGGAAAGAACGGCGAGCGCCTGCGCGTGTGGTCGGCGCTCGGTCAGATCTGCCTCGAGCGGCTCGGCGAGCGCGAGAGCGCCATCGCGGCCCTCGAGGTCGCGCTGTCGTTCGACAAGACCAACCTCGATCGCACTCGCCAGCTCGCCGACCTCTACCTGGAGGGCGGCCCGGATCACCTCGACAAGGCGATCGCCGCGCACCAGCAGCTGCTGCGCACCGAGAAGCAGCGCATCCCGTCCTACCGGGGCCTCCGCTTCGCCTACCTGCAGACGGGGCAGCGCGACCGCGCCGCCGCAGCGTCGTGGGCGCTCGTCTTCCTGAAGAAGGGCGAGCCCGACGATCAGCGCGTCGTCCAGGAGTGGAAGGCGCGGCCGCTCGTCCAGGCGCGCCGCCCGCTCAACGACGAGCTCTGGCAGAAGATCGCGCACCCCGACGAGGATCGACTCATCGGCGCGCTCTTCAGCGCCATCTCGCCGGTGCTCTCGGCGGCGCAGGCGCAGCCGCACAAGAACCTCGGTTTGCAGCGCAAAGAAGCGCTCGAGCCGAACGATCCGCGACCCCTGGCGCGCGCCCTCAAGTACGTCGCGACGATCCTCTCAGTGCCGGCGCCGGAGATCTATCTGCGCCCGGAGCAGAAGGAGCCGCTCGTCGTGCAGGTCGCGATCGACGGTCGCAACATCGTGCCGGTCTTCCTCGTCGGCCAGCCGCTGCTCTCGGACAAGAAGTCCGAGCGCGAGCTGCACTTCGACCTGGCCCGACGACTCACCTTCCTGCGTCCCGAGCGCTTCCTGCGCTCGCTGCTGCCGCAGCCACCCCAGCTCACCCACATCCTCGAGGCGGTGTTCACGCTCGCCGGTGATGCGGCGACCCCGGAACACGCGCGCACCATCGACGTGCTCCGCCGCGCGCTCCAGCCGGCGCAGCTCGAGCAGGTCGCGGCGATCGCCAAGCGCCTGCGCGCCACGGGGCAGAAGCCCGAGGCGATCATCGGCAGCTGGCTCGCCGCCTCGGATCTGACCGCGTCGCGCGTCGGCTTCGTGCTCCTCGGCGATCTCGAGCTGGCGGCGCGCATGCTCGCCTCTGAGAGCGCGCCGGTCGGAGCGCTGCCCGCGACCCAGCGGCTGCTCGACCTCATCTGGTCGTCGGTCACCGAAGAGGTCTTCGCGGTGCGCAAGCACCTGGGGCTCCTGCAGTGATCCGCCGATCCTCCACCGCGACCGTCGCTGCCGCGCTCGCTGCCGCGCTCTTGCTGGGCGGCTGCGACAAGGGTCCGGAGTGCGGCAACGGTAAGGTCGAGACCGGCGAGACCTGCGACAAGGGTAGTCAGAACGGCGCACAGGGCAGCAACTGCTCGGCGAGCTGCCAGCTCCAGAACATCGCGACGGCGTCGGTCCAGACGTTCTACTCGCGCCTCAAGGACGAGGTCCCCGGCTTCGTGGGTGCGTCCTGCAAGGATCTGGGGGTCAAGGAGGCCAAGATTCGCCTCGTCGGCCCGACGATGGTCGAGGAGACCTGGCCCTGCTCCCAGAACTCCAAGAACTTCTCGCCGGTGACCGCGGGGGAGTACCAGTTCTTCGCCACCCTCTACGACGATACCGGCGCGGCGCTCACCAACGAGATCGCGTCCGAGAAGAAGACCGTGGCGCTCCCTGGCTCGATCAGCCTCGATCTCAACTTCAAGTACGAGGACTTCCTCAAGCAGGACTACGTCGGCACGTACTACTTCGTCCCGAACTGGGGCGCCGACGGGACGTACTGCTCCGCGGCCAGCGTCGACAAGATGCAGCTCAAGATGACGCCCAAGGGCAGCAGCACGCCGGTCACCAACGTGACGACGCCGACCGTGCCCCTCGACGGCACGTCAACGGCTTGCTTCTCGCCAGGCACGCCGAGCTTTATCAAGGTCGCCGACCTGACCTGGGGCTACTACGATCTGCAGATCGCCGGCCTCGGCACGGCGAGCGACATCCTGTTCTGCAAGAAGCTGGCAGCGTTCGTCGGCCCCGGCGTCGGCACGCCGACGTTTGACTTGGTCGTCGACGCTGCTACCACTTGTCCGTGAGGTCGCCGCGAGGTAGCCGGCTCGCTCTCCTCGGAGAGCTGCTGCTCGTCCGCGCCCTCCAGGTCCTCCAGGTCGCCGCCGCGACGCCGCTCCCCCCCGATCAGTATGTCGTCGCGCGCCGCGCCATCGAGGAGATGGTCGTCGTGCCGTCGGGCACCTTCGTGATGGGCGCGACCGCCGCCGAGCAGTCCCAGGCGCTCGAGATGTGTCGCCAGCAGATCGGCAAGAAGATGGAGCGCAACTGCACCTCGGATCGCGTCTCGTCCGAGGGGCCCGCCGAGCGCGTCTTCGTCAGCGGCTTTCGCATCGACCGGGTCGAGGTGACGGTCGCCGCCTACCGTCGCTGCATCCACGCGGGGGCCTGCGATCCGATGCCGTTGGTCACCACCGACCCTCGGCTGGTCGAGGAGGACCGCCCCGTCACCAACCTCACCCACGGCGAGGCGGCGCGCTTCTGTGCGTGGCGCAAGGCCCGCTTGCCGACGGAGGCAGAGTGGGAGCGGGCCGCGCGCGGCGGCGATCCTCGCCTGTTTCCGTGGGGCAACCAGCCGCAGCGGAGCCTCGCCAACCTGGGGCGGTTCCTGCCCGTCGAGGGCCAGGTCGCCCCGTCCGCAACGCCGGTGGTGCAGGCGGACGCGAGCGACGGCTGGGCGCTGACCGCCCCGGTCGGCTCGTTTCCGAAGGGCGCCAGCCCGTTCGGGGTGCTCGATCTGGCGGGCAACGTCGCGGAGTGGACCGCGGACTACTTCGCGCAGGAGTCGCCCCAGCGCAGCAGCCGCTACAACCCGAGGGGCCCCGCGAGCGGCGAGGCGCGCAGCGTGCGCGGCGGCTCGTGGCGCATGCCGCTGTTCCTGGCACGCACCACGGCGCGCTTGTACGCCGATCCGAACGAGCGCTCGACGGAGATTGGCTTTCGCTGCGTCCAGCCGCTCGACCCGTGACCGAAGATCTTTCGTGCGGCCAGGGTCGCATGCTATAGGAGTGCGCATGTTGCAGAAGCTCTCCGTGCTTGGATTTGCGCTCTTGGTCTCCGTCTCTGCTACCGCCTGCAAGCAGGGGGTGGGTGAGCGCTGCCAGGTGCAGTCCGATTGCGACGACGGGCTCCTGTGCGTGCTGCCGCTGTCCGGGAACGCGCAGGTCGGTGGTACCTGCGAGCGCCCCGGCGGCAACGACGCGGGCGTCGACGCCAGCACGATCAACGATCAGGCCGCGCCCGTCGACGCCGCCAACGACTGAGCCGCCGTCCGACCGAGCCTAGTAGAGCGGATCGCCGCGGCGCGCGCGCGCGATCAGCGACGCCAGCTTGATCCGGTTCGGCTCGTCGATCGCCACGATCTGCGCGGCGAAGCCGAGCGGGTAGCGCTCCGCTTCGTTGCTCTCCCGCTCGACGATGCGCACGATCTTGGCCTTGAAGAGGACGGCCTGATCGAAGTCGTACAGCTCGATCGCCAGCTCGGACCCAACGTAGAACGGGTACAGGTGCCCGACGCGGGTGAACAGGAAGAGCCCGCCTTCCGAAAGATCGCGCGTCCGAAAGACGTACTCGCGCTGATCCCCGACCACACGCACGAACGCGTCGACCGCCACACGGGGGTGCGCCCGCTCATGAGTTCGTTCGATCATTGGGCTTTTATGATATAGGCCAACCGCATGGGGCTGAAAGACCTTTTCTCGTCCGAAGGGCGCGCCAACCGAGCGCGCGCCAAGCACAGCGCGCGGGTCAAAGACAAGCACGCACAGAGCCTCGATCGTCAGGCTTCGCTCGAGGCGCTCGACGAGGACGGCTCTCCCGACGCGATCCTCGGGCTGCTCGGGCGCTTCTCGATGCGCTACGACAAGACGATCGAGGACGAGCAGGAGAAGAACTGGGTCTACGAGCGCCTCAAGGCGCGCGGGGAGTCGATCATCCCGCCGCTGCGTAGCTACCTGCTCTCGTCGGACACGCTGTCCTTCGCGCTGCGCCTGCTGACCGAGATCAGCGACGCGAGCAAGGTGTGGCCGGTGGTCGAGGAGCTGTGCAAGCGCCACGACAACACGTACACGCGCGACCCCGAGCCGAAGGCGCAGTTCGTCCACTTCCTGGGTGAGCTCAAGGACGATCGCGCCAGCGCCGCGCTCATCCCCTACCTCGACGACGTCGACGAGAACGTGCGCTTCACGGCGGTCGAGGGGCTGCTCCACCACGCCAAGGCAGAGATCGCCTTCGAGCCGCTCGCCGCCCACGTCCAGAAGCCAACCGAGGAGTCCCGCCGCATCAAGCGCCGGATCCTCGAAGGGATCGCCGAGCACGGCTGGGAGCTCGGCAAGGATCGCGTCGAGGAGTTCCAGCGCTACGCCGACGATCTCTGGCCGGGCTCTCGGCTCGACAACCACGGCCGCATCAAGAAGCCGGCCAAGTAACACCATGCCGGCGCGCACCGACCTCAAGAAGATCCTCATCATCGGCTCGGGTCCGATCGTCATCGGCCAGGCGTGTGAGTTCGACTACTCGGGGACGCAGGGCGTGCGCGCGCTGCGCGAAGAGGGCTACGAGATCTGCCTGGTCAACTCGAACCCGGCCACGATCATGACCGACCCGGGCCTGGCCCATCGGACCTACGTCGAGCCGCTGGTCCCCGAGGTCGTCGAGGCGATCATTGCGCGCGAACGACCGTCGGCAATCCTGCCGACGCTCGGCGGACAGACGGCGCTCAACCTCGCCGTCGCGCTGTGGGAGCGCGGCGTGCTCGCCAAGTACGACTGCGAGCTGCTCGGGGCGCGCATCGAGACCATCGAGAAGGCCGAGGATCGACACAAGTTCAAGGAGGCGATGCGCCGCATCGGCCTCACGACGCCTCGCTCCGGCTTCGCCCACTCGCTCGAGGAGGCGCGCGCGGTGCTCAAGGAGGTCGGCCTGCCGGCGATCATCCGCGCCTCGTTCACGCTCGGCGGACTCGGCGGCTCGGTCGTGTTGCGCGACGAGGACTTCGACGAGCGAGTGCTCTACGGCATCTCGTGCTCCCCCCGCGGCCAGGTGCTGATCGAGGAGTCGGTGCTCGGCTGGAAGGAGTACGAGCTCGAGGTGATGCGCGATCGGCACGACAACGTCGTCGTCGTCTGCTCGATCGAGAACCTCGACCCGATGGGCGTGCACACCGGCGACTCGAT
>CAZPEY010000078.1:9473-17923 GCA_964585665.1 uncultured Polyangiaceae bacterium | reverse complement strand
TCCGCGTACTGCCCGAGGCGCGGACTCATCGCCTTGCCATCCGCCACGTACTCGAGGTCGAGCAGCGCCTCCTGCCGAAGGCGCTGAAGACGGGTGCGCAGCGACTCGCTCCGCGCTGCTTCGACTCCCGCACGCAGCGACGCCAGTTCGGCCGCGATCGGCTGCGCGTCGGCGTTGAGCGCCGCCGCAGACCGCGCACGATCCACGGCTTCGCACCCGAGTCGATAGGCGGCAGCCCGCGCGCGATTGAGGCGCCGCTCGACGAGAATCTCCTCCACTGCGGCCGCGCGATCGGCACCGAGTTGCTTGTCGACGGTGCTCAGCCACGACTCGCGCATCGTCTCGCCGATGTCGAGATCCGCACCTCGCACGACCTCGGCCCAGCCGTCCTCGACGAGCTCGGCGACCGCACGACGCAGGCGCGCGTCGTCCGCCGTGCCGATCAGCGCCTCCTCGATCGAACGGCGGAACTTCTGTTTGTCGGCGTCTGTCATTCGCCTCGCATCCTTTGGTTGGGCGTCTCGCACGACGTGCTTCGTTGGTGCCGCGCAAGACACCAGCGCGCAGAACATCAAGGCTCTCATCCCTTGGGCCTGAGCTTGGTCTTTGCGGCGTCGAAGTCGCCCGCTTCGAGCAATCGATAGATCTCGCTCCACGTGCCGCGGCAATTGGCGCCGATCCAGTAGGCGATCTTGGTTTGCGCGCCGCCCTGGAAGTAGGCCGACTTGATCGTGTCCCAGTCCAGGCCCGCGCCCATGAGTGCGGTGACGATCCCGGTCTGCGACGGATAGCTGTTGTTGCCCGTCGTGAAGCCCGCCTTCGTGCATGCCTCGAGGCTGAGCAACTCGGTCACACCCTCGTTGATCGCGCTACCCATCGAGGACAGAAAGTCGCCGGCCGCGTTCTTGTGCAGCATCTCGTGTACGACGGTCGCCAGGGACACCGAGCGAGAATCCTTGTTGATGTACTGCTTGTCACCGTAGCGGAACCCCTCGAGTCCCCCGTAGGTGGTGAGGACATACGGATCCCAAGGTTTCTGCGGTGCATAGATCGCGTCCCACGCCGCGATGAAGCTCGCCTTGTCGAGCACGATGACGTTGCCCTGCTCGATGTTCTTGAGCGAGCCGAAGGCGTCGGTGAGGATCTGCTGCGCGAGCGCTGGATCGATCTTCGTCGGGTCGATCTTCTCGACCTTCTTGTCGGCCGTGGCCCCGCTCTGTCCGTCCTCGGAGCGATAGACGCGGCGCCGCAGCTTGCGGCGCGCGGTCTTGGCATCGACGCGCGTCGGCTCGCTGGCCTCGCTCGACTCGGTCTTGGCCTCCGCCTCGGAGGACTCGGTGCTCTCGTCCTGGTCGACGGCCGCGCCCTCCTCGCGGGCCGGCGATTCCGCCTCGCCCTCCGGCTCGCTGGCGCTCCGCATCGCGATCTTGCGACGAAGCACTCGCCCGCTCTGCGCCAGATCGAGCGGCGGCTCCTCGTCCAGAGCGGCCGCGGACGCTCGACTCGCCTCCGGCTGCTTCGCGGCTCGCTCCGACATTCGAGACGGATCGTACCCGCGCGACGACAACGCGTCGAGCTTGATTCTCGTCGCTAATCGCCCTACTTGCGTCGCACGAGCAGCGACTCGGCGACGAGCAGCATCAACAGCGCGGCCCCAAGCGCGTGCCACAGCTCGACGCGTCGGTCGGCGGGCTTGTCGATCTTGGCACCGTCGCGGTGGAGCAGCGCCTCGATCTGTGCGTCGCCGAGCCGGGTCACGTCGCTCTCGCGCGGGTCGAGGTTGACCGCGAAGTCGAGCTCGGCGCGCGGTCGCAGCTTCTCGTCGCCGATCGCCAGCGCCACCTGATGAAACCCAAGCTGGCCGACCGGTCCGTAGGTCGCCACCAGGCCCTTGGGCTCGACCCGCTCGATCGCGCCCGTCGGAGGGCGCACCTCGACACGGCTCGTGCGCTCGGGGAGCTGCAGCTCGACCCGCTGTCCGACCATCACACTCGCCGGGCCGGCGCTCTGCGCGACTCGACCGAGGTGCTGCACGGCGCGCTGCAGGATCGGCAAGAAGAGCGGCTGAATCACCAGATCGTTCCAGTCGCGATCGAGGGTGGAGGCGAACAGCATCGTGGTGCCCTTGCCGATGCGCCGCTCGACCAGCAGCGGCGCTTGATCGGCGAACGCCATCAACACCGTCGCCGGCTCCGCCGTCGGACGCAGCAGCGCGAAGCGTCCGAACTGCGCGGCGCGCAGCTCCTCGTCGAGCCGCAGATCGCCGAGCGTCCCGAAGATCGCGTGCGCCTTGTCGACGCGCCCGATGCGGGCCGCGGTCAGCGCGCCGCCCGACTCGACGACCTCGCCGTCGCGCCGCGCATCGCGCGTCCGCGCGACGGTCCGCATCGCCTGGATCGGCTGGGGCAAGAGCGCGCCGAGCGCCTGGTTGTACGCGTCTGGATCGACGTTGCTGCCCATCGCGAACAGCACGCCGCCGCCGCGCTCGACGAAGGGCTGCAGCAGCTCCACCGACGGCGCGCGCACGTTGCACAGGACCACGACGTCGGCCGCGGCGAGGCGCTCGGCGGTGAGCTGATCGGGCGTGATCGTCACGTAGTCGATGCCACCGGCCGAGCGCAGCGCGGTCTCGACGTAGAACAGCTCGTCCTCGCGCTTCTGGGTGCGCGCGTCGCCGTCGACGAGCAGGACACGCACGGCGCGCTCGACGACGACCTCGGCGAAGCGGCGATCGTCGGCCGGCAGTCCGTCCGGTGGCAGCTCGGCGATCAAGCGGTGCACGTCGGCCTTGCCCGCCTCGGGCGGCGCGAACACATGCGTGAACTTGCGCAGCTCACGTGTCCCAGGCGCGACGTCGAGCGGCGTCTGGGCGATCGGCTGATCGTCGATGCGCAGGCCGAGCTGCAGCGCCCGCACCGCGTCGCCGTACGCCGCCACCTCGACGGCGATGCGCACTGCGCGCGGCCCGAGCTCGGGCGCGGGCTCGATCACCAGATCGGTGATCGCGTGGTTGTGTCGCGCCTTGTCACCGACGATGACCGGCACGATCTCGGCGCTCGACTTCGGCATCGTCTCGGGCAGGCTGCCGGTCTGAAAATCGGAGACGAGGTAGATCACGCGTCGAGCACGCGGCGCCTGCTCGAGGATCTGGTTGGCGCGGCGGATGGCCTGCGGCAGATCGCTCGATCGACTCGACGGCGCGACCGCCTCGATCGTCGCCGCGACGCGCGCGCGATCGCGCAGCAGATCCTTGATCGGCGGCTCGGCGTCGCGCGTGCCGAGCACGACCGCGACGTCGCTGTCGGGGCTGAGCGCGTCGAGCAGCTTGCGAGCGGCGGCGCGGGCAGCGACGAGGGGGCTGCGTTCGCCGGCGCCCATCGACGCCGAGTCGTCGATCACGATCACCGCGCTCTGCACACCGCCGACGAGGGCCGGACCATCGGTCGCGGTGAGGAAGTACGGCTGCGCCAGCGCCAGCGGGATCGCCGCGATCGCGAGCGCGCGCACGACGAGCAGCAGCCAGCGACGGATCCGATTCTTCTGCGCGACCTCCTGCTGGGCGGCGCGCAGCAGCTCCATCGCGCCGAAGCGCACCGGCTTGGCCTGCTCGCGACCGAACAGGTGGAGGAGCACCGGGATGGCGATGATGGCGACGAGCGCGACGTAGAGGGGCTGGAGGAAGCTCATGGTCAGCGCCGCGGCCTGGCGAGCGACTGACGCCGCGCGCTCGACAGAAACTCGCGCAGCACGCCCACCGGATCGGCGTCGGTCCGCACCTCGACGTACTCGACGTCGCCTTCGGTGAGCGCGCCGCGAAACTGCGACAGGAAGGCCGCGACCTCGCGCCGATAGGCGGCGCGCAGCTCGGCCGGCTCGACGAGGAGCCGCTCCTCGCCTTCCAGCCCCTCGAACCAGGTCGTGCCCTCGAAGCGCAGCTCGAGCTCGTCAGGATCGAGCAGGTGGAACACCACGACGTCGAAGCGCCGCGCCCGCAGCGAGCGGAGCAGGCCGATCACCTCGGCGCGCCCTTCGCGCCCGCCGCAGCCGAGCAGGTCACTCATCACGAAGAGCAACGACCGACGGTGCGCCTGCTCCGAGATCTGGCGCAGCAGCGCCGGCAGCTCCGTCGGCCCCTCGGCCTGGAGGCGCACGAGCTGACCGAGCAAGGTGCGGAAGTGATCGCCGCGACCGCGCGCCGGCAGCAGCCGATCGGGTCGATCGGCGAACGCCAAGAGCCCGACGTGATCCTGCTGGCGCAGCAGGAGGTGTGCGATCGACGCGGCCAGGATCTGCGCGTAGCGCAGCTTGCTCCCCGCCGCGCCGTAGCCCATCGAGCCCGAGCGATCGACGAGCAGATAGGCGGCGAGCTCGGTCTCCTCCTCGAACCGCTTGACGTAGTACTTGTCGAACTTGCCGTACGCCTTCCAGTCGATGTGCTTGATCTCGTCGCCGGGCGAGTACTCCTTGTGCTCGGCGAACTCGACGGACGCGCCGTGGTGCGGCGAGCGGTGCATGCCCGACAGCGCGCCGTCGACGACGTTGCGCGCTCGCAGCGCCAACTCGTCAACCTGCTTGACTAGATCGAGACCGCTCACGGCTGCGTTCTACACGCGCCGGAGGAAATCGAGGAGCTGGAAGGTCACCTGATCGAGATTCTCGAGGTAGGGGCTGTGCGAATAGTCGACCGGCTCGCTCCACTCGACGTGCTCGGGCAGGTGCGTCCGATAGAACTCGCGATGCGTCGACGGGAGGATGAAGTCGCGCTTGCCCCACACCATCAGCGTCTTGGGCTGGAGGTTCGCGAGCTGCTCGGGAGTCACGAGATCCTCCGAGCGCAGCGACGTCAGCAGCCCGGTCATCGCCGGGTCGGAGAACTTGCGCCGGATACCCCACGCGACAGGCCGACGCATCGGGTTGCCCGGCCGCAGCAATCGATCGGTGAAGTCGAGCGCCTGCGCGTGCGTCTCGATCTTGAAGGACGCGAGGAAGTCTGCGAGCTCCTCCTCGCTCATCATCGCGCCGGCCGGCGAGCACAGCACGAGGCCGCGCAGCTTCTCGGGGCGATGGAGCGCGTACTGCAGCGCCGCGAAGCCGCCCATCGAGTTGCCGAAGAGCACCGCCGGATCCGGCAGAAGCGCGTCGAGCGCCTCGAGCATCCCTTGGCGCAGCGCGATCGCGTCAGCGCCGCTCGGCGGGGAGTCGGAGAGGCCATGCGCCGGCAGATCGAGCGCCAGGATCTGCGACGCGCTCCGACGGAGGCGCCGCATCAGCGGCACGTAGTGGATCGCGGCAGCAGAGAAGCCGTGCAGGAGAACGACCGTTGGACCGCGCCCCTTGCCGTCGACGCGGAGCGCGTGGATGCGCCCCACCGAGGTGGGCACGTAGGTGCTGCGGTAGCCGGCGAGTCGAAGCGGGACGTGCGCCCACCGTTCGAATGCGTCCAACACGCGCGGTTGTGCCTCCATTACGATCCCTTCTGCTGGGTTTGGTGTAGCATCTCGTCGTCGATTCTCCAAATGAGCGAAGAGCAGCTAGTCAAGGGCCGCATCCTCCGGTGGCTTACCCAGAAAGGTGATCACGACTGGGGGAGAGATCCAGCCCACTTCGATCCGCGCGCCGTCGAAGCGACGCTCCGCTGGGTGAATCGATTCATCGGACCACTCAACTACTTCCGCTTGGACGCACAGGGGCTGCACCGTGTTCCGACGACCGCGTCGCTCGTCGTCTCCAACCACTCGGGGGGAACGACGATCCCCGACGTGTGGGGCTTCATGGCGGCGTGGTACGCGCAGTTCGGCACCGAGCGACCGCTGCATCCGATGGCGCACGAGATGGTCTTCTCGACGCGCTTCACTGCGCCGTACTTCGCGACGCGCGGGGTGCTGCGCGCCTCGCCGGGCCTCGGCCTCAAGGTGCTGACGCGCTGGCGCCGAGATCTGATGGTGATGCCGGGCGGCGACCTCGATACCTGGCGCCCGTATCGCGAGCGCTTCAAGGTGCGCTTCGGCGGCCGCGTCGGGTACGCGCGCTTGGCGCTGCGCGCGGGCGCGCCCATCGTGCCGGTCGCCAACGTCGGCGCGCACGAGACCCTCTACGTGCTCACCGACGGCCGCAAGCTGGCGCAGGCGATCGGCCTGCACGAGATCGCGCGCTCCGACGTCTTCCCGATTCACCTCTCGCTGCCCTGGGGTCTCGGCATCGGGCCGCTGCCGCACATCCCGGTGCCAGGCACGCTGCGCTACTTGATCGGATCGCCGATCACGCCGCCGCGGACGTTCGAGCCCGAGGAGCCCATCCCCGAGGCCCTCGTGCGTGAGCTCGACGCCGAGGTGCGCGAGGCGATCCAGCACCAGCTCGACGAGCTGGCCCGCGCCTAGCTGCCAATCAGGTCGTCGCCGAGCTCTTCGGTCTCGTCGTCGAGCTGGCCAAAGGACTGGGAGAACAGCCAGCCGAGGATGCGGGCGCGTCGACTCGGCGCACGACTGCGCACCGCCGCTTCGGCCGTCGCGCGCGGCAGGTCGCGCGCCGCGAAGCGATCGAGCCAGCGCGCCGCATCGGGTCGCTGCAGGACACCGTGCAGATCGAACAGCGCCACGTCGTCGATCTGCGCTGCGACGGCGTGGTGCAGATCGTCGTCGAGCTCGCCGAGCGATCGATAGGCCTGCTCGTCGCCAATCGCGCCGGTGCCCGAGCATCCGATCGAGATGCTGGCGCGGGCGCCATACTTGGTTCTTGCTGCGGTGCACAGGTCATCGAGCAGCATGAGCGCGTCCTTGCGTCCGAGGAGCCCACGCGAGTAGCCCTCGAACAGCGTCGTGTACGCCATCACCGAGACGTGATCGAAGGGCATGCCGTCGACCGGCGTGCCGAGGAGGCGTTGCCAGGAGCGGCCGCGCGGTTGATCGTAGACGCAGAGCGGAATCACCGCCGCGGTGCGCTCGATGCCGCGGTCACCGAGCTCGTCGAGCAGCGCCTTGAGAGCGCGCCGCCCCGCGCCAAACGAGCCGCGCGGCCTTGCGCCCATCGCCCGCCAAGGACCGGCGAGCCAGGCGCGCACCTGACCGATCGGCGGCTCGAGATCGACGAGCAAGCTGCGACAGCTCTGCCCCATCTGATCGACCACGACGCGCACGAACGCCGCGTAGGGCTCGACGTTCTCGACGCTGACCCAGCGGCCGTCGTCATCGTCGAGCATCGGCCACAGCGTGGTCGCGACGCCTCGATCGACGGCGCGGCCGACCACCTGGAGAGTCTCGGCGAGGGTGCTCGGCCACACCGCAACGACGAGCTCGATCTGCCGCGTCGCGAGCGCCTGCAGCGTCTCGTCGCGCCCGAGCTCCGCGAGCGGCAGCACCTCGCTGTAGATGCGCCGTCGCACGCTCGTTCCGAAATTGGCACGCACCGAATCCATGGGCTTGCTACTCTGCCGCCATGAAGATTCTGTACGGCGTCACCGGCGAAGGCATGGGGCACGCGATGCGCTCCCGCGTCGTGCTCGAACATCTGGTGAAGCAGGGCCACGACATCAAGATCATGTCCTCCGGACGTGCGGCGGATTTTCTGTCGAAGCGCTTCGAGGGCGTCAACCGAATTCACGGCCTGCACATCGTCTACGACGAGAACCGGGTGCGACCGGGCAAGACCCTGTGGTCGAACCTGGCCAAGAGCACGGTCGGCGTGCCACAGAACATCGCCGCCTACTTCGAGCTCATCGGCCAGTTCGAGCCCGAGCTGGTCATCAGCGACTTCGAGTCGTGGACGCACATGTACGCGATGGCGCACGCGCTGCCGATCATCTCCGTCGACAACATGCAGATCATCAACCGCTGTCGCCACAAGAAGAAGATCCTCGGCGAGGAGCGCGCCTGGTTCGAGTTCACGCGCGCCTTCGTGCGCACCAAGCTGCCCTGGTGCGATCACTACATCATCACGACGTTCTTCTACCCGGAGCTGCGCAAGAAGCGCACGACGCTGGTGCCGTCCATCCTGCGCCCCGAGATCCTCGACGCCAAGCGCGGCGCCAAGCGCGGCGATCACCTCCTCGTCTACCAGTCCGGCGAGGGCTTCGACGATCTGGCCAACGTGCTACAGCGCAGCGGCATCGAGTGTCGCGTCTACGGGATGCGCCGCGATCTCAAAGAAGATCAGATCGAGGGCAACGTCCGCTACCGCCCCTTCTCCGAGTCGCAGTTCATCGAAGATCTGGCGACCTCACGCGCGGTCGTCGCGGGCGCCGGCTTCACGACGATGAGCGAGTGCGTCTACCTCGGCAAGCCGCTGCTCGCGATCCCGCTCAAGGGGCAGTTCGAGCAGCTGCTCAACGCCCGCTACCTCGAGCGCGAGGGCTTCGGACAGTGCGCGCAGACGATCGACGACGAGACGCTGTCGAGCTTCTTGAAGCGCGTCAGCAAGCACGAGGATGCGCTCGGGCGCTACAAGCAGGAAGGCAA
>CAZPEY010000078.1:0-9373 GCA_964585665.1 uncultured Polyangiaceae bacterium | reverse complement strand
GACATGTACGGCATGGGCGCCAACGAGGAGCTGCTCGCCAAGGCGCTGCGCGGCCGGCGTGAGCGCGTCGTGCTCGCCACCAAGTTTGGCATCGTCCGCGACCCGCAGAACCCGCAGGCGCGCTCGATCAACGGTCGCCCCGAGTACGTCCGCAGCGCCTGCGACGCGAGCCTGCGCCGCCTGGGCGTCGAGCACATCGACCTCTACTATCAGCACCGCGTCGACAACCGCGTGCCAATCGAAGAGACCGTCGGAGCGATGGCCGAGCTGGTCAAGGCTGGCAAGGTGCGACACCTCGGGTTGTCCGAAGCGGCGCCCGAGACGCTACGCCGCGCGCACGCGGTCCATCCGATCGCCGCGCTGCAGTCCGAGTACGCGCTGTGGACGCGTGATCCCGAGGAGGATCTGCTGCCGCTGTGCAAGGAGCTCGGCATCGGCTTCGTCGCCTACAGCCCGCTCGGTCGCGGCTTTCTGTCCGGCGAGATCAAGAAGCCGGAGGACTTCGCCCCCGACGATCTGCGGCAGCACTGGCCCCGCTTTCAAGGGGAGAACTTCTGGAAGAACCTCGAGCTCGTCGACAAGCTGAAGGAGCTCGCCGCAAGCAAGGGTGCGACCGCCTCGCAGCTCGCGATCGCGTGGGTGCTCGCGCAGGGCGAGCACATCGTTCCGATCCCAGGGACGCGCAAGCGGACGCGCCTCGAGGAGAACGTCGGCGCGCTCGCGGTCACGCTGAGCGCGGCGGAGCTGGCCGCGATCGACACGATCTTGCCGCGCGGCGCGGCGTCGGGCGATCGCTATCCGCCCGGCGGGATGGCCTCCGTCCGTCGCTGACCGGCTGCTCGCGTGGCGTCCATCCACGCGCGGTCGAGCCCGATCGCGCGTGGCGCCTCCACCCGCAGCCTCTGGCCTCGCCAGTCGAGCTCGATCGACTCGGCGTGCAGCGCCAGGCGCGCCAAGCCGAAGCGCTCGGCCCAGACGCGATTGTGCTCCCGCCGCCCGTAGTTCGCGTCTCCGATCAAGGGATGACCGAGGTGCTTGAGGTGACGCCGGATCTGATGGAAGCGCCCGGTCAGCGGCTCTGCGGCGACGGTGGAGTAGCGCTGTCGGCGTTCGCTCTCGGGGTTCCGACGATCGACGCGCGCTGCCAGCTCGATCGTCTCCAGGGTCCGATACCGCGTCTGGGCAGCGACGAGCTCGCCCCCTTCGTCCTTGGGCACCGGATGATCGATGAGGCCCTCGGGCGGCGGGGCACCGCGAACGATCGCCCAGTAGCGCTTTCGCACGACACCGTCGACGAACAGCGCCTGCAGAGCCCGTGCGGCATCGACGTGCAGCGCGAACAGGAGCACGCCGCTCGTCCCGCGATCGAGGCGATGTACTGGCCAGACACGCGCGCCGAGCTGCTGACCCAGCACATCGACGCACGCGATCGCGTCGCGCGTCATACCGTGGTGCACCACCCATCCGCTCGGCTTGTCGACGACGACGAGGCCATCGTCGCGATACAGGATCGGCAGCTCGTTCAAAAACCGAAGCTCAGCTGCGGCGGTGCGGGGCGCGCCGGCTTGGCGGCGCGGGGCGGCGCGGCGTCGGACGCCTTCTTCCGGCTGCGCGGCGCAGTCGGCGCCGCGAGCTTGCGCACCAGATCGGACTCGCGCCGGAAGAAGCCCTCGCAATGAAACGAATCGCCAAACTTGAAGTGCACGTAATCGAGGTGGTGCCCGACCTCGTGCAGCAACGTCCGCAGGAACGTCCGGTACGCGACGACGCGCGCTTGCTGCGCGGTGCGCATCCAGACCTCGATCTTGCATCGCCCGTCGCTGTGCCGCGTGTAGAGGCCGTGCAGCTCACCGGCGTGGCTGCTCGGCCGGACGTTGCGGACGACCACCTGCACCGGCTGGATCTGCAGCGCCGCGCAGAGTGCCGAGACGAGCTCGTTGACGATCTTGCTGACCTGGAGGCGCTTGTCGCCCGCCAGCACCGGCTGCAGCCGCGCCGCGATCGCCTGCAACCCAGGCAACGCCTCGACCGGGAGCTCGACGGTGCGCACCGCATCGCTCGCCTGGTAGATGCGCTGGTTCTTCTTCGACAGCGAGTGGAAATAGTCAAACGCCATCGCCACCGCGCAGGCGATCGAGCGTCGCCAGCCAGTTGCCACCAAGGACGCGCCCGATGCGATCGCTCGACCACTTGCGATCGAGCATGAGCTGGACGAGGCGCGGCAGCTCGAGGCAGGTCGGCATGTCCCGGGGCGTGATGATCGCGCCGTCCCAGTCCGAGCCAAGCGACGCGCAGTGCTCGCCCCCGATGGACAGGATGTGCTCGAGGTGGTCGACGATGCGGCTCGCGCGCCCGCCCCAGTACGGATCGCCGAGGAAACTCGACTGGTACATCACACCGATCGTGCCGCCGCGATCGGCGATGGCGCGGATCTGCTCGTCGTCGAGGTTGCGCCAGTGCGGGTGCACGCCGGTGACGCCGGTGTGCGTGACGATGGGTGGCAGATCCCGTCGGTGCGCGTCGAGCGCGTCGAAGAAGCCTTGCCGGTTGATGTGCGCCAGATCGACGAAGATGCGCTGCTCGTTCAGCACCTCGACGAGCGAGCGCCCAAGCGTCGTCATGCCAGCCTTGCCGCCGCCTGGCGCCGACGAGTGACCGAGGCGTGAGTTCGACAGGTGGACCAGCGTCACCCGGATCAACAGCCGATCTGGGATGCGCCGGAGCTGATCGAGGTCGCTCTCGAAGGCGTTGCCGCCCTGTACACCGATCCACGCCGCGTGTTTGCCGGCGGCGCGCGCGGCGCGGTACTCGCCGACGGTGCGCACCAACGCGACGTCCCGATCGCACGACGCCAGGATGCCGCGCAAGCGCTCGAAGTTGGCGAAGAAGGTCGGCCCCTTTCGACTCTGCCGACGCAGCGGGTTGGTGGTGATGACCCAGATCGCGCCACGGACCTGCGCCTCGCGGAGACGTGGCAGATCGCACTGGCTGTAGAAGCGCGCGTTGAAGAGCCCCGTGCGGTGTCGCTGCGTCAGGTCGTACCCGACGATGCGGTTCCAGATGAAGCTATCGACGTGCAGATCGATGACGTCCGACGCCGCGTAGAGGTCGATCGCCTCCGTCGAGATCTGCAGCGACGCAGCCCAGCCAGCGTGATCGTCGCGCCAGTCGCGCCACTCCCCGAGGGCGGCGGTCAAACCGTCGCCTGCCCCGGCTGATCCCGCCGCTGACGCCACGTCTCGCGCACGAGATCTGCACCGCGCAGCCCGACCAGCATGCTCGGCGCGTTCATCGCCGAGACCGGCACCGACGGTACGACCGATGCGTCGACGATGCGCAGGCCGCTGACTCCGCGCAGCCGCAGATCAGGCGTCGTGACCGCATCGCTCCCCGTGCCCATCTTGCAGGTCCCGGAGAAGTGGTAGGTGGTCATCACGTTTTGGCGGATGAACTTGCGCAGGCCGGCGTCGCTGTTGATCCACGCGCCCGGCATGAGCTCGAAGTTGCCGTAGCGCTGGAGCGCCGACGCCTTGGCGACACGACGAGCCAGGCCGACGCCCTTGACCAGGGTGTCGAGGTCGCGCGAATCGGCGAAGTAGTTGGGATCGATCATCGCCTGCATCGTCGGTTCGGCCGAGTGCAGGCGCACCGAGCCGCGCGACAGCGGCTTGCCGAGAATCACGACGATGCCGTAGATGTGCTCGACGGCGCGCTTGACGCCGGGCACGCCGAACAGCCCCTTGATCGCGCCGCGGATCGTCGAGGTCGGCCAGCCAAGGCGATACAGCGAGGGCGGCAACACGATGCCGGGCAGGAGCCGAATCATGCCCTCGCGAAAGCTCGAGCGCGCCGCGTAGAACACGTAGCAGGTGTCGGCCTCACCGGCGGGCAGCGGCGTGTCGGGGTTGGCGCGATGGAAGCCATAGAGCTGCGCCCAGTTGCAGTCGTTGCGCTCTCGGCTGCCGAAGAACACCTGGACGTTGGGGTGATCCATCAGGTTGCGTCCGACCGCGGCGAGCTCGTGCACCACCGGGATGCCGTGGCGTCGTAGCTCGTCCCCCGGTCCGACGCCCGAGAGCATGAGCAGCTTGGGCGTCTCGAGCGCGCCGGCAGACAGGATCACCTCGCGCCGCGCGACCGCCGTCAGGTGCTGGCCCGACTGCTCGTACTCGACACCGGTGGCGCGGCGGTTGGCGTCGAACCGCACGCGGTGCACCGTCGCGTTGGTGAGCAGCCGCAGGTTCGGCTGCCCCTCGCGCGGTCGCACGAACGATACGTACGCCGATCGACGATCGGCGCCATCCATGTTCATCCAGTTGTATCCAAGCCGCCCCGAGAGCTGGCCGTCGTTGAGGTTGGGGCTGAAGCGAAAGCCCGCCTCCTCGGCGGCGGCGATGCAGGTCTCGGTGAACTGCGTCGGGGGCCGCTGGCTGATGCGCAGCGTCGCCTCGAGGCGCTCGAACGTCGACTGCACGTCGTCCCAGCGCCACCCTTCGACGTCCCACTCGGCGAAGTCATGCTTGCTACCGCGCGTGTAGACCATCGCGTTGACCGACCCCGAGCCGCCGGTGCCGCGACCCGAGCCCATGAACAGGCGGTGATCGTGGCACTCGCGCTGCGGCTCGGAGAAGCGCTCCCACATGACGCGGTCGTTGACGAACGCGTGCTTGTAGCCAGCCGCGGCGAGGGTCTCGGGGTTGCGATCGGAGTGATCGCCATGCTCGAGCAGCAGCACGCGCACGTCCGGATCGGCCGCCAGCTCTCCCGCGATCACCGAACCCGCGGAGCCCGCTCCCACGACGATGTAGTCAAAAACGTCAGCGCTCATTTTCAGCCGCGCAGCATACTGCTAGTCTCTGCGTGTGTCAGCGATCGACGTCGACCAGACCCAGGGCGAGTGCATCGTCTATTCGTACAAGGAGGGCTTGCTCTCCGCCGTCGCGCACGACCTCAAGATCCGCGTCGGACGCTGGAGGCTGAGCGTCTCGGAGGATCGGTCGAGCGTCCGCGCGACCTTCGAGGCCAGCTCGCTCAAGGTCCTCTGCGTGATGCGGGACGGCCAGCCCGATCTGAGCGCGCCGAGCGATCGCGACCGACGCACCATCGAGGAGCACCTGCTCGACGATGTGCTCGAGGCCAAGCGCTATCCGAAGATCGAGCTCGACGCCAAGGTCGACGCGCAGCTCAAGGTGACCGGGACGCTGACGCTGCATGGCGTGTCCCGCCCAATCTCGACGACGCTGCGCCAGCAGGGCAGCCGCTACTCTGCTGCCGTCGAGCTCCACCAGCCCGACTTTCGCATCAAGCCGTTCACCGCGATGCTCGGCACGCTCAAGGTCAAGCCGAGCGTTCGGGTCGAGCTCGACGTGACCTTGCCATCGTCGTGACCGCTCCCGATCGTCAAGCAGCTTGTCCATGCGGGAGCGGTAAGAAGTACAAGAGCTGCTGCCTCGCCAAGGATCGCAGCCGCGCCGACCTGCGCGCCTCGGCGGTCGAGGGACACGCCGCCATCGATGACGTCTTGCGCGTCCTCCTGCCGCTGGTCGAGTCGCGAGGGGAGCACACGATTGCCTGCAAGTTGGGTTGCTTCGCGTGCTGCAACACGCTCGTCCGCGCCACCTACGCCGAGGCCGAGCAGATCGCCGACTTTCTCGACCAGCCAGAGCACGCCGAGGCGCGCGCCCGCTTCCTGCAGAAGCTCGCGGGTTGGCGCGCCGGCGCGGGGGACTCGGTGGCCAATCTCGACGCGCTGCTCGCCGCAGCCAGCGGTCCGGGCCAGAGCTTGGTCTGGGAGGCGTTCCGCAACGCCAGCCAGGACTATCTGCGACGCGGCAACCTCTGCCCCTTCAACGAAGCGGGTGCCTGCGAGATCTACCCGGTTCGCCCTACGCCGTGTCGCACGACCTACGTGACGGGCACCGCCGAGTACTGCACCCCGGATCGCGGCGGCGAGCCGAGCGCGGTCTCTGCGCCGCAGCTCCACGAGGCGATCGCCAGCTCCTCCGATCGCATGGCCAAGGCAGCCGCGCGCTCGGGCATCGACCCCCGCCGGCGCGCGCTCCCCGAGTTCGTCGCCGAGCGGCTCGCCGCCCGTCGGCGGTAGCTAGGGCGACGCGTCCCCCGCGAGGCCCGCCAGGGTCTCGAGCTCGGCGCTGTCGAACCAGACGCCATCGACCGGGCAGAGGTCGACCTGGACGTCGGATAGTGCGGTGATCCGCATCGGCTCCCCGCAGCGCGGACAGGCGCGCGGCCGCTGCGGTGCGGCGGACGCGGAGATCATCAGGGCCTGGGTCAGTCGCGGCGCCCGACGATGGAGCTGCGCGAACGAGACGAAGCGCGCGCCGCAGCTCCCGCACTCGAAGCGATCGGCGCTCTCGTACTGCGCGTCGGCGAAGAACGCGGCGTGGCAGCTGGGGCAGGGACGGCCGCTCTCGCGATAGACCATCGGTCGACTACGCCGCGGTGGTCGCAGCAGACTGCAGGTAGCGATGCACGCGCTCGGCGGCGCGCCGCCCCTCGGCGATCGCCCAGACGACCAGGGACTGCCCGCGCGCCATGTCGCCGGCGGCGAAGATGCCCGAGACCGACGTCGCGCCACGGATCGTCGAGACGTTGCCACGCTCGTCCATCGCCACGTCGAGCTGCTCGAGCAGGCCGCTGCGCACCGGGCCGACGAAGCCCATGGCGAGCAACACGAGCTGCGCTGGGATCTCGTGCTCGCTGCCTGGCTCCTCGACGAAGCGCCCGCCCTCGCGCCGCACCTTGACGACCTGCAGCGCGCGGACGTGGCCGTTTCCGTCGCCAAGAAACGCTTTGGTCAAGATACTGTACTGTCGCTCGCCACCCTCTTCGTGGGACGACGAGGTGCGATAGACGAGCGGCCACTCGGGCCAGGGGTTGCTCTCGGCGCGCTCGTCGGGAGGCCGGGGCATGAGCTCGAGCGAGGTGACGCTCCGCGCGTGCTGCCGAAGCGACGTGCCAACGCAGTCCGAGCCAGTGTCGCCACCGCCGAGCACGACGACATCGAGCCCGTCGGCGAG
Organism: uncultured Polyangiaceae bacterium; assembly: GCA_964585665.1. Lineage (GTDB taxonomy): Bacteria > Myxococcota_A > Polyangia > Palsa-1104 > Palsa-1104 > CAZPEY01. The sequence goes on along the minus strand of CAZPEY010000078.1, from coordinate 2,333 downwards.
GATCGCCAGCTCGGCCGGCACGTCGTCGCCGGCGACGCGGCGGTTCTGCTGCACCAGGAAGTCCATCGCGTAGACGATCCCGTCGAGGTGTCGCCCTGGGACCGGCAGATCGCGCGGCGCCATCGCACCGCCACACAGCACCAGCGCGTCGGTCCTGCGGAACAGCTCGTCCGCCGCGATCGTCACGCCGACCTCGCAGCCGGTCTCGAACTTGACCCCCTCGGCCTCGAGCTGCGCGATGCGCCGATCGAGTCCGCTTTTTTCGAGCTTGAAGTCCGGGATGCCGTAGCGCAGCAGGCCGCCGGGACGATCCGCCTTCTCGTAGACGGTCACCGAGTGGCCGAGGCGCGCGAGCTGCTGCGCGCACGCCAATCCCGCCGGCCCCGACCCGACGATCGCGACCTGCTTGCCCGAGCGCACCGTGGCCAGCTGCGGCCTCAGCGACTCCTCGAAGGTGTGATCGGCGATCTCGTGCTCGATCGTCTTGATCGTCACCGGCTTGCCCTCGAGGTTGAGCACGCAGGACGCCTCGCACGGGGCGGGGCAGACGCGCCCGGTCACCTCGGGGAAGTTGTTGGTCGCGTAGAGCGCTCGCGCCGCGTCGCTCATCCGCCCCTGATAGACCCAGTCGTTCCAGTCCGGGATCAAGTTGCCGAGCGGGCAGCCCCCGTGACAGAAGGGGATCCCGCAGTCCATGCAGCGCGCCCCCTGATTGCGCAGCGTCTGCTCGTCGAGCGGCAGCTCGATCTCCTGCCAGTCGGCGAGCCGCGCCTGCCGATCCCGGTGCGCCGCGACGACCCGCTCGATCTCGATGAACCCACGCGGCTTACCCACGGCTCGTACCTCCCACGACGCGCAGCAGCGACTCGCCCGGCCGGCCGGCGGTCTCGGGCGAGCGCTGGTCCGCGAGGATGCGGCGATACTCGGTCGGCAGCACCTTGGTCAGGCGCGACAGCGTGCCGGTCCAGTCCGCGAGGAGGCGCCTGGCCTTGGCGCTGCCGGTGCGGCGAGCGTGCTCTTCGACGAGCTGCTTGACCATCTCTTGCTCCTCGAGCGACGCCCCCCCGAGCGGCGACAGCTCGACGAGCTCGCCGTTGCAGCGTCGGGCGAAGCGCTCGTCCTCGTCGAGCACGTAGGCCATGCCCCCGGACATGCCGGCGCCGAAGTTGCGCCCCGTCGAGCCGAGCACCACGACGACGCCGCCGGTCATGTACTCGCAGCCATGATCCCCGACGCCCTCGACCACGGCCCGAACGCCCGACGCGCGGACGCAGAAGCGCTCGCCCGCGCGCCCGTTGAAGAAGGCACGTCCCGAGGTCGCGCCGTACAGCACCGTGTTGCCGACGATCACCTGCTCCTCGGCGGCGAAGGGTGACAGCGCTGGAGGTCGAATCGCCAGCACGCCGCCGGAGAGCCCCTTGCCGACGTAGTCGTTGGCGTCACCGACGAGCTCGAGCGTCAGGCCCGGTGCCGCGAACGCGCCGAAGCTCTGCCCCGCCGACCCCTGGGCGCGCACGACGATCGTGTCGTCAGGCAAGCCAGGCAGCCCGTGCCGGCGTGCGATCTCACCGGACAGCATGCTTCCCGTCGCGCGGTCGGAGTTGCGCAGCTTGACGTCGATCTCGACGCGCTCGCGCCGCTCGAGCGCCGGCAGCGCGCGCGCGATCAGCTCATGATCCTTCACCGTCGACAGGTTGTGATCCTGCGGCTCGGTCTGACAGGCGATCTGCCCCTCGGTCCCGCGCGGCCGATAGAGCACCTCGCTAAAGTCAAGACGCTTGACCTTCTCGCGCCCCTGCTTCGGCATCACCTTTCTCGGCCGCAGTCGATCGACGCGACCGACCATCTCCTCGACGGTGCGGAAGCCGAGGATCGCCATCAGCCCACGCACCTCCTCGGCGACGAAGCTCATGTAGTGCACGACGTGCTCGGGTGTGCCGGGGAAGCGCTTGCGCAGCTCCGGATCTTGCGTCGCCACGCCGACCGGGCAGGTGTTGAGGTGACACTTGCGCATCAGGATGCAGCCGGCCGCGACCAGCGGAGCGGTCGCGAAGCCGAACTCCTCGGCGCCCAGCAGCGCCGCGATCACGACGTCGCGGCCGGTCTTGAGCTGACCGTCGACCTGGAGCCGCACGCGGCTGCGCAGGCTGTTGAGCAGCAGCACCTGCTGCGTCTCGGACAGGCCGAGCTCCCACGGCGCGCCCGCGTGGTGGATCGAGGTGAGCGGAGAGGCACCCGTGCCGCCGTCGTGGCCGCTGATCAAGATCACGTCGGCGTGCGCCTTGGCGACGCCCGCGGCGATCGTGCCGACGCCGGCCTCGGCGACGAGCTTG